>JBGTMF010000305.1:0-4325 GCA_041743795.1 Thermodesulfobacteriota bacterium | reverse complement strand
GTGCCGGGAATGGCATCGGCGGCCGCCGCGGCCGGTGGGCTCGTGCTGATGGCGGCTCCTGGCTCGGCCGATCCAGAGGTGGGAGCGACGCCGATTGAAAGGGTTCGCGGCGACCTGCTGGCGGCGCTCGAACGCGCTGCCAGCGCCGGTGTTCCCGCCGATCGCATCGCCATCGATCCGGGCATCGGATTCTACACGCAAACGGAGTGGTCCGCGCTCGAGTTCAGCTGTGCGGTGCTTCGCGATCTCGACAGATTGCGCGATCTGGAGTACCCAATCGTCGTCGGAGTGTCGCGCAAGTCCTTCATCGGGAAACTCACCGGTCGAAGCGACCCGGAGGAGCGGCTGGCGGGATCGCTGGTGGCGACCGCGGTCGCCCTATCCAACGGTGCCGCGATCGTCCGCACGCACGATGTCGCCGCCACTCGCGACGCCGTCCGAGTAGCTTCCGCATTGATGAATGCGGATCGCTAGCGGCTAATACAATCGAACGATGTCCTGCCCTGTAGTAGCGGCAGCGGGGGTTTTATGCTTCCATCTAGAGTTGTGAAAACGACGATGCGACACTTATTGCTGGCGTTGTTCCTGACGAGTGCGTCCGCCTTTGCCATTGACGAGGGGGGCGAATCCGCCCTGCGCTATTCGGAGGACGATTTCTACCGCCGAGCCAGCTCTGAAGTCCTCTACGACTACGGACGCCACAGTGACTTCCGGCAAGACAACACGTTGATCGGCGGTCGTCGTCACTATGTCGCGCAACAGGGCGACACGTTCCTCGACATCGCGCGCTTCTACGGCCTCGGCTACAACGAGATCGAAGGGGCCAACCGGGGTATCGACCCGTGGCTTCCGGAACGCGCACCTTCGATCCTTCTGGCAACCGAGTGGGTGCTGCCGGAAGGTGAGACCCGGGGCCTGATCGTCAACATCCCCGAAATGCGGCTCTATTACTTCTTTGGCGACCCGAAGGCCGGGGGGCAGGTGAAGACGTACCCCGTCGGTCTTGGTCGTGACGACTGGCGCACGCCGAAGGGACAATTCAAGGTCGTCGGCAAGACGAAGAACCCGCAGTGGGTGATCCCGGAGTCGATTCGCGAAGAGCGAATCCGCGAGAAGGGTTTGTACGATCGGGCGATTCCGGGCGGGGATCCGCGCAACCCGCTCGGCAAGTATCGTCTGGAGCTCACCATGCCCGGGTATCGTATCCACGGTACCAACAAGTCGTACGGCGTCGGTATGCAGGTCAGCCATGGCTGCGTGCGATTATATCCCGAAGACATCGAAAGGCTGTTCTCGAGAATTCCCGTCGGCAGTCCGGGCGAGTTCATCTACCAACCTGTCAAACTGGGGGCGCGCGGCGGACGGATTTTTATCGAAGTTCACCCGGATATCTACACTTTGCTGCCCGGGCTGCACAGCGAGGCGACCCGATTGTTGCGGGATCGCGGCTGGCTGGACTTCGTCGACGCCGAGCTTCTCGCGGCGGCTGTGGAATCGCAGGATGGGGTGCCTACCGACATCACGGCGCGGGAGTACCGCAAGGCCGACCCGGGTGAGGAAGACGACCCGCAGAACGGACAGCTGCTGCGCACGCTCTGAGCGGTCTGCCGCCGTTGGCCACGGCGTAGGGGGCAGTCGATCTCAGTAGACGAGAGCCGCCGCACGCATCGGCGCGCCATTGCCTGTGGCGAGGGCAAGCGGGAATCCGAGGAAGACGACGTGTTCCTCCTTGGCGATGGCATCGAGTCGCGTCAGGCCCGCAATCACCGGGATCTCGTTCTGGAAGAACGGAAGGTACTCCGCCCACACTACCTCGGGTGGTTGGCCCTTGGCCATGCGGTCGGCGACGTCGTCGAGGCGCGACAGAAAAGGCATGTCGGTGGCAATCGCCTTGACCCCCTTGGCGACCAGCCATAGTGCGGCCTGTTCGGACAGGGGCGCGTAGCGGGGCCAGTCTTCGGCGGCAGGGGGTTCATAGCCGATGATGAGAATTGCGATATCGCCGGCCTGCGGCGGGTTCAGTTCGAGATCGGTTATCTGGATGGCCGAGTGCCGGTTGTGCCAGCGCAAGTCGCTGACGTGGGCGCGGCCGTACACCTTGTCGAGACTGATCCGCGACGGTGGCTCGCCGCCGCGCAATAGGCGCGCTGGCGCGTCGAGATAGGCGCCGGTGTGTGACATCAGCTGCAGTTCGTCGAGCCCAAAGGCCATGCGCGCCTGCTGCGGCAGCACCGACGCCGTGCGCACGCGGCCGTCGGTCGCGAGGAATTCGAGCGCCCGGATGCCGAGTCGGCGCACGTTGAGATCGGGCGTGATGACCGGCGAGAGATCGACGATCTTGCGCGGCTGCGGGATATCCGGCGCCGGGGTACAGGCCCAAGGAAATGCACAGGTCGCCGCGACCAGGGAAATCCGGGCGGCTCGCCGTGCTCGCTGGAGGAGGAGGATGGGGGGAGGGGTTCGAGGCATCGCTGATCACGGAAAGTCGCTAGTCTACGCGTTGTTGCGCGGTTCCTCAAACGTCATTCTTCAAAACCTCCCGCCGTCGGTCTGCGTCAGGTCGAAGAAAAGGCGGCGGTCCCGGCCACATTCGCGGCACTCGATGTGAACCTGGCGAAGCTGATCATAGGCGGCTACCGGGCCCTCGCCGCGAAGTAGGAAGCGGCCGCGGCACTCGCAGCGTTGCCCAGCGATCGCGTCGTCGATTTCGCCGAAGTTGGCGATCGCGATGGCGGTTTCCGGAGTACCTCCGGAGCCCCTCACCGCGGCGCGCAGCGCGCGCGCGCGTTTGCCGAGAAAGAGAAGGGCGACGAATACGGCGGTAACGCCGAGGAGGGCCGCCATCAACCGGCGTCGCCCCTGCTCCGCGGGGTGGCGGCGCGGTGCCAGCGACGTCGATGACCGCTCGAAGTGCGGGGCGATTGAAGCGCTACGGGTGATCGGCTAGCTTCTCGACGTTTCAAAGGAGGGAGCACCATGCCCGCAGCATACGCGATAACCGCAGAAGCGATCCAGGCCGAGCGACGGCGAGTCAACGACGACCTCAACGTCTTCGATGCCGCCAACGTCATCAAATTGGATGAACTCGAACTCCGCCCATTGGGACCGCGAGATGTTCACTTGAAGATTCTCGCGGTCTCGGTCGAACACAACATCGATCACGCGGTGCTTGCCGATACGGTCAACATCACCCAATTGCGGGGGGGCAAGATCTATCCGGGCAACAGTGCCGTCGGCGAGGTGACCGAAGTCGGAGATCAGGTCACCCGCTTCGCGCCCGGAGACGTCGTCGTCACGCATTGCAATGGTGAGCCGGACATCTACGGCTATCCCGCGCGGATCTGGGCTTACGATCAGCCCGAGTCGATCGGCTGGTACGGACGTGAAGCGGTAGTTGGCGACTGGCAGATCATTGCGGCGCCGCTCGATTGTGGATTGAACCTGTGGGAGATCGCGGCGCTGCCGCTGCGCGCACCGACGGCGTACCACATGTGGCGCCGCGCCGAGGCGATCTTCCGTATCAAGGTGTCGCGCGAGAAATTGGCGCGAATGAATGTTCTCGGTTTCGGCGGCGGCGTTTCCGAGTTGTTCCTCATGCTGGCGCGGCACGAGGGGCATGAAGCGTTCTTTTGCTCCGGCAGTCCGGAGCGCCGGGAGCACCTGGCTGGGATGGGTATCCAGCCGATCGATCAGAAGAAGTTCAACCGCTTCGCCAGCGGCGACGATACAAAGGCGTTCTCCAAAGAGGTCAAGGAGCGAACCGCCGGCAGCGGCATGCACATCGTCTGCGATCTGTTGCGCGGCGCGGTGTTCCCGGCCGGGCTCACGGCTCTGGCTCGGCAGGGTGTCAACGTCAGCGCCGGCTGGCAGTTGGGCCAGAAGATCGGTTACGACTCCGCGCTCCTCTCCGTCAAGCAGGTAACTCTCGATCACACGCACTACGAGACCATCGATGGCTGCGGTGCCGCCACCGAGCTGTACGGTTCGGTGTTCAAGCCGACCGTGCACAAAGAGGTCTACTCGTTCGACGACCTTCCGCGTGCGGTGCGCGAGATGCACCACAACACGCAGACGGGTATTCCGATCGTCCGCGTCGCCGAGGAAATGCCCGCTTCGGTCCGATCGTTGCTAGGCTAACAGTCCGGTGCTGGCGGCGTACTGCGCGCGGGCGGGGGAGATCGTCGTCCGTCCCGTCGACGAACCTCGGCCGTCTGCGGGCGAAGCGGTTGTCCGGGTCGCCGCCTGTGGCATATGCGGTAGCGACCTTCACTGGTTCGGCGGCGCCGGGGCGCCGCCTTCCGTCTGCCCCGGGCACGAGATCGTCG
>JBGTMF010000304.1:0-13621 GCA_041743795.1 Thermodesulfobacteriota bacterium | reverse complement strand
GCCGCCGCCACCGCGCCCGCAGCTCCACCGCGACGCGCCGCGAGCACTGAGATGGCGGCGAATGCGGCCATCGAGCCGCACGGTGCCAGCCGAGACCAAATGGTCGACCTGGTCCAGCGACTGGCCGATGGACGGCCGAGCCCTTGGGTCAATCTGGATATCCTGGAGAGCGCCCTGAAGCGAGAAGGTTATTCCCGGCCAGCCAACTCACCGCGCCTGGTCACCCGCCTGCGCCGCCTGAAGGACTTCGAGGTCGATTCGCACGGGCGCGTGCGGATCATCGGAGCCGACGAGCCGCGGTTGGAGTCGCACGACCCATCGTAGAGGGGGTTGCCGAGCGGTTGCCCGCACCAACTATCTGAGCTTCGGGTCGAGGGCGTCGCGCAGAGCATCGCCGCTGACGTTCAGAGCGTAGATGATCACGAACATCGCCACGGTTACGCCGGCCAGCGGCCACCAGATTCCCTGGGCAAGCTCGCCGGTAGCATCCTGAATCATCGTACCCCAGCTGTCCCCGTCCTGAATTCCCACCCCGAGAAATGTCAGGATCACCTCGGACTTGATCGCGCCGAGAATGGCCAGTGAGGCGGTGACGATCGGCAGGTGGATTACGTTCGGCAGAATGTGGCGAAAGATGATGCGGGCGTCGCTCGCACCGATCAGCCGGGCGGCCAGCACGTACTCCCGGCTCTTTTGCTTCATCACTTCGCCTCGCACCAAGCGGCAGAGGCCGACCCATCCGACGAATCCCAGCGCCAGGCACACCGAAAGCAGCCCTTTGCCGAGCACGTGCGAGATACCAATGATGAGGAGGATCGACGGAATCGATGTGATGACCGAATAGAGCCAGACGACGACGACATCGACCACACCGCGGTAATAGCCGGCGACGGCACCGAGCCCGAGCCCGATGGGGATCGAAATCGCCGCGACCACGAAGCCAATGGTCATGGCGGTCCGGGTTCCGACCAACACCTTATAGAGCACCGAGCGACCAAAAATATCGGTGCCGAGAATTCGCGGAAGATCCCAGGACGGTGGCTCGTAGGAGCCCCCGACGCGCTCCTGAAATTCCGGTAGCCAGCCGAGATGGCCGGCCACCGCTACCAGCGCATACACAATCACGACGCCGAGGCATCCCAACGCAAAGGGATTGCGCCGCAGTATGCGAAAGGCCCGGCGCCCGAGACTTCCCTCGTCGGGCCGAGTGTTCGGGCGTTCGGTCGCCGAGGCGCTCATGACAGTTTCACCCGCGGATCGGCGTAGGCGTACAGCACGTCGGTGAGAAGGTTGAACAACGAGTAAGCAATGGCGATCAACACCGTCAGGCTCATCAAGATCGGACGATCCCCGGTATGGATCGCGTTGATCAACGTGTCGCCGAGTCCCGGGATGCTGAAGAACCGCTCCATGAGAAACGCACCGAGAAGGAGAAAGGGCACCGAGGTCACCCATTGCGTGAGGATGGGAATCATTGCGTTTCTCAGAATGTGCCGAAACAGGATGACGCGCTCGCTGGCTCCCTTGGCGTGCGCCGTGCGCACGTAATCGGCACGGGTCTCCTCGAGGAAGACGGTTCGCAGTACGCGAATGTCCGGCCCCGCTGAAACGACGACGATGATGATCCAGGGAAGAACCAGGTACGGAAGCGACGCGGGGCCGCGCTCGTAGCCACTGATCGGAAACCAATCGAGCTGGAAGGCAAACACATACTGGAAGGTGATGATGTAGACGAGATAGGACACACTCATCGATCCGACGAAGACGACGGTGGCGAGGTGGTCGAACCAACTGCCGCGAAAGTACGCGATGAGCAGCGCGATCGAAATGTTGACCAGAATTCCAATGATGAATGGCGGGACGGTGAGCGAGAGCGACACCATGGCGCCGCGCCGAAAGATTTTCGTCAGCCTCTCGCCCGAGTTGTAGGACTCTCCCAAGTCGAGGGTGGCGATCTGGCGGAGGAAATCGGCGAACTGGACCGGCAATGGTTGGTCCAGTCCCCAGCGCTGACGCAGATCGTCGATGGACTCCTGAGTCGCATGCGAGCCCAACGCCGCCCGCACCGGGTCCTCACCGACGGTCGAGAACAAGAGAAATACGAGCAACGCGACACCGAACACGATCGGAATCGACTGCAACAGGCGGCGCGCGATGTAGGCGATCATTCCTGCCCGGACTCCCCGAGGTCGAGGTTGAAGAACTTGTACGGCGCGTCGTTCATCATATGGCCGGTGACATTGCGCAACCGCTTCTGGTAGATCCCGAAATCGAGGCGGTTGAAACGCAGGACCACTGGCGCCTCGTCTCGCACGATCATCGCCATACGTTCAAACAGGGCGAAGCGCTCGGGTCCGTTCGGCATGAATCGCGTCTCCTCGTACAGGCGGTCGTACTCCGGGTGGGAGAACGCACCCATATTGGGTCCGGGTGGTCGATTCTTGCCGTACAACAGCTGGTAGAAGTTCTCCGCGTCGGGGTAGTCGGCGAACCATCCCGAGTTCCCCACCTGGAAGTTGCCCGATTCGATTCGCTGCAAGTACGCGGAGAATGTGTGGAAACGGGCGACCGCTTTGATACCTACCATCGCCAACTCGTGGCGCACGTATTCGAACCCCTGTCTCGCCTCCTTCGCGGTACTGCGGAAATCGAACTGAATCGGCGGCAAACCGACACCCTCCGGAAACCCCGCCTCGGCGAGCTTGGCCTTCGCTTTCGCTGGATCGTATGTGTAGTACTCGATCGCGATGTCGCGCTCGCTGCCGGCGATCGGATGAGGCACGATGGTCGCCAACCGCTCGGCGCGACCGTTCAACATCACCTCGATGAAGGCGTCGACATCGAGCGCATACGCTATTGCCTGACGCAGCGCGCGGTTTTGGCCCACCAGGGGGTCGTTCATGTTGAAGGCAATGTACTCGCACGTCAGCGCCTCTTCGGCGAACATGAGAAACTGCTCGCTATAGGGCGACTTCAGATGGAAACGACCGCCTTCGTCCCGGTGCACCATCTTGATGAAGTTGTCGCGATCGACCGTGTGCAGGTCGAGCTCGCCCTTGCGAAAACGCAGCATCGCGGGCTGGGACTCCTCGATGAGCGGCAGGTGGACCTCATCGATCAGCGGCAACTGCTTACCGGCATCGACGAGGAGTCGGCGGTCCGCATCTCCCGACTCGCCCTGGCGCGGGTATCGTCCGTGGTAATTGGGGTTCTTCGCCAGGACCATCGTCCCCCGACGATCGTTGGTGCGGAGCAGGAAGGGCCCGGTGCCGACGGGATGTTGCGCAATGGCATCCCCGTAGAACTCGACTGCCTCGCGGGCGACGATCGACATCGGCGACGCCGCGAGGGGGTAGAGGGCGAGGGGATTCTCGCCGGTGAATTGCACCAGCATTCGATACTCGTCGAGGCGCCGTAGCCCCTCGACGTCGTGCGCGTCGTAGTCGATGGCACGCCCGAGCGTGCGGGTTTTCTGGCGGAACTCGTCCAGCCCGGCGATGACTCCCTGCATCAAGATGTAGCTCTTGACGTTGATGTTCGCGTCGGCAAATCGCTTGATCGAGTAAATGACGTCGTCGACGCCTACTTCCCGGCCCACCCCGTTCGTGAATGCCTCGTCGTCTATGAAACGAACGCCCCGCCGCAGAGTGAAGAGGTAGGTGACGCCGTCCTCCTGCTTTTCAGGCATGCGCTCGAGCAGCCCGGGAACCAACTGGTAGGGCCGCTTCAGGTAGTCGTACTCGAGAAGGGTGTCGTAGACGTTGGCGACGATCTGCGCCGATGCGGAGTCGAACTGTCCAGCGGGATCGAGCGATTTGTGTTCGTTGCGACGGGCGATGCGCAGGATCTTGAGGCCGCCGTCATCCGGCGTGCGCGGCTCTCCTGGTCCGGCACAGCCGGCGATCGTCGCCAGCGCCAGACCTACGAACCAGCGTGCCACCCCTGCTCTCCAATCCATCGGCTCAGATCTCTTCGGCAAGATGGCAGGCCACGAGATGCGTCCCCTCGCCCGCATAGGGGCGGAGCCGCGGGACCTCGACCCGGCACACCTCCCTGGCGTGCGGGCAACGGGGATGAAAGACGCAGCCGGGCGGCGGCCGGTGTGGGCTGGGCACGTCACCAGTTGGCATCGCTCCCCGCTGGGTTCGCCGTTTCGAATGCAACGACGGCGCCGCGGCAATCAGCGCTCGGGTGTAGGGATGGCGCGGGTGTCCGTACAGATCGCGGGAGGTCGCCAGCTCCGCGAGGTGGCCGAGGTACATGACGCCGATGTGGTCCGCGATGTACTTCACCACGGTCAGATTGTGCGAGATGAAGATGTAGGTGAGCGACAGGCGCTGTTGCAGTTCGACCATGAGATTCAACACCTGGGACTGAATCGATACATCGAGCGCCGAAACCGGCTCGTCGGCGACGACGAGGCTCGGCTCCAGTACCAGGGCCCGCGCGATGCCGATCCGCTGCCTCTGACCGCCGCTGAACTCGTGCGGGAATTTGTCCAGGTCGTCGGGCTGTAACCCGACGAGTCGGAGCACTTCCTCGACGCTTTTACGGCGCTGCCCGGCCGTCAGGCGTTCGTGGATCAACAGCGGTTCGGCGAGCGCCTTGCCGATGGTGAGGCGTGGATTCAGCGCCGAGTAAGGGTCTTGAAAGATCATCTGCAGTTCGCGTCGGAACGGCTTCAATTCGGCGCCGCTGAGACCCTCGATCGCCACGCCCTTGAAGCGAATCACTCCCGCCGTCGGCTGGTGGAGGCGAACGATCGTACGGCCCAGGGTGGTCTTGCCGCAGCCGGATTCGCCGACGATGCCGAAGGTTTCGCCTTTGCGTACCGAGAAGGTGATTCCGTCGACCGCGAATACCGTGCCGATCTGTCGCCGGAAAACCCCGCCGAGAATCGGAAAGTGCATACGGAGGTCTCGCACCTCCAGCAACACACTCATCCGATCGTACCCCCCGCATCGCGCTGGCGGAGCTCGTGAATCGCAGCCGCCAGATGGCAGGAAACCTCTCGATTCGGAGCGAACGGTTCGAGTGCCGGCACCGCGGTGCGACACACCTCCTCCGCGTAGGCGCAGCGCGGGTGAAACCGGCAGCCTTGCGGCATCTGCCCCAGCGTCGGCACCGAGCCGGGAATCGCCGCCAAAGGCCTGGTCTTATCGTCGTCCGGACCGGGCATCGAGGCGATCAGCCCCTGGGTGTAGGGATGTCGCGGATCGGCCAACACATCCATCGTCGGCCCGCGTTCGGCGATCCGCCCGGCGTACATGATCGCTACCTCGTCCGCCGCTTCCGCCACGACAGCGAGGTCGTGCGTGATCAGCAGGATCGACGTGCCCAACGACTGCTGCAACTCGAGTATGAGATCGAGGATCTGCGCTTGTATGGTGACGTCGAGAGCGGTCGTCGGTTCATCGGCGATCAAGAGCTCGGGTTGACAAGCCAGCGCCATGGCGATCATCGCCCGCTGCAGCATGCCGCCGGAAAACTGGAAGGGATACTCGTCGATACGCCGCTCGGGCTCGGCAATCCCGACGCTGCGCAGCAGCGCGATCGATGCCTCGCGTGCCGCCGAACGCGAGTGGTGGCGGTGGATGCGCAAGACCTCCGAAATCTGTGCGCCGACCGTGAAGAGCGGGTTCATCGCCGTCATCGGTTCCTGGAAGATCATCGAGATTCGATCGCCCCGTACACGCCGCATCTCCGCCGCCGAGAGCGCGGTGAGATCGGTGCCGGCAAAGAGAACCGCGCCGCTTTCGATCGAGCCGCTCGATCCGTGCAAGAGACGCAAGATGGACAACGCGGTCACGGTCTTGCCGCAACCCGACTCGCCGACCAAGGCGAGAGTCTTGCCGCGCCACACGTCGAAGCTGACGCCGTCGACCGCCCGCAGTGCTCCCGCCTCACCGCGGAACGACACGGTCAGATCGCGGACTTCGAGGAGCGGGCCGCTTTCCATCACCGTCTGCCAGAAGGCCGATCAGCGACCCGCTTCAGCCATAACACTGGCGCACCGCCAGATCGTTGCCGTCTTTCACTTCGCGGTACTTCTTCCAGAAGGCCTCGTCGATCTCGCGCAGATGGCGATTCTTCGGCGGCTGGCGGTAGCGGCGCAGATGGCCCGGGCCACCGTTATAGACCGCATACGAGGCTCGCGCCAAACTGTCGGGATTGCCGGTCTGCGTATGCTCGCCCTTCTTGATCGCGTAATCGAGAAGGTAGTGCAGCATGATCTCACCGCCGGCGTTGGCGTTGTACCCGATATCGTCGCGCAACCAGCGGACATCGTAGATGCCGCGCCAGACATGCTGGTTGATCTGCATCATCCCTAGTGATCCGGCGGACGAGACCAACGTCGTCACCGTGCCTTTGCTGCGGACGAACTGGCGCCAACAGCTCTCCTGCCAGGCCGCCGCCAACAACAGTGATCGGAACAGCGGCTGGTACTCCGCCGCCAACTCCCTCTTTGCCAATGTCTTCTCTTTCGCCAACTCGAGAATTCGCAACGCCAGCGGAAGGTACTGCGCCAGGTCGTCACGCGTGGGGACCCACTGCCGCAGTCTGGCGGACAGCTCTGCCGCTTCATCGTCGGCCGCCCATGCGCGGGGAACCAACCAGCTACCCCAGCTGCTCGCCGGCGGCTCCGTCGGCACCGGCAACGGCGTCCCCATACCCAGCATGCGGCGTAGCTCCGGATCGACATCCGTGTCGTAGTGAAGCGGATCGTCGGCCCCCGGATCGAGTAACCGGGCCATTCGGCGAAGCCCCTCGGCCGAGATCTCGACGCCAACCTCAGGCCCGATGTCGTCGATCGCCTGCAGGGCGTCGGCCGCTGCGATCAAACTGAGATATCGCACCGCGGCTTCGCCGGGCAGGCCGACGCTGAATTCTCGCAACAGCGGCCGCAAGCGGGTCCAGCTGCGCAGAAACAATCGCCGCACCGGATCGCCGGTCGGACTCGGCGGACCGGTCAACGCCGCCGCGAGATCGTAGCGCGCCGACAGGAACACTTCGCGCAACTCCTGAATCTGGCGCTCGCTGTGCGGAGTCTGCGCCAGGCGCAAGACGACGAAGGTCAAGAACGCATCCCACCGTTGCCAGGCAGCATCCCACCGCTGCAATTCCTCGGCGGTAAGCGTCGGCTCAGCGCGCGGCTCGGCCGCGGCGAGCGGGTCGGGCGCTTCGGGCTGCAAGTGTTCCGTCAGATCCATACGCAGCACTACCTCGAGTCCGTCGTCGTCGACCCGCGCCGAATCGATCGCCAGCGAATTGAGCAGAAGCCGGGTCCGCGACACGTCCGTTTGCGGCAGAAACAACGGCAACACCTCGCTCAGTTCGTTCAGAGGTCCGCGTAGATCGACGGTGAACTCCTCCAACCGGGGATGCGCATGCGACTTGATGATGTCCCATAGGTTTCCGGTCAACCCCTTCCCACCAGACACGCCTTCAATCTGGGAGTCGACGACGCGAAAGCGAACAATCGGCGACGCGGCATCGACCATCGGCTCCTCGAGCACCTCGATCCGCCCATCCCAAGCGTGCAGCGAGACGCAACGACTCATCAGCCACGCCCCGACCCGCGCTCGCGCCGCCGTGCGCACCAACAATTTTCCGTCGCGGCTGCCGACCGAGGGGTCGGATAGGACGAGCTGGTTGCAGTCCCGCCCGTCGTTCCATGCCTCTGTCGAACCCCCTTCGTCGGTGTACACGTAGTCGAGCAACATGCGGCGAAGGAAGTCATGGTCCAGGCGCAACGGCACGGCGACGGGACGTGCGGCGGCGGGGAGGGCCACAAGCAACAGTCCGAATGCCAGCCCGATCGCCAAGCTTCGGTAGCCACAGCGCGTCTGCCAGGTATTTGCCGCGTCCGCGGGCCTACCCGCTTCTCGAACCACGAAGAAGCTCCGAAGCCGGGAAGCGTGCGTCAAGGTCACGGCCCCAATTTGAATTGAATCGATGACCTACGCAACTGGCGGCAGTTTGTGTCGAATTTTCATGATTATCCGAGAATACGGCAATCTCGTACATTCCAATAACAGACTGCGGGGGCGGCCATCGTGCCGACACCCCTTGCCGACAAATCGCCCCGTTCTGGCACAGACCTTGCTTTATCAATACGTCAACAGAGCTGAGGTGGATCATGGAGCAAGCCAACACCGCAACCGCACGAGAGTACATCATCGCGACCGCTAACGAGGGGAGTTTGCGACCCCTTGCGCTGACCGCACCCGGGATTTCGCGGCGCCCTTCTTGGGATCAATACCCGAGCCCGTCAGATGCGCTTCGCGCGGCATTCGTACCGCAGGCACAAGTAACCTGGGCTATGATCGATCGCCGGACGACCCCTTCGACTGAACTTTGTTTCGACCGATTGCCGGGAGTCCCGTTAATGGGCCTCTTCACGGCTGCCAGTGCCAGTATGCTGATTTGGGGGGCCGCCCTCCTCATCACGCTGCGCCTGGTCTGAAAATTCGTCGGACCACCTGGCAGACCGCCAACGTTTTCAACGATCGCCAGGCCCAAACCTTGCGCTTCTCTGCCTCAGCGGCGCGAGAGTGGCCCGAACAACGAAGCCCCGGCATCCTTTCGGATACCGGGGCTTTGTTGCCAACGATTCGTACCGACAGTTACGGCAGACTGGACTTGGCCTTGAACATCGCGGCCTCGTTCTTCTTGATGTCGCCGCCGTTGTAGGTTGCCTCGAAACAGATCCCACTTTCCTGGTTGACCATCTGGGTGAGAACCGGCAGCGCCAACGGCAGCGACGGATCGGGTAGGTTGATTCCCTTGCCCTTGGCAAACGCCCTCGCCCGATTGTTGGCGTTGGCCTTGACGATCATCCGGGTAATGCCGTCCGCGGTACCGTTGTTGTCCTTGTACCGGTACCCCTTGCCATTGCCGATCTCGGACCAATTGGCGCCACCCGGCAGCACACTGGCCTCAGTTACCAACGCCGCCGTCGTGCCGGCATAGATACAGAGGTTGTACTTCGCCGTGCTGGTTGGATCACTCAACTCGGCAAAGCTCGTCGACTCACCCTTCGTCCATCGCCAGATCAACGTGTCCCTGGCGTCATTCGCCTTGTCGCGAATGACCATCACGGACTTCTGCGAAGAGCGACAGGCCAGAGGCACGGTCGTACAGCCGTCCTCGAAGCAGATGTCGTCGTCTTCTTCGCAAACCCCGACGGTACAAGGATCGCCGCTACCGACACACGCGCCGCCCTGGCAGGTCTCATCGCCGGTACAGAACAGTCCGTCATCGGTACACGCGGTTCCATCCGCGACGAAGCCATCCGCCGGGCACACTCCGTCTACGCCGTCGCATTCCTCGGCCACGTCGCATTCGCCCGCGCTGGCGCGACACTCGGTGCCTGCTGAAACCAGCTCGTCCGCCGGACACTGGTCGCTGACACCGTCACACTCGTCGGCCACGTCGCAGGCACCGACGCTGGCGCGACAAACGGTGCCGGCCGGCTCCAATGCATCCGCGGGACACTGGTCGCCGATGCCGTCACACTGCTCCTCGGCATCGCAATCGCCCGCACTCGGGCGGCAAACTGTTCCCGCCGAGACCAACGCGTCGGCCGGGCACAGGCTTCCCGTGCCGGTACACTGCTCCTCGACGTCGCAGTCACCCGTACTCGGACGGCATGTGGTTCCGGCCAGTACAAAGGCATCCGCCGGACATTCTGCGTCGACGCCGTCACACAGCTCTTCCACGTCGCAG
This sequence comes from Thermodesulfobacteriota bacterium, assembly GCA_041743795.1. Lineage (GTDB taxonomy): Bacteria > Desulfobacterota > Binatia > HRBIN30 > CADEER01 > CADEER01. Next base: position 3,892 of record JBGTMF010000304.1, on the reverse strand, counting down.
ATTCCAGCACTGCCGCGGCACAGCGTCCCCGCCGGCTCCACGTCATCGACCGGGCAGAACGTCCCGACGCCGTCGCAGACCTCTTCGATGTCGCAATCGCCCGCACTGGTGCGGCAGACGGTGCCGGCCGGTTCGACCGCATCGGGCGGACAGGCGACGTTCACACCGTCGCAAACCTCTTCGATATCGCAAACCTCACCAGTCGATGCGGCGCGGCACACCGTGCCTGCCGTAACCAACGAGTCGGCCGGACAGGCGCCGTTGATCCCGTCGCATTCCTCGGCAACGTCGCAACCGCCCGCGGAGGCTCGGCAGCCGGTGGCGGCTGCCTTGAGGGTACAGTTGCCATTGCAGCATGACCCAGGCGTCCCGTTCTGCGCTCCCTCGTCACACTCCTCGTTCTCCAATGGCTCCACCGTGCCGTTACCGCAAGGCGAGGAGAACGTCACCGTGACGAAGTGACCGTCGTTGGCCTGCACGCGGCTGCCAACGCCTGGATAGAGCCCGACATCCTGGCCACCGAAGGTTGCCGGTAATCCCATGCGAACGGAACACTCGTCGCCACCGGTGATGCCGACCGGGAAGGGACCACTGCTGACACAAGTCGCGGTCCAGAGGAACGTCAGCGTATGAACTTGGGGAACCCCATTGCTGACTCCCGTGATGATCGCACTGTTGCTCTGAGAAAAGGGGGTGTATCCACCGCCACTACCCGACAGCGTCGCGACCGACGCAACGCCCAGCCCACCGCTGCTCAATACCCCTCCCGACTGACTACCCGACGCCGCGCCCAATGAGGCCGTCGCGCTGCCTGTGCCGTCGTCGACGAGCGTGAGGGCACCAATGCGACTCGTGTCGACGGTAAGGCTGTAGGTGCTCGGAGCCGTCACTGTGAACGTGATCGTGTAATTGGTGTTCAGCGTTTCAGTTCGGGAGGTATAGATACCTGTATCCGTCGCCACGATCTCGGAATACCGAGCGGTAAAGGTAGTAGCATTTCCGCCCGGCTGCAGCGCCGCAATCGTCTGGCGTTGCGCGCCGACGGTAATCCCGTCCTCGAAGAAGTCGGCGGTGTTCCCGGCGTTCTTCGCCACCGAGACTCCGGAGATTCCCTGCGCCCACCCACTCGACGCAGCCATGGAAATTGCGGCGCAAACCGCCAACCCCAAGCCAATCCGGACAACACTCGAAGATCTTCGGCCCGTCATGGGACCCCCCTTCATCTCTCTGAAAACCGATTTGCGGACTGCACCGGCCCAGGCTCCCCCCGAGTAGGCGCACGAACTGCCAATTTGGAATGATCTGCACGAAGAACGCTAGTCAGACGAGTAGCGGTAGCCCACACCTTCTGTCAAGAAAATACAGTTGCCATGACATCAGTACTTATACGCATTTGAAACAGAAAGCTCTCCCGAGGGCAGTAATCGCCTCGGTCAAGGGCAAATCCACTCCCCCGATTCCCAGCGATTTCTGCCGGTTGGTCCCGATTCTGAGCGGAACCTGCTATTCTCCCCTGCACCGTGCAATTTACACCGACCTTGAAATCCGGGGGCATCGCAATCGCCGCCCTCCTACTCGGCTCCTGCACATCGTGCGGCCCGCGTGAATCACCGGCCCCCGACGAATCCGGCGGTGGCGCCATCGCTCGCGCGTTCGAACGGGAAGACATGGTGGCACGTCAGATCAGCGCCCGCGGCGTCCGCGACGAGCGCGTTCTGGCCGCCATGCGATCGGTGCCACGCCATCAGTTCGTTGCCGCGGAAACGAGCGGTTTGGCCTACGCCGATCTCCCCCTGCCGATCGCGCACCGGCAAACGATCAGCCAACCATACATCGTCGCGCTGATGACCGAATTGGCAAGCATCGGCGCCGACTCGAAAGTGCTCGAGGTCGGCACCGGCTCGGGTTATCAAGCAGCTGTGCTGGCGGAGATTGCCGACGAGGTCTATTCGATTGAGATTGTCGCGCCGCTCGCCGCATCGGCCGGACATACTTTGCAGCGACTCGGCTACACCAATGTACACGTGCGCCACGGTGACGGTTACCGCGGCTGGCCGGAGCAGGCGCCGTTCGACGCCATTCTCGTCACCGCCGCGCCACCTCGTGTGCCGGAACCACTACGCCAGCAACTCGCCGTCGGTGGACGTCTGATCGTGCCCGTCGGTACCCGCCATCAGGAACTGCGGGTGATCGAACGCACCAGTGACGGCTTCACAGAACGCAATGTATTGCCCGTACGTTTCGTGCCGATGACGGGCGAGGTGCAACTGGATTGAGTTTTCTGATTTTCATCCGAGCCTCGTGTTCTCAGACCGCAGGGGATCGGTTAGCCTGAAGTCTCCCCATGGATCTTCCTGCGAAAAGCGAGGCGGGCGACACGGCTCCAGTCCGGCACCGGCCGCGATGGCTGCGCTTTCTCCGCCGCCATCCGTATTGGTTGGCCCTGATCGCGACGGTGGTCGCCATTCGCGTCGCCCTTCCCTACGGATTGCGCCCGTTTCTGGAGAGTCAGGCGTCGAGCGCCATGCGCGGTCACGTGCAACTCGGCGGCATCGATCTGTGGCTTCTGCTCGGCGGCGTCGCACTGGACGATGTGCGCCTTCTGCCGGAGGAAGGGTCGGAGAAGCCGATCCTCGCCTGGCGCCGTATCTATGCACAGATCTCCTGGTTGGACCTCGCAAAGCGCGCGATCGTCATCCGTGAACTGAGGCTCGATCAGCCATTCATCGATGTCGAGAGATTGGCCTCCGGCGATATCAATCTGGCCGAGGCTCTTGCGCCGCCGCCAGCGACTGCGGAACCGCCGCCGGCAAAGTCGACGGAGGCCGCGGATGGACCCAGCTGGACGTTCGCGCTCGACCGGCTGATCATCGACGCCGGTGGAGTTCAGTTTCAGGACTTCAGCGCCGCCGATGCCGAGGCGATCGAGCTCGACGTAAAAGAGTTGCACGTTCAACGCGCAACATTCGACCACGGCACCTACGAGGAAGCGGCGGAGCTGCGCATCGACGCGACTCTGTCCGGCGCCCCGCTCTCGGCGCGAATCGAGTTCACCCCACTCGTCGACGGCCACAGCATCCACGGCGAGATGCGGGTCGTCGGCCTGCCGCTGCGACACGGCCTGCCCTACCTCGCCGCGCTGCCATGGCAGCAACTCGCCGGCACGCTCGACCTCGACCTACGCTACGATTCCGAGGGAACCGAGAAACACGGAATCGCCGGGACGATCTCTCTGCGCGAGGTCGCCGTCCACGTAGCCGATCTCGCCGAGCCGGCGCTGGCGTGGAACACTCTCGACGTCACCGTCGGCGGCGCGGATCTACTGCGGCGCCATGCGCAGGTGGCGTCGATCTCACTCGACGGCCTGTCGCTCGCGGTCGATCCGCTGGCCCCGCAACCGCTGCCGCTGCTGCGCGGCGCCGCAGCCATGACGTCAACAGACGCGGATCCCGATGTAGATCCCGAAGCGGACGAGAATCCCGATGAAGCGCCGGCGCCGGGCGCGGCGAGCGAGGATGCGGATGAAACGCCTCCTTGGTCGTGGGAGGTCGCGACGGTGCGCTTGACGAATGCGACAGTCCGCGCCGAGTCGCGCGGCGCCCCCCTCGCCCTCGCAGTGGCCATCGACGCCGACGGTTTGTCGAGCGAACCCGGCAACCTCGCCACGGGCAAGGTCGGCCTGCAACTCGGCGAGGGTTCGGCCGCGATCGACGGCACGTTTCGCCTCGAGCCCGCCGGCTTCAAAGGTCGGTTCGAGTGGAAGGATCTCGACCTGCCGCCGCTGTTCGCCGCCACCCCGCCCAGTCCGACCGATCTCGTCGAATCGGCAGTGACCAGTGGCACCCTCGAGTTGCGCGGCGGACTCGCCGGCGACGCGGCGGCCGGCGGCGAC
>JBGTMF010000303.1:0-4682 GCA_041743795.1 Thermodesulfobacteriota bacterium | reverse complement strand
GCGCTGGCCGCCGAGATGGACGCCGTGGCGCGCCGCCTGGGATCGCCCGGGCACCGGTTGCTCGCCGATTCAGCGCTGCTGCGTGTCGCTTTCAACGGAGGGGAATGCGTCGAGGCGTGCCGGCTGGGCGAGCAGATCAGTGCCGCACACCGAAGCGACCGCGCGCACGAGCTGACGGGATTTGGCCCCGACCCAGTCATTTCCGCCAGAGCCCAGTACGCCGTCGCCTTGTGGATGCTCGGGCGGAGCGCGGAATCCAGGGCAGTCATTGCGACGGTGCTGGCCGCTGTGGATCACAACGAATCGCCGTTCACCGTGGCCTGCGCGATGTGCTTCGCGGCGATGCACGCAGTTCTCCTGCGCAGTCCAGAGGACGCGTTCGCATACGCCGAGCGTGGCCTCGAGGTGGCCGACGAGCACGGACTAACCCAGTGGATCGGCCCATGCTTGGGCTACCGCGGCTGGGCGCGCACAGATCGGGGCGAGCCCGCGCAGGGCATTGCGGAACTCGAACAAGCGCGCGAGGCGATGCGCTCGACGCATCTCCTGACGTGTTTCGGCTCGATCGCGAGCTTTCTAGCGGAGGCACACTACCGAGTCGGAGCGACCGCCGCTGGCCTCGCTGTCGCCGACGACGGTCTCGCGGTCGCGGAGTCGACGCGCGATCATCTGTTCTGGCCCGATCTCTGGCGGATCAAGGGCGAGCTACTTCTGGCGGCCGATGTTGCGTCAGAGGCCACCCGCCGTCGCCGGCGTCGCGGGACGGCGGAAGACCTGCGATGGCGGGACGCCGAACAGTACATACTGCACGCCGTCGAACTGGCTGCGGCAACGGGGAAGCGGGCACTCGCCCTGCGCGGCGCCACCAGCTTGGCCCGCGCTTGGCAGGCCGCCGGTCGCGCGACCGAGGCTCGGTTGGTTCTCGAGCAGCACTGCGGCGGCCTGGTCGACCCTCACAACAGGGACCTCCAGGACGCCGAAGCGCTGCTCGCCGACCTCGCGCGGACAGCTCCGAGCGCGGTCGGCGGCTCTGAATAGCGGCCTCTAGAAAGTATCCGAACCGGTCGCTCGACGAGTGGGTATAGGCAAATCGATCACGAGCACGACAGTCACGCAGGACGTGTACGCCTTTATCTTCAACCAGAAAGGAGCCTCTTCAATGAAGCCAAACAACCTCCTCCCATTTGCAATGTTGTTCGCCGTCCTCGGTTGCGGCAGCGACGGTCCTCCGGGGATCGAAAGCGCCGCCGTACGCCCGTGCGACGAAGGCCAACCGTCGTTCGACGTGTGGCGGGCCAACTTCGCCCCCAACGAGAGGACGCGGATCACGGCCCAAGTCGATACGCGCAGCGGCAGCACCGCGGCGGAGTTCCGCCTCGTCGTCGCTTGCCAGGGCGAGATTGTGGCCGAGGAGATCGACGGGCGGCTGTGCTCACATGAGGCGCCGCAGCGTCGGGCTGGCGACGAACCGGAGTGCCCCGCTGTGGTCATCGACGTCGACGACCTCGACTTCGACGGGGGGTTTATCGAATGCTTCGCGGAGATTGGCACGACCGAGTCGCTGGGGATTGGCACCGGCGGCTGCGCCGACAGTGCGACCGCTGAGTATGAGATCTTCATGGCCATCGACGGGTCTGGGCTAGCGCTCGATCTGGTCGCCGACGACTGCCGCGACCGCGATAGCTGCCTCGAATCGATGTTCGGGATTGATTGATTCGCATCGACGCGAGTGTGACCCGACTCAGCCAAGCCGTGGTCGACTGCGGAAATTGTCTGGATGCTCCTGCCGTTCCGCCGGTGCCAGGCTACCGGACTTCGATAAGGTGTCGTCGTGCGTCCATTCCCGCTCTTCCTCCCGCTCGCCCACTCGCCATGGTGCCGCGACTCATGGGGTGTACCAGATCGGCGAGGTGTAGGCGCGCTGCTGGGCCGTCATGGGAACCTCAGCGGGCATCTTCACGCCGTAGTACTTTGCGTCATAGGCCGTCCAGCGCGGCGTCGGGATCTCGATGACTCGCGCGTAGTAGAAGGCCCTCCTCTCGGGATCGAAGTCCGGATCCAGCCACACCGCGATCAGCTCCGGCGCACCGACGGTGTTGGTCCAGGTGGCGTTGGCCACGTCCACGGTGCTGCTCACCGGCGGCAGCACGCCGTCAGCGTCGGGCTTGCGGCCAGCGGCGTCGCTCCAGACGACGTCGTAGACCTTCTCGTGTACTTCACCTCCGGCGTCGAGCCAGCCCTTGATGATCTGAATGCGGTCGAGGTTGGCACCGATGGGGTCGCGCAACGCAGCGACGAGAAAGCTGGCTGGCTTGCCGGCGGGTGCGTCGCGCAGATCGCCGCCCATGGGCACACCCTTCGTATAGCCAGCGATCGCTGGGCTGCGAGTGTGCGCATCCTCCGGTTCGAAGTCCCAGCCGCCGAAGAAGCGCACGATCATGCGCGGTCCGGTGGTGGCATAGGCCTCCTTGCGCTGCATCGCGTCCCAGATCGCCTCGCGCGTGTTCTCCCTCGCCCAGACGGCGGCGTAGCCGGAAGCGATGGTCTCCCATCCCATGATCACCCTACCGGTCGTCGGGTTCTTGACGAACGGGTGCGATGCGCGTTCGGCACTGGGCTCCGAGGATGAGGTCTTGCCCCAGAAGTTGTCGTCGTCCGCGGTAGCGAGGCCGGTGTGGCTGTCCGTCGAGCCGATCAAGCCGAACTTGTAGGGGTTGACGCCGAGCTTCGCTTCGAGCGCGAGCCCGTTCTTGAGCGCAGACCGGGCATACTCGAACTCGAGCATCTCGGGCTGCTTGTCCTCGCTAAGGTCGAGATTGCCCTTGTCCCAGGTCTCGTAGTCGGCGAGCTCGTCGTTGGGCGAAAGCAGTGGGTGGGTTTCTCCGTCCCCTTTGATCTGGGTCGCCTCGTAGAGTCGTTCCCAGCGGCTGCGACTCTCGGCGTACTCGAGGTCGACGGGCTTGCCGGTGAACGACTCGATGATTGGAAACATGCGGCCGTTGCTCAGGTTGCCGTTGTGGGCGATGGCGAGCACGCGCCCTCCGGTCTTTTCCTCGTATGCTGCCATCCACTTCCACAGATCGCGCGGGTTGTCGCTGCCGAGCGGCTTCTGCGTGATCAGCGGCTCGACCCGGCCGGCTTTCGTGCCGTCGTCGCGGAAGATGACGTTGCGGTGCAGGTTGTTGCCGCCGGTGTTGGAGGTCCACTCATAGCCGATGAAGGCGGTGAACTGGCCGGGTTCGTTTGCGTCGTCCGCCGCCCGGATGGTTTCGTCCCAGGCGCCGCGGAATGCCGGCGTGCCGGGGACGGGAAGGATGGCTTCGGAGATGGTGCCCTTTCCGAAGTTGACGATGATGTCGATGGCTGCCTCCGCACCCTTGCCGGAGTGGATCATCTCGTTCCATTTCCGGCCCTGCGGGTCGGCCATGACAATCGGATCACCGGCGAGGAGCATCGGGAAGAACCCGAAGCCGTCCGAGTGATCGGCTACGACCAGGAAATCCAGCGGGCGAGCCAGCTTGACGCGCTGGCCGCTGGAGGCCGTGACCTCCTCACCCTTGGCGAAGCGGTAGGCGTCGCGAGGACTGAGGCGGGCGCCGAAGGCGCCGGCGTCCATAGAGAATGACGTATGCAGGTGCGTATCGCCGAAGAACGGGCGGGTGGGAAAGCTCCGCCCGGCATACGGCGAGTACGGCGCTTTGGCCGGGAAGGCTCGCTCGGCTGCGTCCTTGTCGGGCGCGCCGAGACCGGGGCTGTTGGACTCGGCGGCAGCAGCGGCCGGCAGCGCCAGGCAGGCGGCGAGCACTGCGGCGAGGGTGGTCCTGGCGAGGCTCTCTGTCGTCATCTTTGTCTCTCCTCATTCTCTCTCTCGCGCGTTTCCGTCATCGGTCAAAACAACGCAATTCGTTCGATCAACCACAGCGTGGCCGCGCTGCCGATGGCGTAGGGCGGCACGAGTTCGATCCAGCTGATCCAGCTGGGGGATATTCGGCGTATGCGCCGGGCGACGGGCACGATGGCGAGCACGGTTGCGATGAACAGGAGCTGGCCGACCTCGACGCCGATGTTGAAGAACAGCAAAGCCAGCGGCACGTGCCCGGGCGGCAGGCCGACCTCGCTCAGCGCTCCCGCGAAGCCGAGACCGTGCAGGAGGCCGAAGGAAAAGGCCATGATCCACGGGGCGGAGAAGGTGAGACCGCGCTCACCGCGGCGAGCGCGGACGATTTCGGCGGCGACGAAAGCGATGCTCAGGGCGATGGTCGCCTCGACTGGCCGTTGCGGCAGGTGCACTATGCCCAGCGTTGCCGCGGTCAGAGTGATGCTGTGGGCGACGGTAAAGGCGGTGACGGTCTGCACCAGCTTCCAGCCGCCGCGCGTGATGAGCAGCAGCGCCAGGACGAAGAGAAGGTGGTCGATGCCGGTCAGAATGTGCTCGATGCCGAGCTCGAGATATTCGCCCGCAACCTGCCAGCGGCGCGGCCGCGCCGGTATCTGCGCTTCGGGCTGCGTCGCCGTCAGACGCTTCACCCAGCTGTCGCCGCTCGCCAGCTCGATGCGCACCAGCGCATCGGTCAGCGTAGCTCCCAGCCCGGCGATTCGCACCGTCTGCCCCGGCAGAGGGTCGAGCATCCTCAGGCGCCAGGTCTGCACGGAGGCATCTCCCGTCGAGCGCGCGCTCACCG
>JBGTMF010000302.1:0-2656 GCA_041743795.1 Thermodesulfobacteriota bacterium | reverse complement strand
ATTCACCCATGTGCGCCACCCCGTGGGTGGCCGCTTCTCCCGCAATGACGCGACGCCGCCGCGCCTCCGCGAGGTCGAGGTGGGGCGCTACCGAAACCGTCATTTCATCGTACACGCGAATCCCCTCGGTGTAGGTCGCCTCGATAAATCGCACCATCATCACCGCCTTCTCGTTGTAGAGGCGCGAAAGAAAGCGGATGTACCAATGACCGGGAGCCCCCTTGTCGAGGGCGAACTCGGTCAGGGGAATGACGAGCAACTCGGCTAGGAGGTAGCTGGTGATCGGCACGGCCTGGCCGTCCGCATCCGTCAACATGGCGGCCCGTCGCTCGTTGAGCGTACCCATACGGCGATACAAGACCTCTTCGACCAGTTTCTCCTTGTTGCCGAAGTGGTAGTGCAGCGCCGCCGGGCTCAGGTTGGCCGCGGCATTGATCGCCCGGGCTGAAGTCGCATCGATCCCTTGCTCGGCGAACAACCTCTCCGCCGCGTCGAGTAGGCGCTTCCGACCCGGAGGTCCCGACATGGATCTTGCTACTGCGTTGTAGGCTAGACTTCAAGCATTTTGACGCCGTGCTTCGATCAATTGCGCGCGGCGACTACTGCCAAGCGATGTGTTCAGCGCGGTGTCGCCGACGAGCTGGCGGCTGCGACGAATGCGCGCACCGCGCCTTCGAGGCCCATGTCCAGCGCGTCGCAGATCAGGGCATGACCAATGGAAACCTCCGCGATCTCCGGCACCTCGCGCGCCAACAGGGGGAGATTCGCGAGGTTGAGGTCGTGCCCCGCATTGACCCCGAGCCCTTGCGCCACGGCGGCTCGCGCGGTTTCACGAACAGATGCCAGTGCCTCTGCTCGGGCGGCGGTGGCAAAGGCCGCCGCATACGGTTCGGTATAGATTTCGACCCGATCGCTACCGGTGGCAGCCGCGGCGCGCATATTCGCGGCGACCGCGTCGACGAAGATCGAAGTGCGGATCCCCGCATTCCTCGCGCGCGCGATGACCGGCGCCAGCAGGTCGTGATCGTCGGGGAGACGCCATCCGTGATCACTGGTGACCTCTCCCGGAGTCACCGGCACGAGAGTGAGTTGAGTCACACCCAGCTCGATTGCCAGATCGACGAGTTCACCGCGCACGTCGCCCTCGAGATTGAACTCGACGCCCGCACCGTCGGCGATCGCGCGCAATTGCCGCACATCATCGGCGCGCGCATGCCGGTTGTCCTCGCGCCAATGCAATGTCAGACCGTGCGCACCGGCGGCGATGCAGGTGTGAGCTGCCCGCGCCGGCGACGGACTGGCGCCGCCGCGAGAATTCCGCAGCAAGGCGATCTTGTTGAGATTGACGGAGAGCTTCATGGCGGCGAATCGCCTCTGCGAGGAAGAAAAGGTGGACGCGACTGGGGAAGAGTATGGTAGAGACGAACGGGGGTCGACCCCCCGAATGCAGAAGAGTCACCATGAGCGAGACCCCTCATAGCCAGAGCGTCCAGCGGCTAGCAGCTGGGTGAGAAACGAGACGCGCGCTGCAAATGGTCATCCGCCATCACGCCTGCGTCGCCAATTCATATACGGAAGTCACGACCGTTCTTCCGGTCTCTCGCTATAGCCCGCCGCCGAGATCCAATTTCCCGCGTACGCGCCTGTTCGCCAACGGACCAAGCGTCGAGACCTCGCGCCGATCGCGCGCGCGAGCGATCGCGGTCGTCCTCGTCGCCGCCGCCGTGTGCCTGGTGGTATCGGGATGTGGCGCCCGCGCCAGCAAGCGAACCATGGAAGTCACGGCCTACTGCTCCTGCAGCTCCTGCACCGATTGGGAGCGGGGCCGTTGGCGATACCTCAAGCTCGACTTCTGGAACCGATACGTCAGCAAGGGTCCCGACAAGGGCAGGCGATACAGCGGACGAACCGCCTCGGGATCCAAGCCGAGAGAACCCCACCCGGGCCTCTTCTCCCGCAACACCCTGACCCATCCGTGGAAGCTACCCGGACGCCTCCTCCTGCCCTGGCTATGGCTCGCGCGCGACGGCACCATCGCCGCCGACACACGCTACTATCCCTTCGGCACCCGCATTTACGTTCCCGGCTACGGCCACGGCGTAGTCGCCGACCGCGGCGGCGCCATCAAAGGCCCCAAGCGCCTCGACCTGTATTTCCATTCCCACCACGACGCCAGAAAATGGGGCCGCCGCAACGTCGAGGTCGACATCCTCGAGTGAATCATAGATAATAATGACAGAGCATAAATAATCTGCTCAAAACAAAGCAGCAGTTTGTCATTGACTAACCATCCGCCAGTTTGATTAGGATTGAACGATCGCATGGGGGGATCCATGAGTGTGGGATCATTGACGCCGGCAACGCAACCGGTCATCGCTGATGAGGAGGGCCCGGTCCGGGAACTCGACACCCGAAACCGGCAAGCCGAGTCGGAAGCCTTCGTCGGGCGCGAACGCGAGATGGAGATCCTGCGTGCGCGCATCGACGACGCCCTCGAAGGCAAGGGCAGTATTGTATTGATAAGCGGCGAACCCGGCATCGGAAAAACCCGCCTCCTCAGCGAGGCCAGCCGCTACGCCGAATTGAAAGGCATCCTCACCATCTGGGGAAGATGCTGGGAGGGAGAAGGCGCCCCGGCCTTTTGGCCATGGCGGCA
>JBGTMF010000301.1:0-8566 GCA_041743795.1 Thermodesulfobacteriota bacterium | reverse complement strand
GCGGCGGCCGACGCGCGGCTGTCGTCGCCGCGCAGCGTCGGGGCCAGGCGAAGCAACTGGTTGGCCGTCTTCTTGGTGCGCTTCTCGTAGCGATTCACGACGACCATCTCGTCCTCGAGAATGCGTCGCGCGCGCTTGAGCTTCTCTACGACGGAGTTGATGTGGCGCCGGCTCAGCTGCAAATCGTCGAGGATCTTGCGGATTCGCTTTTGCGTAGCAACAAGTTTGCGGACAGTCACTTTGTCCGGCGTCGCCCGCTTGCGAATTTCACCGGTCAGCTCCTCGTTTTCCTTGGCCAACTTGCGCAGCTTCTCGAGGGTTTTGAGGATGATGCCATCGGTGGGCGCGACGGGCTCCGCCTCGAGGTCGGTTTCCTCTTCAGTCGTCGTGTCCTCGTCCTGCAGTTCGCGCTCGCTGATCTCTCCGGCCTTGATGCCGTCGGCGATGTTCAGGAGATACCGCAGGGTGAAGGGATGAACCAGGACGTGCTCCTGGACTTGGTTCTGACCCTCTTCGATCTGCTTGGCGATCTCGACTTCCTGCTCGCGTGTGAGCAGAGAGACGGCGCCGATCTCCTGCAGGTACATCCGCACCGGATCCGACGTGTCCTCGCCGTAGTTCGTCGCGCGAGGTTCGGACTCTTCATCAGACCAATCGGACGATCTGCGTCCGGTCGAGGTCGCGTTCTTTGTGTCGACCGCCTCCTTGTCCGAATCGTCCTTGTCGAAGTCGGTTTCCGACATCGAATCATCGCTGTCGTCGTCGATGTCATCGAGCACGGAGATGACCGTGTCGATATCCTCGCCGTTCCCCGTCGAGTCTTCATCCGCGGCGCGGCCCCTCGTCTTGCGGGGCTCCTGCTCGTCGCCGTCGGAGGTCTCGTCTTCCCAGCCCTCCGCTTTGGCAGCGCGCTTGCCGGTAGCGGCCTTGGCGGCCGAGGTCTTTTTCGATGACTTTGCCGTATTCGAACCCTTCTTCTCCATTTGCGGCGACCTTCTTTCCCCCAGGCGCTGGGCTACTTGGCTATGTGAGCAAAGCGAGCCCGAGAAGCACGGCGCACAAGCGGCGAGCCCATGAGGGACGCCAAATTCTTTACGCGGAAGGAAACCAAAGGAAAATACCAGCTGCTCGCGCCCGCATCTGACAAATCTGGCAGCGCGGCTGGGTTGGGGTCATTTAATCCTCTGCCGTACTCGAGTCAAGCGACGAATCTACCCGCGCCGCGTCGGCAGGTCTCCTGTCCGCACGGTCAGTCGTAGTATTCCAGGCCGAGGTGGGTGATGAGATCCTCGCCGCGCAGGTGTCTCAGGGTATTTTTCAGTTTCATCAACTGAATGAAAAGGTCGTGTTCGGGGTAGAGCCCCTCGGCGGTCTGCGGACTCTTGAAATAGAAGGAAAGCCATTCCTGGATGCCCTTCATGCCGGATCGCTGTGCGAGATCGAGAAAAAGAGCCAGATCGAGCACCAGCGGCGCCGCGAGAATCGAGTCGCGACAGAGGAAATTCACCTTGATCTGCATTGGATATCCCAACCATCCGAACAGATCGATGTTGTCCCACCCCTCTTTGTTGTCGCCGCGAGGAGGGTAGTAGTGGATCGACACCTTGTGGACAAAGTCGGAATACAGTTCAGGGTGCAGGTCCGCCCGCAGGATGACGTCGAGCACGGAGAGCTTGCTCTCCTCCTTGGTCTTGAACGACCCCGGGTCCTCGAGGACTTCGCCGTCGCGATTGCCGAGAATATTGGTCGAAAACCACCCCTGCAAACCGAGGAGCCTTGCCTTCAAGCCCGGCGCGATGATGGTTTTCATCAACGTTTGCCCGGTTTTGAAATCCTTGCCACAGATCGCAACGCCGCGTTGGGCGGCGAGTTCGAGCAAGGCGGGGATATCGACGGTGAGATTGGGTGCCCCGTTGGCGAACGGAATACCGCGCTGCAGCGCCGCGTACGCGTAGATCATACTAGGCGAAATCGATGGATCGTCAGTCTCGAGGCCTCGCTCGAAGTCAGCCAGGCTCTGGTGTGCGCCCGACCTCATCTGGAAGGTCTCGGTGCTGCCGCACCACACCATCACCATCCGCGAAGCGCCGCTGCGATCTCGAAACGCGTCGATGTCCGCCATCACCTGCTCGGCGAGATCGCGCTTGTTCGCTCCCGTCTTTCGATTCGGACCATGTAGATTGACGATGAAAGATTGGTCGAAGACGGCCGCCTGGGGAACGATCGATTCGAGCTCGGGCCGAATCATCTCCAGCAGTTCGGGAGCGATTACGCCGGCTTTGCGGGCGCTCTCGTAGGCGTTGTCCGGGAAGATATCCCAGGCGGAGAACCTCAGGGACTCGAGGTCTGCGAGGGGGACGAAGTCGCGGATCAGCGGGGCGCGATTATCGGTTCGCTTGCCCAACCGAATCGTGCCCATCTGCGTCAGCGATCCGATCGGCGAACCGAGGCCGCGTCTGACCAGGAGGACACCGGCAATGAAGGTCGTACTAACGGCGCCCAGACCGGGCAGGAGGACCCCCAGGGGCCCATCGGCTGGTGCGATCCGGCTCCCTGCTTCAATCATATGCGAGCTGATAGAGCAGCCGGGGAAGGAAGGCAATACTGGAGGCCCATTCGATACGGCGAGTCGGCTTGACACCTCGTCGTGCATCGGGGAGCGTCGACGGTTGCGGCCCGCTCTGGGCCTTGCGCTGTGTCTGGGGTTGCGGTGATGCGATTCATTGGAGTGCTTCTCGCTGGAGTCGGCCTGCTCGGGGCGGTATTGCTCTGGTGGTTGAAGTTCGATGCCGCGGTGCCGGAGGCGAATCTCGAAGGAGACCGTGGACTCGTCGGGCGCAACGCCGAATGGGTGGTGAATGTCCGCGATCGCGGACGCACGGGCCTTGAGGCGGTGGAGATCCGATTGACCGCGGGCGAGCGGACGATCGTACTCGCCGAGAGAACGTTCCCCGCCAGCGGTTGGCTGGGTCGAGGCGTCGATGTCGTGAGAATTCCGCTGCAGGTCGACCTCGACGACGGCGGATTTCCGGAGGGCAGCGCCACCCTCGAGGTGCTCGCGGAAACGCACGGTTGGCGGATGTTCGGCCGTGCCATGCCGATCGCTGGTACGTTTGCGCAGGAGATCGACCGAACACCACCGCGTGCCCAGGTTGTTTCCGAGGTCCACAACGCGCGCCTCGGCGGTTCGGCCGCCGCGGTATTTCGCCTCGGTGAAGATGCGACGGACGCCGAGGTCCGAGTCGCTCAATACCGCTTTGCGGTCGTTCGCGACTACTTTGCGGACTCAGCTTTGGCTTTGAGTTTGTTCGCGATTCCGGAGAATCTGACGGCGGCGGCGCAGCCGATGTTGCGGGTAATCGACGCTGCCGGCAATGCGGCTGAAGTACCGATTCCCTCGAATATCCGCCCGCGCGAGTTCCGCGATCGCACCCTCGAGATCGATGACAGTTTCCTGGGCCGCAAGATTCCCCAAATTTTCGCCGCGCGCGGTCTGCCGGTACCGGATGATCTCCTCGAGGGGTACCTAGTCGTCAACCGCGACATCAGGACGAGCTCGGAGGAGAGCCTGCGAGAGATGACCCGCCAGTCGGCGCCGCACGCCCTCTGGAGCGGCGCGTTCCGCCGCATGCCCCGAGCGCAGACGATGAGCGAGTTCGGAGATCGTCGCTCGTATGCGTATGGCGGTCGCATCGTCGACCGACAAACCCATCTCGGTGTCGATCTCGCCTCGCTCAAGGGGGCTGAGGTCGGGGCGTCGCAGGACGGGGTCGTCGTCTTTGCCGGCGACCTCGGCATCTATGGCGAAACCGTCGTCATCGACCACGGCCTCGGCGTCTTCACGCTCTATGGTCACCTCAGTTCGATCAGCGTCAAGGTGGGTGACTCGGTCGTCGCCGGACTAGGTCTAGGGACCACCGGCCAGACCGGACTTGCAGGCGGCGACCACCTCCATTTTTCCATCATGGTGGGCGGCGTTCACGTCGATCCGGTCGAATGGTGGGATGCGAAGTGGCTGCGAGACCATATTGCCGCCAAGATCGAATTGTTTCCGCGACGAGGCGAGGCGCCGGAGAAGGCAGGCGATGGCGAAGAAGAACCCTGAGCGGGCACGAGAGGTGCACGAGCAGTTGGCGGCCGCGGGGCTCGGCGATTGCGTTTCACCTACGGAACTGGAAATCGCCTTCGGCCGCGCGACGGATCTCGATCTGGCGATCGCTCACCGCCTGGCGACGATCGCTACGCCAGAGAGCGCGGAGGTGCTGCTGCGGATCGATCGAAGCGCTGCGAAGGACGTGCGCAAGGAGATCAAACGGTCCCTGTACCGATTGGAACAGCGCGGAGTCGAGATCCCGCGTCCTGCCGCCGAACCGCGAACGGCGTCAACCACCAGTGGCGTCGAGGGATATGTCTCCGCCTTCGACGGACGCGGCGACCGGTTGGTCTGGCTGGTCAAGCCGCGCCCCGGAAACGTCGTGCATTTGTTCGCCGTCGTCAACGACCCGATAGGCCTTCGCGAAATCGCCCTCAACCGCCTGACGAGACGAGCCCTGCGGGAGATTCAAGCCGAGCTCCAGAGCAAGCACGATATCCGCTTGGTCGCCGTCGATTGGCGCCATGCCGACCTGCTTCTGTGGCGCGCGCTCGAGTGGGCGCGCCAGGGGGGGCGGTCCGTCGATGGTGATTACCCGTCACTGCGCTCCCAATTGACCTCGGAAGCTGTGCTGCGGGATATGTCGAGCCCGATCGCCGGTTTCGCCGATTCGCTGCCGGTCGAGGACGTTCACCTAGTCGATTCCGCGGAGCTGCTGATCGAGCCGGAGTTGCGAACCTGGCTGATGGACGACGACCTCGCGCAACAGGCCGTGCAGCAGTTGGCGGAGGTCCGCGACAGCCCACTGGTCTTGAACGATGCGCAGTTGCTCGAGCGCTTCGATGCCGTGAATGAGCGATTCATCGATCGCGCCTTCGGTGGCGAGCTGCGACTGTCCTGGGAGCGGCGCCTGCGGGAGATGGCCTACTATTTCGATCAGACTTCCCGGCCGGTTCGCGCCCTTCAGGCCGCGGCAGTGGCGCTGGCGCTACAGCGCGGCGATGTCCTGTCGCAAATCCCCTTTTGTTCGATTTACGTGCGGCGCACCGTCGGCTTGTACTTCGACGAGACCGAGAAGAAGGAAGAGCAATCGCGCGAGTCTTCGCTGGTCATCACGCCCGACCAGATGCGCCGCACGCCGCGGCGTGGCTGATCACAGTTCGATCAGCATACCGTCGCGGGACACCCTGCAATCGATTTCGCTGAGGCGCTCCGCCACTTCGCGGCCGATATGGGTGAGAACCAATTGACGGCAGCCGAAGCGCGCTCGATTTTCGGCGATGCGCGGGTAGTCGAGGTGGAAGTCGACGCGCGTCTCGAAAAAGCAGCACTCGCAAATGAACAGATCCGTATCGCGGGACTGGACGACGAGGTCTTCCGTCCAACCGGTGTCCCCGGAATAAAGAATGGACTTGTCGCCGACTGAGATTCGCAGGCCGAGGGAGATCTCGTGTTGTTGATGGGGTACGCGAAATCCCCGCGCACTGATGCCCGCTAGTGAGATGGTTTCGTCACCCGGCGTCTCGATGCACTCGAAGGCGAAGGGCAAGGGACGCTGCGAGATCTCTCGGTACATCGCTCGGTACAGCTCGGCGATGCGTTGCTCCGTGCCGGGGGGTCCGACGACCGTGAGCGGCTTGCTGCGCGGCGTGTCATAGGCGCTTGCCAAGAGCAAGAAGGGCACCCCGGCAAAATGGTCTCCGTGCAAATGGCTGAGAAAGACGTAGTCGACGTCGTTCGCCGTCAACCCCTCTTTCTTCAGAGCGAGGAGGGCGGTCGGACCGCAGTCGATCAACGCCGTGAAATCCGCGGTGCTCACCATATGGCAAGCATGGCACTGTCCGCGCGTGTTGAACGCATCACCGGTGCCGAGGAATTTGACTTGAACACTCACGCGTAGGTCGACCGATTTTCGTCAACTGTATCGGCTGGCAAGGGCGTTTACCAGGATCTCCGGTGAGCGCGGCCCAACTCCTCCAAGCGGGCTATTGCGACCTCGACAGCTGCGATGGATCCGCTGCCGCGGGCCTGGACCTCGCCGAGCAGGGCCTGCGCCGCCTCCACGTTCTGTCGGTTGGTTTCGATATAGCGTTCGATCGGCAGGCGACGCCCTGCGGCTCCCGCTACCACGTCGGTGGTCAGGCTGCGGCGAGCGGCGGCGAGGCGGGCCCGCAGGTGGAACGCGGCGCGCGGCCCCCAATGCGCATCGTGTCGCGCTAGCGAGGCGATCTGTCCGTCCAATTCGCTGAAGCGGAATACCGGGTCGAGGCCGAGAAATGCGGAGGCGACAGCGCTGCGCGGCGAGTTGATCTGGATGGCGAGATCGCAGATGTCGATGATCTCGGCGAGATGCCAAATGCGTGCCAGGTGGTCGGCCGCCGTGCGCGAGAGGCCGGAACGAACTCCCCGCTCGACGGCATCGGCGTGAGTGGTCTGCATGGCGTGGGGGAGAACCTCGAGCCAGCCGCGCAGGATCTCGCCGGTTGCTCCGCCGTAGCGGTCGATCAGCTTCTCCAGACTCAGATCGACGGGATGGAGATCGATCAACCGCTGGGTAGCGCGGCGCAAGGCGCCAGCCAGTCCGAGTCGGTGTCTCTGTTCATCCGGCGACCCGGGCGCGATTCCGGACGCGGCTAGATCGGCTAGCACCTCCTGGGCACCACCGAAAATAAACGCGCCGCACCACGCCTTCGCGACGTCGATCTCCGTCTTCGCCTGTGCCTCGGAGATCTCGGCGGCGAACGAGCACCCCATGACGTCGAGCAGGCGTTCGGTGACGCCAAGGGCGGCGATCTCGCGGCGCAACGGATGTTGCTCGACGAGTTCGGGAAACGGTCCAGAGATCGCGGCGGGGAAGTAGTCGTCGATCCAGGCGCGAACGTACCGATCCTCCGATAAAGATGAATCGTAGACCGCCCTTTGCAAACGCAGGCGGATGGCAGCGTGCATCGCTGCTATCTCTGGCCGTGTCATGCCTGGCAACCTGCCTTGCCGTCGATCCAGTTCACTTTCGAGCGCCAGCTGGGGATCGAAAGGATGCGACGATGCGCTCTGGCGCAGTACGCGGATGCCGGCGGCGAAGCTGGCCCAGTCCTCCTGTGACCGCCGCTGATCGAGCGAAATCGACAACGCGTGTCGGTACGCCACCGCCATCGCTGCTTGGCGAATATTGGCCGCCAATTCCGCCGCGGAAACTTCGACCCGGTCGCGCCGTGGCCCGGCGATACGCAGCGCCAGGTCGACGTTCGAGACCCGGTCGGCAATGAGATCGGCGGCCAGGGCGTCAACCGATGCAGAGTGAAGGAGACCGCCGCCGAGGGCGAACTCGACCCGCGCCTGTGGCGAGAAGACTTCCGGCCCCACCTCGGCGACCGCCGTCGCACCGATCCGGGCAACGTCGACCTCATGCGCGTCCGAGACGAAACTGCTGCGCTCGTGTTCGCCCACCACCCGGAAGTGTAGACCTCGAATCCACAACAGGTCCGCGCGCATGGCGATGATCGCTCGTGCAATCTCCTCGCCGCTCGCCTCTCCGCCTGTCCATCCCAGCATGGCTCTCGCTTCGTCCGAGAGTGCGAAGCGGCTTGCGTCGCGTTTCAGCACGGCACTGCCTCGACCGCGCGAGTCGGTCGGGAAATCGCTCCACGACGAGTGACTCTGTCGCGCCACCCGGGCGAGAGCCTCGCCACAAGCCTTGGCATCGGAGGCGGGGTCGAGGAAGATCTCCTGGCCGTCGAATGCGGCGACCAAGCGCAGCGCCGGAGGAAGGTGCAGCTCGTGTGGCGAGCCGATGGCGACCACGGCCAGTGACGGAGCGTCGGCGGCGCGCGTCGGTAACATGGTTTGCAGTCCCGCCCAAACTCCTTCGGCGACGACGCGATGATCGTAGCGCGTGACTGCGGCGTCACCCATCCAGAAGCTGCGGTTGTGAACGACTCGCCGCGCCAACTCGGCGAACCCGGAAGGCCGTTCGTCGATGAGGAGCGAGAGGTACGGATCGGTATCGTCATAGGCGACGATCGCGGCATCGCGCTCCAGTTCGGAGTTGGCGATGTTGTCAGTGACATCGAAGATTGCGTTGAGAAACGAATGCAACGCGCTGTCGCTGTCACCGCCGCTCCTGCGTCGCAGCGAGAATGCAGCGCTGCCCGGCTCCGTGCTGACGTATCCGGCGCGTATGGTTTGCCGGCGGATCTCCTCGGCGGCCACAGAGGGCAGGGACTCCACACCATCCACCAGGCGTAGGCTCGGCCGCGCGGCGAGGCCGCCACGCCAGAGATAGCCCTCGAAATCCGTCGCGTAGACGAACGTCTCGAACGGGGCGATGCCGCGGTCTGCATGCTCGAGCTTGAGCGAAATCGGTCGACCGGGACGATTTCGTTCGCCGCAGTAGAACGACGTGCGAACGGTGCGATCGAGCAGCCGGCCGAGATCGCCCAGGGCGGCGCGATCGGCGGCTGCCGCGGCGCCGCG
>JBGTMF010000300.1:0-1609 GCA_041743795.1 Thermodesulfobacteriota bacterium | reverse complement strand
GGTCAGCGTGGCCGAGCTCGTACGCGCCGTGCGCGCGGCGTTGGAGGTCTGTGTCGCCGATACCCCGACGCCGACGGTGACGCCGCGCGGTCCGGTCTGCGGCAATGGCGTCGCCGAGGCTTTGGAAGAGTGTGACGATGGCAACACGGACGACGGCGACGGCTGTTCGTCGTCGTGCGATCTCGAGCGTGGCGGCGATCCTTGTGCTGGTGTCGCTTCCTCGGCCACCTCGCAGATACGCGCTGAGCGGATTGCCGCCGGCCTGGCGAATCCCGTCCATGTGGCGTCGCCGCCGCTCGACCCGCACCGTCTCTTCATCGTCGAACAGGCCGGACGGGTGCGGTTGGTGAAGACGACGGAATCCGGCCGGGCGCTGTTGCCGGAACCGTTTCTCGATATCGTCGAACGCGTGCGTTCCGGCGGCGGCAATGACGAGCGCGGCCTGCTGAGCATCGCCTTCCACCCAGACTACGAGAGCAATCGCTGGTTCTTCGTCAACTACACCTGCCGCGACGCGGGCTGTCCGTCGGGGGTGTCGCCCAGCTCGACGATCGTCTCGCGCTTCGAGCGCAGTGCCGACGAGGATCGCGCCGACATCGCCAGCGAAAAGGTGTTGCTGGCGATTCCGCAACCGTTCACCAACCACAACGGCGGTCAGATCGCATTCGGCCCCGATGGATATCTCTATGTGGGGATGGGAGACGGCGGCTCGTCGTACGATCCGCTCGAAGCTGGGCAAGATGACGGTACCGTTCTCGGCAAGATGTTGCGGGTCGACGTCGACGTGTCGGATGCGCCGTACTGGCGTGTGCCTGACGACAACCCGAATGGCCGCGAGGGTATGCTCGGCTTGATCTGGGCGAAGGGACTGCGCAATCCGTGGCGCTTCTCGTTCGATCGGGCCAACGGCGATTTGTATATTGCCGATGTCGGGCAGGCGACGTTCGAAGAGGTCAACGTCCAGCCAGGCGGCAGCGCCGGTGGTGAGAACTACGGTTGGGACATTTTCGAGGGCGACATGTGCGTCGAGGACCGCCAGGGGCCGAGTGAATGTCCCGAGGTGCGCGACGGGTTCACCTTTCCGGTGTTGCAATACGGTCGCAGCGACGGCGTTTCGATCAGCGGCGGGTTCGTCTACCGGGGCTGCGCCCTGCAGGCCTTGCGTGGGGAGTATTTCTACAGCGACTTCGTCGTGGCTTGGATCCGCACGTTCGTCCTCGTCGACGGCGTGGCGACACAGCGCCGCGACCGAACCCAGTCGATCGCCATCGCCGATGGACTCGATATCAGGTTCGTTTCCAGCTACGGCGAGGATGCTCGCGGAGAGCTTTACATCGTCGATCGCGGCGGCGAGGTGTTTCAGTTCGTCGCTGACGAAGCGGAGGGTGGGTGATGAGGGCGATCGTTCTAGTCAAGACCGGCGCGGCGAGCGCGGCGTTCGAGTTGCGCGAGCTGGCCGATCCGCCGCCGCCCGCGGCGGGGCAGATTGGCATTGGCGTCGAGGCCTTTGGTCTCAACTACGCCGACGTATCGGCGCGCCACGGCCTCTATCGCGATGCGCCGCCGCTACCGAGCATCCTCGGCTATGAGGTCGTCGGTCGCGTCGATG
>JBGTMF010000299.1:0-2865 GCA_041743795.1 Thermodesulfobacteriota bacterium | reverse complement strand
GGCACTGATCGCATCGAGCCGCCGACGCGATTGCGCGACCAGATCGCGGCCTTCCGCCTCGCGCCCGGTCGCCGCCGCGACCCGCTCGAAGTCTGCGAGAATGTCGCCCAAAGTGTTGGGGCTGAGGGACAGCACCGCGGCGTCGGCGCCGAGGATGCGCCGGGTGCTCTCTTCGACCTCGGCGAGAGAGACGGCGCAGACCTCGCACTGGTCCTGCGTGATGATCAGGTCGGGCGCTGCCTTGCGCAACTCGTCTTCGAGCACGGCGTAGACCGATAGGCCGTCGCGCACCAGGTTGCGCACCTGCGCGTCGATCTCGCCGGAACGGCCGCGCGGGTCGATCTTGGCGCGGGTGAGGGCCGGCAGGTGGCGGATCTCTGCGGGATAATCGCATTCGTGGGAAATGCCGACGAGTTGGTCGGCGAGTCCCAGCGCGCAGGCGATCTCGGTGGCGCTGGGCAGGAGGGTTGCGATGCGTTGCGCCATCGAGCCGGTCGTTCAGCGTTGGCGCGGCGCAGCGCCGTGCTGTGGCGCGAGAGGTCGCGGCGCATCACGCTCGATCTTATCGCCCGAAACCGTTCCGCAGCGGGTGCAGACATAGTCGAACTTTTCGCCTTCGGCGAGGACGAGGAGCAGCCGTTTGCGCACCGGAGTCGCCTCCCGGCACTTGGGACAAAAAAGGAGGCTGGCCTCCATCTGATCAAAATCACGCATCATTCGTCGAAGCGGTTGTTCGTACTCGACCGACCATGCCACCCACCCGCCGGAATGGGAAGCCTGTCGCGGGCAATCGACGCGGGCCCCAGCCGCGCCGCCGGGCGTCGCGTGTTCGTGGGTCACTATCGCGGGAACACCGCTGGCCAGATGATGGCGTCGAGGAGGACCGTCTGGATGCAGAAGAGGAGCAGGCCGAGCAGGGCGGCGAGGCGCATGGCCCCGGACCGCACGGGTTGCAGCGTCGCCGCGGCGAGTACCAGGCCGAGCGAGCCGATCGCCACCAGGGCCAGGTCGAGGCGGATGAGAAACCACAACCAGCCGCTCGGCGACTCCAGCATGCGGATGGTCAGCGGCAACCACAGCGACGAGGGGAAGAGGATCAACGCGTAGAACGCGGCGACGGCGCCATAGCCAAGGCTGCCGGCGAAAATCGCGCGGTTGTAATCGACGCCGCGCAAAAAGAAATACGTGAACGGAAAATAGCCGATCGCCGCGGCGAACATCGAAATCGTATAACCGGCCTGCCACTCGGCGGGGACGCCGCCCCACAGGGCGCCGTTGCGCGCGTGCACCGTGGCGAGTCCGTAGATGTAACTCGACAGGACACAAATGCCGCCGACGAAGTTGAGCAGTGCCAGGTTCCAAGCTTTCCCGCGCATGATGCGATCCGCCTTCCGCCACTGGACACTAGCAGCGGCCGCCGGTCCGACAAGGGCCGGGTTGCGAACCTTACGGCTTTTGGCGAACTGCACGAAATCAAATAGACTCCCGCGACGAGCCGGAGGAGGGTGACGGATGAGCACACAAACGGTTGCGGTCGCACTGCTTGCGCTGGTTGTTTCGGGTTGCGGTTACAACGAAATCCAGGCTGGCGACGAGGCGGTGAAAGCCGCCTGGGGCGAGGTCACCAACCAGTACCAGCGGCGTGCCGACCTGATTCCCAATTTGGTGAATACCGTCAAGGGCGCGGCTGACTTCGAACGGGAGACCCTGGAGGCGGTGATCAACGCCCGTGCCAACGCGACCAGCGTCAAGCTGTCACCCGAGTTGCTGGAAGATCAGGCCGCGTTCGATCGCTTCGTAGAGGCGCAGGGGCAGGTCTCCAGCGCCTTGTCGCGCCTGTTTGCCGTCGCCGAGAGTTACCCGACGCTGAAGGCGAGCGACGCCTTCCGCGATCTGCAGGCGCAGATCGAGGGGACCGAGAACCGCATCACGGTCGCGCGCGGCCGCTTCATCGAAACGGTGCGCGATTACAACACGCTGGTGCGATCGTTTCCGACGGTGTTGACCGCCAAGGTGATCGGCGCCGGCGTCAAACCGACATTCCAGGCTCGCGAGGGTGTCGGCGAGGTTCCGCCCGAGGTGAAGTTCTGAAGCTGCGCTCGATCCACCACGCCTGGCGGAAGGCTTTTGTGGCGGCGGTCGTCTTCACCGTTTCGGCCGCCGCGTTCGCCCTCATCGATGTGCCGCCGCTGCGGCAACGGATCAACGATCTCGCCGGGCTTCTCAGCGGCGCGGAGAGACAGCAACTGGAGAGCGACCTGGCCGCCTTCGAGGCGGAGACCTCGCACCAGATCGTCGTCCTGACGGTTCCCACCGTCGAAGGCGAGGACATCGCGGCATTTGCGTTGCGCGTCGTCGAGGCCTGGAAGATCGGCCACGCCGGTCTCGACAACGGCGCACTCATCGCCGTCGCCGAGCGCGATCGCAAAGCGCGGATCGAAGTCGGCTACGGCCTCGAAGGGGTCGTGCCCGACGCGGTCGCGGCGCGCATCCTGCGCGAGCAGATGATCCCCAGTTTTCGCCAGGGAAAGATGGGCGAGGGCGTCGCCCTCGGCGTGCGTGCCGTGATGAGCGCGGCGCGCGGCGAGGAGATCGCTGCGGCCGAGCGGCCGCGACCGGGCCAACATGAAGATCCACTCGGCGTCGCCCTGTTCTGCGGAATCCTCGGCGGGATTCTCGGCGCCCGGATATCGCAGCGATCGCGCCTGATCGGCGCCGGGGTCGGCGGTGGCGCGGCTTTCTTTCTCGCACTGGTCATACTGCAGGCGATCGGCTTCGCCGGCGTCTCCTCGCTGATCGGCGGTTTTCTCGGCGCGACCGGCGGCGGCATCGTCAGCGCCGGCCGTCGTGCCGGCCGCGGCATCC
>JBGTMF010000298.1:0-14652 GCA_041743795.1 Thermodesulfobacteriota bacterium | reverse complement strand
CGATCGACGTCGGCTGCGTCGCGTCGTGCTCGATAGCTGGCGGTTGCGGCTGCACCGTTGCGGCAACCGCGCCGTTGCCCGCCCGCACCTCGGCCTCCAGCTGCGCATTCAGCGTCTCCAGCGGCGAGTCGACGAGAGTCTGGTCGGTGCGCAGTCGTTGCCCGGCGTCCGCCAGCGCATCGGCGGTGGCGTAACACAGCTCGAAGTGCCTGGCATCGAGCACGCCCGTTTCTTGCGCTACCAAGAGGACTTCTTCGACGCGGTGGCAGGCTGTCTCAATCGGCTTGATGCTAACCGACCGGGCGGCGCCCTTGAGACTGTGCACGGCCCGGAACAGGTGCTTGAGCAACTCGACGCGTTCGGCCGCAGGAGGGCGCTTCTCCAGCGCCAGAAGGTTTTCGTTGAGCGCCTGGACGTGATCCTCGAGTTCGGCGACGAAAATGCCGACCAGGCGCTCCAATAGCTTCGCCTTATCCATACCCTACACGCGGTAGTCGACCAGCAGATTGTTCAGGGTGCCCGACAGCGCGGTCAGCTCCTCTGCCGCGCTCTTGCTCTGGATGGTGGCCTGCGACGTTTGCATCACCGCCTGACTGATGTCCTGCATCGCCTGGCTGATCTGCGAGACACCGATGTTCTGCTGGTTCGTCGAGGCGGAGATCTGCGTCGCCGACATGGCCGACTCGGCCAGCAAGTCGGCGAGGGTGTTGATGGCGTTGCCCGCCGCTTCGACGGTCTGCAGCGTGCCGTTGACGCTTCGGTTCGCCGTTTCCGTAGAGCCCACCGCGGCACTGGTGGCACGCTGTATCTCGCTGAGAATGCGGCGCACCTGGCCGGTCGCCTTCTTCGACTGGTCGGCGAGAGCCTTCACCTCGCTGGCCACGACCGAAAAACCCTTGCCGTGCTCGCCGGCGCGCGAGGCCTCGATAGCCGCGTTCAACGCCAGCAGGTTGGTCTGGTCGGCGATGTCGTTGACCGTGGCGATGATCTCGCCGATCGACTGCGCCTGTTCGGCCAGCGCCAGGATGCTCTCGGCGACCGCCCCCGACTGCTCGCGCACCGCACGGGTGCTCTCGATCGACTGGCTGACGACGGTGCGCCCGTTGTGGCCCAGCTCGATGCACTGCTGCGACGACGCCGCCAGCGACTTGGCCCGTTCCGCGGATTGTTCCGCCGTCTGCGCCAGTTCGTTGACCGTCGCCATCGATTCGGCGACGGCGGCGGCCTGGGCCTGTGAAGACGCCGCCTGTTGGGTCGAGGCGGCCAGGATCTCCGCGCTCGCCAAGCTGATGCGGCCGGCGATGTCGCAGACAGTCGCCAACATCTCGGTGCGCTCGACCTCTCGCGTCTGAGAATGGCCGTTGGAGAACGATTGGAAGAAATGTTTGAACGTCATCGCTGCTTACCTCCTTTGAGGATTCAAATCCTTGGTTGAGAACCTTCGTCCACGTAAAAGCGCTCGTCGGTCAGCAAGAGTTTGCCGTCGAGGACGATCAGCGCGTCGCTGGTGACGCCGCGCATCAGCCCGTGACCCGCAGCGCTGGCGGCGCTGGGCGGGGCGAGCAGGGTGTCGGCGCGAAGCATCTGGACCTCGTCGACGGTATCGGTCAGCACGCCGAATTCCGGCTGGTTCTGTCCGAGAACCATGATGCGAAACAGATCCGAGATTCCCTGCGTCGGCACACCCAGTAGTTCGCGCAAATCGAAAACGGCCAGAATGTCGCCGTGCAGGTTGATTACGCCGAGCAGGCGCTTGCGCGGCAGCGGCGTGACCTTGGCGAGCTTGAGCACCTCGAGGACGAAGCGCGACTCGATGGCATAGCGTTCGCTGGCGAGCGTGAAGGTCACGACCTCGATCTCCACACCGCGTTTGACGTGCGTCGCTCCCGCCCCGGAGAGCAGGTTTGCCCGCGCGTCGAGAATCTCTCGGGTGCGGTCTTCACCGGGATGCAGCATCTCCTCCATCGCCTCGGTTGCGGCGGCAATGCGCGCGTGCGCGCCCTGCCAATCGACGGCAACCGCGTGCAGCGGCCTCGCGTCGCCAGTGCGGCGAGCCGGTTGATCGGCTGCAGTTCGCCCGTTGCTGCCTTCGACAGCCAATGCGTCGGGATGCGTCATCTCACCTCCAGGACGGGCGCATCGAGCAGGCGCAGCTCGGCTGCCGCCACCTCGGCCATCCGGTCGGCGCGAATGCCATCGCCCAAGGGCACGATCTCGTCGCCGGGGCGTGCCGAACACAGCGCGTGCGCGTTGCGGTATCCGCGCCGCGCCGCGCCGCGATCGCCTTGCTTCAGCCGAATCGACGCCAGTAGAAAGTGCCCAGCGGCCGACGTGCGATCGATATATACGACGCGCGCTGCGCTTCGGCCGGCCTCCTCGAAGTGGCCGAGTCCGACCAGCACCGCGGCATGGAGATAGTGCAGTTCGACTGCCAGGACGTGACGCGCCGTGGCCCGGCGGCACAGCTCTTCGCTCGCCGGCAGATCGAAGTTGGCCAGGGCACGCACGTGCAATGCGCAGGCGCCTTCGTCGCCGGGTAGCGCCTCGGCGAGCGTTGCCGCCTGACGGTAGTCGCCCTGACCCAACGCCGCCAGGGCGGCGGCGAATAGGCCGATGTGCTGCGGCAGCTCTGTAAGCGAAGCGGATACGGCTGAAGCGGCGAAGATAGATGGCGTCGCGGGCGTTGGCCCTAGGTTGAGCGGCTTCACGGGCGACAGCTTCAGGGAGGACGTCGTTGCGTACTGATCGCGGTGACCGCGGCGGTAGTACAGTCCCCAGTCCGCGCGCTGGGTTTCCAGCCCGACGTCGCCGCGAGCCGTCGGATCGGATGGACCAGGAATGAGCCAACCACCGTCGGCCAGGCAGTCGGCGAGGCGTCGCAGCACCGCGTCGATTGTGTCCTGATCGAAATAGATCAGCACATTGCGGCAGAAGATCAAATCTGCACCGGCGGTCGCTGTATCGGCGGACGGATAGTTGCTTCCTACCAGGTTCAGGTAATCGCAGCGCACCCGCCGTCGTATCCTATCGGCCACGATGTAGTCGTCGACCGCGCCGCTGTCCCGGCTCGGGACCAGTGAAAAATAGCGCTCGATGGTCGCGCCATCGACCCCGCGCAGCGACCAGGGGCGGTAGCGAGCGTCCTGCGTGCGCCGCACGGCACGACGCGAGACGTCGTTTGCCAGTATGCGCGAACGATCCTCCGCCAGCCCCTCCTCCTCGAACAGGATTGCCAGGGAGTAGGCCTCTTCGCCGCTCGAGCAGCCGGCGCTCCAGGCGCGCACGACGTGTTGCCGACCGCGGCGATTCCGCAGCTCTGGCAGCACCGTGTCGCGAACAAACTGGAAGTGCTGCGGGTCGCGAAAGAAGTACGTCTCCCCGACGGACAGCTCGGCGACCAACTCGTCGCGCGCATCTTGATCGTACTCGACCAGCGCGCGATAGCCGGCGAGGTCGGTCACCTGGGCGCGTTGCATCGCCTGTCGGATTCGGTGCTCGGCCTCGGCCCGGCGCGCCGGGCCAAAGGCGAGTCCCGAGGCTGCGCGCGCGATCTCGGCGAGTGCCTCGTGGTCGGCAGTGCTCCAGCCGGGCGGGTTCATTGCTCACCTGCCCCGGCGCGCGGCTCGGCCATAGCCGATTCGAGCGCAATGGACTCGGCGTTCGACAAGAACCGACTCAGATCGTGGATCAACACGAGCCCGTCGCCGAGCTTCGCGACGCCGGCGAGGAACCCCTCGTTCGACCCGATCCGGTGGACACTATCGATGTCGTCCGGTGGTACCTGAATCACATCCACGGCGCGATCGACCCGCAGCGCGACCTTGCGCTCTCCGGCCCGCGCCAGGACGAAGTGATCGGACGAAGCGAGGTCCTTTGGCGGCAATCCAAACCTCTGGCGGAGATCGAACACGGCGGTCACTTCACCGCGCACATTGATCAGACCTTCCACTGCCGTTGGCGCGTTGGGCAGCGGAGTTACGCTGACCGATCGCAACAGTTCCTGGACATCGGAGACGGGAATGCCGTAGCGCCAACCGGCCACGTCAAATACCAGGATCTCCGCCAGCATTGGCGCGGCGACGGGGCCGTCGGCGACGAGCGGGATCGTTCCGGTCATATCGGAACTGCTCCGGCCGGGGCTGCTCCGGCGGCTGGCTCGCCTCGAATCTCCGCGGCAGCAACGCTCTCGACGCAGCGAGCGATGACC
This sequence comes from Thermodesulfobacteriota bacterium, assembly GCA_041743795.1. GTDB lineage: Bacteria > Desulfobacterota > Binatia > HRBIN30 > CADEER01 > CADEER01. The sequence goes on along the minus strand of JBGTMF010000298.1, from coordinate 10,445 downwards.
TCGAAGAGCAGCTTCGGTTGCACCGGCTTCGCGACATACTCGTTCATGCCCGCCGACAGGCAGAGCATGCGGTCACTCGGCATCGCACTCGCGGTCATGGCGATGATCGGCAACTGGCGGTGGTCCCACGTCTCGCCCGCGCGGATGAGCGCGGTCGCCTCGTGGCCGTCCATCTCGGGCATTTGCACGTCCATCAGTACGACGTCGAAGACGCTGCGATGCACCGCTTCAATCGCTTCTCTGCCATTGCCCGCGATCGTCACCGCGTGGCCGTTTGCCTCGAGCAAGCACCGCATCAGTTCCTGGTTCACGGGGTTGTCCTCAGCTACCAGGATCCGCAGCGGCCCCAGCGCGGGACGCGGCGCTGCAACAGGCGCAACGGCCGCCGCGTCGTTGCGTGCCGCGAGGCCGTAGCGCGCGGTGAAGTGAAAAGCACTGCCGCTACCGACGACACTCTCAACCCATAGCCGCCCGCCCATCATGGCGACCAGTTGTGAAGAGATCGCGAGACCGAGCCCGGTGCCGCCGAAGCGTCGCGCATGCGAGTTGTCGACCTGTTCGAAGGCGCGAAAGATCAGATCCTGCTTGTCTTCGGGAATTCCGATACCGGTGTCGCGGACACAGCAGTGCAGGTCAATGAAGCTACCCGGCTCGAACGGGTCGGAGCCTTTCGCATGCCCGTTTGACATCTGCAATCCGCTTTCGGCGAGATTCACTTCTACGGCCACCTCTCCCGAATCGGTGAATCGGATCGCATTGCCGACCAGGTTGATGATGATCCGGCGCAAGTGCCCGGCATCGCCCATGAGGGTCTCGGGAATCGCCGCCGCCACATGCCAGCGCAGCCGCAGATTCTTCTGGCGCGCCGGCAGCGACAGGAGCGCGATGGCGTCCTCGACTGGCCCGCGCAGGTTGAAACTTGCGATATCCAGGCTGACCTTGCCTGTTTCGACTTTGGAGAAGTCGAGGACTTCGTTGATGACGATCATCAGGGCGTCGCCGGACGAGCGCACCATTTCGAGATGTTTGCGCTGCTGCGTCGTCAGGTCGGAGCGCAGAAGCAACTGAGTCATGCCGAGGATGCCGGCCATCGGTGTGCGGATCTCGTGGCTCATGTTGGCGAGGAACTGGCTCTTCGCGCGGCTAGCGGCTTCCGCCGTCTCCTTGGCATGCTGGAGAAGCACCTCGGTGCGTTTGTGTTCCTCGACCTCGTCGCTCAGGGCGGCGGTTCTGTCGCGCACTTCTTCCTCGAGTCGCTTGGTGAACTGGGCTTGCTCGTCCCGCATCCTGGCGAGCTCGTGGTTCTGGCGCACGGTGTTCTCGTAGGTGCTGAACAACAGATTGATCAGTCGCCGCCGGTTCGTCTTGATCGTCTCGCGATCGCCGGCGAGGTCGACGATGATGCTCTCATCATCCTCGCTCTCGAAGCGTCCGCGCGGCAGGCTGAGCACCAGCTCGATCTTGGAGAGGAGATGGGCGTCGTCGTAGGGCTTGGTGAGGTAGTAGTCCGCTCGCGCCTTGAGTCCGCGAATGATCTCGCGCGCATCGTCCAGGGCAGTGAGCAAGATGACCGGGACATCGGCGACTGCCGGATCCTCCCGCAGCGCCTGGCAAAAGGCGAAGCCGTCCATGACCGGCATAGCGACGTCGCTGATCACCAGGGTTGGACGGTGACCGCGCACGGCGGCTAGCGCCTCGGCGCCGTTCGCCGCGTGCGTCACCCGGTAGCCGTGCTCCTCGAGAAGAATGCCCAGCGCCGCCGCCTGCGTGGGGCTGTCCTCGACGACGAGAATTTCAACTTGTTGCGGACGCGGTGCCGGCGTCGCGGCGACCTGCTGCCGTCCGTTGAGGAGATCGGTAAGCGTCGCGATGACCTCGAGCGCATCCCGCAATTCGCGGTCCAACGCGTCGAGGTCTTCTCTCCCCTTCATACCGTGAGGATCGTCGACTCGAGCTTGGCCCGGAGGTGACCGGCTGATGTTCCTAGTCATGTCTTGGTCATCGGCTTTCGACGCCCGGCAGACCGATTCGCATCCTTGGTCATACTATCTTCTACAGGAAGACACGGTGCAGCCGTAAGCTCGCAGTTGTGCGCGCGTGGTTCTACGCAAGTGGTTATACGGCTCTCAGCTCGAGGGCTTCGGCGTTTTGTAGGAAGAGGGAGGCTACTCCGGGGCAAAATCACGAACGTACGTGCGACCGGAGCAACGGCGGTTACAGGGCTACGAGCATGACGCGAGCCAACGACGCCCGCGGTGGAGTCGACAGACGCCATCCTCGAGAATCAGCGAATCGTCAGCGGTGTCCCTGCCCCATGACTGACACTTCCCCTGGGAGTGGGGCAGTCTCGTTCAGAACGAGCCAGTACAAACCGAGTTGCCGCACGGCATCGACGAACTGGACGAAATCGACCGGTTTCCGCACGTAGCTGTTGGCTCCAAGGCTATAACTGCGGATGAGATCCTGCTCTTCGAGCGATGAGGTCAATACGACCACGGGAAGAAGTTTGGTGAGCGCGTGTTCTCTCAGCGCCTGGAGAACTTCGAGACCATTGAGCTTCGGGAGCTTCAGATCGAGGAGGAGTAACTGCGGCATGGCCATCGGGTCGCGGTGCGCGTATTCGCCTCGCGAGAACAGGTAATCGAGCGCCTCAACACCGTCACGTGCGACGACGATCGGGTTCACAATATTGGCTTTCTCGAGTGCGCGAAGCGTTAGCAACTCGTCCTTCGGATCGTCCTCGACCAGCAAGATAATCTTACCGTTGCTCATGCGACGCCTGCTGTTTCACAAAGGGTGAAGTAGAAGGTTGCTCCACGGTCGACTTCCCCCTCGGCCCAGACCCGACCTCCGTGTCGCCCAACGACGCGTTGCACCGTGGCCAGCCCTACTCCGGTTCCCTCGAACTCGGAGGCGGAGTGGAGGCGCTGGAACACGCCGAAAAGCTTGTTCGCAAAAGCCATGTCGAACCCCGCGCCGTTGTCGCGGACGAAATACACGGGATGCCCATCTTCCGAGGTGGCACCGAACTCGATGCGGCCATCATCGCGCTTCCCAGTGAACTTCCACGCGTTGCCGAACAGGTTGTCGAGTATCACTGCGAGTAGGCGAGGATCACCTACTCCCCTCAATCCATCTTCGATAACCACGGTCACGTGGCGTTTGGGCTCGCTCCTCTGGATGCGTGTGTTCGCTGCATGAGCGAGCGAGCTGATGTCGACATCTTCGAAATGCAATTCGCTTCTCGTGACCTTCGAGAGCCCGAGCAGATCGTCAATCAGCCGTGCCATGTGTTGGGCCGACTCACGGATGTACGAGAGGTACCTCTTGCCTTCGGTGCCGAGCTTCTCGGCGCAGTCCTCGAGCAAAGCCTGGCTAAACCCGTCGATACTCCTGAGTGGTGCACGAAGGTCGTGGGCAACCGAGTAGCTGAAGGACTCGAGCTCGCGATTCACGACGTCCGCCGCATCCTTCGCCTGGGCCAGTTCCCCTTGCATTCGCCTTGCCTCGGTGACGTCACGCGCCATCGAGTACATTGTACCCGCTGAGTCCGGACCGCTAACCCACGAGAGCCACCGATACGAGCCGTCTTTGCAGTGGAAGCGATTCTCGAAGGCAACCGTGGGCGCTCCGGCCGCGAGCTTAGCTCGTTGAGCCAGCGTCACCGCTCTGTCGTCAGGATGAACGAAGTCCAAAGCCGGCCGGGAGAGCAACTCTTCGCGACTGTAGCCGAGCGCATCGAACGACGGACTGACACGCATAAATTCTCCGGCCGAAGACGAAATGCACATCATGTCAAGCGAGAGAGCGAAGAAGCGTTCAAATACGTCGCGCTGGTATGCGAGGTCCTGCTGCGCCTGTCGAAGTTTTTCGGCGGCGGCGACCTCCGCCTTTCGAAGTGTCGAAGTGGCCTCGACCAGCGCCTGCTGAAGTGTCAAGGTGGCCTCGGCCAGCGCTTCTTGAATTTTCTCGGCAGCCGGCCCCTTCGCCCGCTGAACCTTCGCGTCAGCCTCGACCAGCGCCAGTTGGAGTGTCAAGGCGGCTTCGACGAGCGCTTTCCGAACCTTTGCGGCAGCCGGCCCCTCGGCCCGCTGTAGTTTCGCGTCGGCCTCGACCAGCGCATGTTGAAGCGTCAAGGCAGCGTCGACCAGCGCCTTTTGAACCTTCGCGGCAGCCGGCCCCTCCGCCCTCTGAACTTTCGCGTCAGCCTCGACCTCTGCCTTCCGAAGTTTCGCATCGGCATCGAGCTCTGCCTTGCGAAGTTTCGCACCGGCTTGAAGATCGACATCTTGAGCGTTCCGGTGATCGGTCACGATGCCCACACGTATTCGCGCGGCACCGGACAACGACATCGCCATACCTCGGCGACCGTCGAGGTGGTTACGATATCGGCGATCGAGAGCTCGATACGGCCCAAGCCGATTTGAGGCGATCCGATCAGCGGCGGCGGACGAGAGGCACCAGCGAGGGCCGTGCCCGCCAGCATATCCAATACGCCCGCCAGAGCTTCGCGGCCACCCCCGTCGAACAACGAAGGCGTGGTGTTATCGCAGCAGGAAAAGGGATCCACCGCAGCGAGCCGTACAGGAACAAGTAGACGTTTCATAATCATCTGTCCTCGATTACTCACGCCCCGGCGCTCGGTTCTTTCCGTCAACTGGTGCAGCGTTCGCGCACATCCGCCAGAGAGTCAGGGTTGCTCGTATGTTCCACCATTAGGGGCACGAGCGAAATCTCGTAGTACTACGCGAGTATTTCTTCGCTGTTACGCGATCTCACGCCGCTTCCACTCGCCCAATCGCGCCGAATGCGTGTACGAGCCGCAGCCGCCGCAAGCTTCGAGCGACACTTCCTGAAGTTCGCGAATCACCCCGACGGCCAACGCCCACTGGCGGAACGACCATAGCTTCTTGCCGTTGTTGTCCAGATCACACAAAGATGGTCGCGCACACGCCGGACCGATTTCGATCGGGTCACTTCGCCCGTGGTGCTATGGGAAGCTGGCCAAGCTGGCCAATGCAGGAGGCCGGCGTCTGGACGCCCGGCGAGAGATAGGCGGCTCCGGGCCAGTCCACCAGCGAGCCTTGAGAATTCAACGGCTTGGGGTGGTTATCCGGTGAGCGACTTCCACTATTTCAATGGGCCGCTATGGATCCCGCCCCGAATTTCCTTAATCCTACTGTTCATGCGCGTGCTGATGATGGGCTGTGGCGGGCTGGGCGGGTGGATCGCCGCCCAATTGATTCGCGACGGACACGACGTTCTCGGAGTGACTCATAATCCCGCCGTAGCCGAGGCGATCCGGCAACACGGCTACCGCCTGCGCAACGGCGAGACGACCGAGGCAGTGCACGGTGAGGCAGTTGCCGAGCTGGCCGGTCAGGGGCCGTTCGATCTCGCCTTCCTGGCGACGCCGCCGACGACCGTCGTCGACGCTGCTCGCGCCGCCCTGCCGGCTCTGCGCCCAGATGCGGCGATCGTCTGTCTGCAGAACGGCATCTGCGAGAACCGCATCGCCGCCGTCGCCGGGGCGGAGCGTGTCGTCGGCGCGGTCGTCGGCTGGGGCGCTTCGATGCCACAACCCGGCGTCTACGATCGCACCTCAGCGGGAGGATTCGCTCTCGGCCGACTCGACGGCGACCGCGACGAGCGACTCGACGAGATCGCCGCTCTGCTGCGCGGCATCGGCGACGTCGACATCAGCGACAACCTGATGGGCGCGCGTTGGAGCAAGCTGGCCGTCAACTGTGCCATCTCGGCGCTCGGCACCATCGGCGGCGACCGGCTGGGCGTTCTCATCCGCCACCGCTTCGTCCGCCGCTTGGGCTTGGAGCTGATGACCGAGGCGGTGCTGACGGCGCGGCGCCAGCAGATCCGATTGGAGAAGATCGCCGGCATCTTCGAGCTCGAGCAGGTGACGCTGACCCCGCGCGAAGCACTGGCGTCGAGTTCGCCGAGCATCGCCATCAAACACGCCATTCTGCTCGGCGTCGGCGTCAAGTTTCGCCGCCTGCGCTCTTCCATGCTGGCCGCCATCGAGCGCGGCCGCGAACCGGCCGTCGACTATCTCAACGGAGAGGTCGTGCAGCACGCTTCCGGACTCGGCATCCTGGCGCCGTTGAACCATCGGGTCCAGCAGACCATCCACGCCATCGCCGCCGGCGAACTGCGTTCGAGCACCGACCTACTGCGACGCGTCTACCGAGAAAGCCGCAGCGAAGTCCGCGACGCCGCGACAGCCGGCTACAGCGCCAACTCCGGCCAATATCGTGGCAGCGATGCGGCGCCGGTCGGTGATTGATTCGTCGAGCCGAACCAGTCTCAGCAGTTGCGACGACGTATCGTAGCTGAGTTCCTTCTCGGCTGGGAGAAGGTCAGGATGAGGGGGATGAGATGTGCGGCGCAGCCGAACGATTTGGATGCCTTCGGCGGCGTTCAATCCCCCTCACCTTGATTCTCTCCCAGCCGGGACTGTCGATTTTCTCCGAAACGAGGCTTCGACAAGCTGCCTGAGCGGCTGGAGGGTTGTTTTCAAAGAACTTTCTCCGCTCACCCTGAGTTTGTCGAAGGGTGTTTCCACATTTATCGACAGTCTCAGCCGGGCGAGGAGAAAAGGTGGGTGTCAGGATGGGTGGTCTTTGACCAGCGCTTCGGTGGTGGTTTCGAGGCGGTCGCTGAGGATGCGGGTCAGGTTGAGGAAGACCTTGGCGGCGATGCGCGGGTAGCGGCGCTGGATGCGTTCGAGGAATCCGCCGTCGAGCACCAGGTACTCGGTCGTTTCGCGGACGATGACGTCGGCCGAGCGCGGGCGGTGGCGCACCAAGCCCATCTCGCCGATGACGTCGCCGCGCCCGAGGCTGCGGATGACGTTCTCTCCCTCGCTGCGCCGCACGTCGACGACGCCGTTCAACAACACGTACAGTTCTTCCTTCAACTCGCCGCGCCGGGTGATGTGGCTCCCCGGCGTCGCCGATGCCAGCTTGCCCATGAGCACGACGATTCTCGCCTGCAATGGGCGCAGTCCGTGGAAGAGGGGAATCTCCTTGTGCGGCTGCGGGCCGAGTTTGACATACAGAAGATCCCAAATGGTGATGATGGTCGTCGTCATCACCAGCGCCGGCAGCAGGACCAGGTCGGAGAATAACGCCACCGCCATCGTCGCGCCGGCGAGAATGCCGAAGTGCTGGATCGGGATGAAGTTGGAGAGACACACCACCAGGAACCCGAGGCACAGCGCCACCGTCGTGAAGACGATCGGCCGGCCGACGGTGCGGCCTACGTAGAGAACCGCTTGATGCTGGTCACCCGTGCGGCGCAGCTCACCGTTGAACGCCGTCAGGTAGTGGATGGTATCGTCGACGGCGATGCCGATGGCGATGACGGCGATCATGCTGGTGGAGATGTTGAGGCTGATGCCGGTCGCACCCATCAGGCCGAATAGCATGATGATCGGGAAGACGTTGGGAACCAACGACATCAGGCCCGCACGCAGGGACAGGAAGAGCAACGACATCAAGATCAACAGAACGACGAGGATCTGCGCCAGGCCGACGACCTGGGCGCGCGCCAAAGTGTCGGCCGAGCGGTTCAAGAGGACGACCGATCCGGTTGCGTGCACGCCGATGCCGCGGCGAAAGCGCGTCTTCGCATACTCCTCGACTTTGCGGACGAATTCGTTGACCTCGGCCGAGCCCGAAAGTCGCGAGCGCACCAGCACGTTGGCGCGCCCCATGTCGCGTGTCAGCACCGGGGCGACGTCTTCCGGGTTGAGAAAGACCATGATCTGCTGCAGATCAGACTCGGTGGCCGGCAACGGGTGCGGGGAATCGGGGTTGAGCGCGCCGTGCACCAGTGACAGGTAGTCGGCGACCGAGAAGGTCGTGTCGATGCCGGGCTGTTCAGCCATGAAGTGCTGTAGGTCGCGAATCGCCGTCAGCACCGGCAGAGTGGCGATCGAACCGGGCTTGTCGCCGTCGATGGTGACGTAGATCGGCTGCGTACCGCCGAGCGCCGCGGCTATACGATGGTTCTCCGTCAGAATGGGACTGTCGGGCGCGAAGAAACTCAAGTAGTCGGTCTCGACGCGAATCGTCGAGGCCAACCAGAGACCGGCCACCGACAGCGCTCCGGCCGCAAACAACACCAGCCACCGGCGCTGGATCGCAAAGGTGCCGAGGCGCTCGAGAATCCAACTGATGGCACCGGGTGGATGCAAACCGAACGAACCGCGCTCCGGCCGCGGCGACAGGATTAGCGCCGCCGGCAAGAAGAAGATCGACATGAGAAAGATGGCAGCGATGCCGAAGACCGCAAAAGTCCCGAACTCGCTGATGGCGACGATCGGGTTGAAGACGAGCGTGGCGAAGCCGATCAGCGTCGTCAGCGAGGCGATCGACACCGGCAGCCGCGAATGTTGCATCGCCGCCTCGACCATCTCTTCCTTCGATCGCTCGCTCTCGACCTCGAGGTAGTAGCGACTGACGATGTGAATCGAATAGGCGATGCCGATGGCCATCAGCAGCGGCGGCAACACGAGCGTCCCCATGTTGATGTCGCGACCGGTGAGGACCATGACGCCAACGGTCCAGACGACGCCGAAAGTGACGGCGGTGAGCGGCAGCAGGACGCCGCGCACGGTGCGAAACGACAATGCCAGGACAATGACGACGAGCAGGAAGGACAGCGGCAGGAACTTCTGCAGATCCTGGTTCATCATTTCCGCGCCGCGCACCTTGAGCGACTGGATGCCGGTGATGGCGTAGTCCAGGCCGTCCGCTTCGGCGGCGACACGGCCGCGGATCTGGCCCTCGATATTGCGAGCGAGAAACTCTTCGTCGCTCAACAGGTCGAAGAGAACGACGATGCTCGTCGCCCGGGAGTCGCGGGCGACCACATTGCCGACGTAGAGCGGACTCCCCATCACTTTCTTGCGAAATTCGTTCGCCTCGTCGTCGTCGGCCGGAAGCTTACGCAGCAGCTTGCCGACGCGCAGCCCGAAATCACTCGTTTCGACGCCCTTCATGGTCGTCAGGGAGATTATCTCCCGTACGCCGTCGATCTCGGCGAGGGATTTCGAGATGCGGTCGATGACGGAAAGGCTATGGCGCGAAAAGACGTCGTCGGCGAACACCGCGACGACGTTGGCCTCCTCACTGCCGAAGTCGCGCCGCACCCCGTCGTAGTAGAGGCGGTCGGCGTCGCCCGACGGCAGCAGGTTCTCTACGGCGCTGTCGACACGGATCTGCACGGCAAAGATGCCGAAGAAGACGGTCCACGCCAGGACAAGCGCAACCGTCAACTGCGGGCGACGCAACGGGAAGCTCAGCAATCGCGAAATCACCGCACCGCCATGGCAGCCGCCGCCCACCTGGTCAACCTACCCGGCTTTCCTGGAGGCGCCGAGATCGCTAACCTCAGCCGTTGCCGGGTAGACGCGGCACGATCGACGGGAGGGATGCGATGGATCTCGAAGGTAAGGTGGCACTGGTCACCGGTTCGGCAGTCGGCACCGGGCGGGCGACGGCCCTGGCGCTGGCCCGCGTCGGCTGTGACGTGACGGTGAACTATTCGCGCTCGGCAGAGGAAGCCGAGGAGACGGCGGCGATGGTGCGCCAGATCGGTCGCCGCGCCATTTGCGTAAAGGCCGACGTCGGCGACGACACGGCGGTGCGCGCCTTGGTGCAGGCGACTGTCGACGAGTTCGGCCGGCTCGATGTCCTCGTCAACAACGCCGGCACGACTTCCTTCATCCCGCACAACGAACTCGACAAGGTCGAGGAGTCGGATTGGGAGAAGATCCTCGCGATCAACCTGAAGGGCCCCTTTTACGCCGTCCGCGCCGCTACACCGGCACTGCGACAAACGCGCGGCGCCGTCGTCAACGTCTCGAGCGTCGCCGGTGTGGTTGCCGTCGGCAGCTCGATCCCTTACTGCGCGTCGAAGGCGGCGCTCAACAATATGACGGTGGCGCTGGCACGGGCGCTGGCACCGGAGATCCGCGTCAACGCGGTCGCCCCCGGATTCATCGACACACGCTGGTTCGAGCAGCTCGGTCACTACGAAGTCATCAAGCAGATGAGCGCCGACAGCGCACCGCTGAAGAAAGTCTGTCAGCCCGAGGACGTCGCCAAGGCAATCGTCGATCTCGTGACCTCCGACCTGATCACCGGTCAGATCCTCGTCATCGACGGCGGCATGACGATCGCGCGTTGAGCGCAGCGGTCTCCGCACCCTGCCGCCGATGAAGAGAATCGCGATCGTCAATCGAGGCGAAGCGGCGGGCCGGTGCATTCGCGCGATCAAGGAGTTGCGGCTGCTCGAAGATTCGCAACTGCAATCGATCGCCCTCTACACCGAAGCCGACCGCGGCGCACCGTTCGTCCGCCAGGCCGACGTCGCCATCTCCCTCGGGGCGGCGTTGCGGACCGGGCGCGACGGCCGCTCGC
>JBGTMF010000297.1:0-4684 GCA_041743795.1 Thermodesulfobacteriota bacterium | reverse complement strand
GCGCCATCGTCGGCGGCATGTCTTTTCGCGGGCGCAGTGATCGAAGGCGCCGCGGATCCGGGCAGCGGTCCGGTCCGGCGGCCGGGTACGACCGCCAGGACTCCTACTACAGGCGTGCCAAGTTGGAAGGTTTTCGCTCTCGTGCCGCGTACAAGCTGCAGGAGGTCGCCGAGCGCTACGAATTGATTCCGCGCGGCTGTCGGGTTCTCGATCTCGGCTGTTGGCCTGGCGGCTGGCTGCAGGTTGCGGCGGCGCTCGCCGGACCTGACGGTACGGTCGTCGGCATTGATCTGCGCGAGACCGACCCGGTCGCGGGAGCGGTTGTCCTCTGCGGCGACGTCCTCGACGCGCAGAGTACGGCGGCCCTGCGCTCGGCGGCGCCTGGGGGAACCTACGACGTCATCCTATCCGACCTGGCGCCGCAGTTGAGTGGCGTCCGCTTTCGCGACGAGGCGCGTGCGGCCGAACTCAATCTCATGACGCTGGCGGCGGCCGAGGCCTTGCTCGCGCCCGGCGGTTCTCTTCTGATGAAAGTCTTCATGAGTGGCGAAACCGAAGATATTCTGCGCCGGACCCGCCAACTGTTCACCTCGGTGCGCCTGACCAGCGTGCAAGCCAGCCGCAAGGGATCCGCCGAGCAATACCTGATCGCCCGCGGCCGGCGCGCGACTATCGCGACCGCCTGAAACTCGCCGCGCTCGCAGGCAGCGGCTGCCGGCGGCAGGCTTCCTGAAGGTCCACTCGTCAAAATTGCACCGTTGATCGGCGATGAGGCTGGTCCGCTCGCAAGGCAGCTGCCTGATTTTTCGGGCAACTCGGCCACGTGATGTGGCACCGGCCAGGTTTTTCGACATTTTCGTGCCAGGCAACGGGTATTTCTGTGCCGGGGCCTGCTTTTGTGAGCGACAAGTCATGTAGCCAGTCCCACGAACGGGTGAACCGACATGTTGGCCTGGATTTCGCTTTCCAGCAAAAGGGCGGCATCAAGTCGCGCCGCGAAGAGCGGATCAAGGAGGTTGAGGGCACGCTGTGCCGACTCGAGGACCAGATGAGAATCCGAGTGCGATATGATATGCGGTTTGCCCACGTAAGGAAAGGTGGTCGCTGAGATGGCTGGTGTGCCTGGCAACTTCAAACGCCTCTTCACTGTGTCATTGGGCGATCTGAATCCGTTCAAACGTGAGGAGAATTACCTCAGCGTCGATATCGGATCGAGCACCATCAAGGTGCTCGAAGTGCGCACGGGGACCAACGGGTTGGAGGTCCTCAACTTCGGCACGGTGCCGACGCCGTCTTCGGCGATCCACAGTAACATGGTGACCGAGCCGGATCTGGTCGCCGACGCGTTGCGCTCGCTGCTCGACCTCAAGGGGATTCGGGCGCGCAAGGCGATCACGGCGGTTCCCGGACCGGCGGTGATGATCAAGCGCGTCTCGCTGCCGAACCAGACCCCCCAGGAAATCGAGCAGGCGGTGCTTTACGAGGCCCGCAATTTCATTCCCGAGGATCTGGACAACGTCAATCTGGACTTCCAGATCACCAGCACTTCCGCCGATGTCGATGAAGTCGAGGTGCTGATGGCGGCGGCCAAGAAGGAGATCGTCAGCAGCTATGCCGATACCCTTCGCCTCGCCGGCCTGACGCCGGTGGTCGTCGATGTCGACTACTTCGCGCTCGACAACATGTACGAGCTCAACTACGACCCGCTGGCCAATCAGGTAGCGGCCCTGGTCAACATCGGCTCCCGCTACTCTTCGATCAACATCCTCAAAGAGGGGCGATCGACGTTCACCGGCGACGTCCCGGTCGGTGGCCGCGACATCACCGAGGCTCTGGTGAGAGATCTCGGCATCCCCGCCGACGAGGCCGAGCGCATCAAGGTCGGCTCGGCGACCGGGGATTTCGACGAGGAACAGATCAGCATGGCCATGATTCCCGCGGTCGATGCGCTGATCGAAGAGGTGCACTACGCCCTCTCCTTTTTCTGGACCGCTGCCACGGACGAACGCATCGACGTTCTCTACTTGAGCGGGGGAGGGGCGCAGACGCCCGAACTCGCCAATCGGTTGGCCGAGCGCGCGGAAGCTCCGGTCGAGGTCACGGATCCGTTTGGTCGAATCATGATCGACGACGAGGTCGATGTCGCGTCGTTGCGACGCCGCGCCTCTGAGTTTGCCATCGCGATGGGACTCGCGGTGAGGAGGCCGGTGGACAAATGATTCGCATCAATTTGCTACCGCTTCGCGACGCGGAGCGGGCCGTCGGTCGGCGCAACCAGGTTTCGCTGGTCGCTCTCGGAGCGACGATCTCGGCGCTCATCATGATCGTGCCGTACATGATTCAGGGGCGACAGATCTCGCAGATAGACGCCGACATCACCGAAACCCAGGAGCAGGTGGCCATCTACACCAAGAAGGTTGCGGAAGTGCGCGATCTGGAGCGATTGCGCGTCGACGTCGAGGCCAAGCTGCAAGTGGTTCAAGACTTGAACGATCAGCGAATCGGCCCAGCGCGAATGTTGCGGGACTTGAGCATCGCGACGCCGGAGAATCTCTGGCTGCTCGACTTCAACGAAGGCAACGCCCACGCGACGCTGACCGGGATGGCTCTCGACAACGAGACGATCGCGCGATTCATGCGTCAGCTATCTGCCTCGGATTACTTCGTCGCGGTCGACCTGGTCGAGACCTCGCGGCGCGGCGCGGAGAATTTGAAGTCGAATACGGGCATACCGCTCGAGTTCACCCGCTTCATCGTCAAAGCGACGATCGATTACTTCGGCCGTGACGGCCAGATACCGGAGGCGACGGGTGCGGTTGAAGTCGAAGCGAAAGCGGCCACCCGGGAGAAGAAATCATGAATGATCTCATCGACCGCTTGATGGAGATGCCGGTTCGCCAGCGCGTGTTGATGCTGGTCGGACTCGTCTTCATGACATTCTTTGCCTACGCCTATTTCATCTACTGGCCCCGCGTCGACCTCATCGCCGAGAAGCGCCTCGACCTGGAGATGAAGATCGAGGACCTCAACAAGAAGAAGGTGCTGGCCGCCAACCTGGCGCAAGCCAAGAAAGAGCTCGAAGACTTGCGAGCGGCACTTCGCAAGGCGGTCGCGCAGTTGCCCGACACCAAGGAAATTCCCGATCTGCTCAGTGGTATTTCCGCTGTCGCCCGCGAATCCGGTCTGGAGATCGCCCAGTTCAGGCAGCGGCCCGAGATCTATCGAGACTTCTATGCCGAGGTTCCCGTCGAGATCCTCGTCCGCGGAACCTACTTCCAGGTCGAAGAGTTCTTCAGCCAGGTCGGACAACTGACGCGAATCGTCAACGTCAAGGACATCGGTATGAAGGGGCCCAACGTCGTCGAATCGGACCCCGTCAGGCTGCAGACTTCGTGCTCCGCGACGACCTTCCGATTCCTGGATGAGGAAGAGCGCGAGCGGATTCGACTCGAGCGCGAGGCGCAACAAAAGGGGAAGAAGCGGTGAGGTACGCGGCGATAGTGATCGGAGTCGTACTTGGCGGACTGACCGTGTCGTTCGGCCAGGACAGGATCGACGAAATGGCCGCGGCCGCGCGCCCGGCTGTCGAGCACGCTTCGTTGCGGCCCGTCGAGGCGGAAGTGACAGCACCGGTACCGGCGTTGCCACCCGAACTTCCCGAGGCGCTTGGGCCGGAGAGCTTGGAGTTCGATCCCGATGTCGGCATGGCGCCGGAGGGTGCGGTTCCGGGCGAGCGTGATCCGTTTCGACCGTTCACCCTCGATCTGCAACCCAAGGTGGTTGCCGAAGACGAGTATCTCACGCCGCTGCAGCGCTATGATCTGCAGCAGCTGACGGTCGTTGGTGTACTGCTCGACCTCGAACCGCCTCGCGCCATGCTGCAGGACGATGCCGGCATGGGGTTCATCGTCACGCCGGGTACGCTGATCGGGAGGCAGCACGGCGTCGTAACCGATGTGCAGCATCGGCGAGTCATCGTCGAAGAGACGTTCGTCGACTTCGCCGGCATCGAGCAGGTTCGCAAAGCCGTTCTCGAGATGCCCGACGAAGACACCATAAGCCAGAAGCCGGGCAAGAAGAAGTGAGGGGTGCAGGAGAGATGATGATGCGACGGGTGAGTGGGATGGGTGCGGTGCTGGTGATGGCCGTGGTGGTGGCAGCGGTTCTCGGGGGGTGTGCTCCGAAACCGGTGATGCTCGAGGAAGAATCGAGTCGCACCGACGTGCGTGGACCGGCGATTTCGTCGGCGGTGGGACTCGATGGGGCTCCCCTCGTCGGCATGGCTCCGCTCGAGATTCGCGAAGTGCGGATCATCGAAGACAATGGGCAACAGGGGGTCTTCGCCAAACTGTCGGGCCCGCCGCGCGACGTTTCGTACATCACGCTGGACAACCCGAGCCGACTGGTCGTCGAAATGTATGGTGAGACGACCGGCGAAATCGCGGCACAGCGCTTTCCTGTTGACAACGACTTGATCGACCAGATCCAGCTCGGTACCGACGCCGGCAAGATTCGCCTGACGGTGCAGATGCGGGGCTCGTCGGTTCCGCCGTACACGGTGGACAGCTTGAGTGATACCTTGGTGGCGTTCATCGGTGAGCCGCAGGGAACCATCCTGCCGGTTCGCGAGCAGGTGGTGTTCACGGATCGGGCGCTGCCCGGCGCCGTGCCGCCGCCGCAGGCC
>JBGTMF010000296.1:0-14840 GCA_041743795.1 Thermodesulfobacteriota bacterium | reverse complement strand
GCGACGTGGCCATCAAGGTATTGCCGGCCGCGTTCGCACTCGATGCCAATCGCCTCGCAGGCCCGCCCACTCAGAGCCTCGAGCACGCAGGCACCGAGATGGCCGCCGTCGAGCGCGGTGGCGCGGCCGATCGCCTCGGCCAGATCCGAACACGGCCAGACGTAGATACGCTGTATGGCCGGCAGCGGACGCGTCTTGAACGTCGCAGAGACGACCACTCCGAGGCTACCGAAGGAACCACACACGAGCTTGGTGACGTCATACCCGGCTACGTTTTTCACCACCCGGCCGCCGGCACGCACGATCTCCCCTGCTCCGCTCACCAGCTCGACGCCGAGGAGGAAGTCTCGCACCTTGCCGTACGCGTGGCGCATCGGGCCGCTGGCGTCGGCGGCGATGAGACCGCCCACCGTGGTTTCGTCGCCCGCGGCCGGATCGAGCGGCAGCCACTGGCCGCCGGCCGCCAAAGCCTCGTTCAATCTGCCCAACGTCATCCCGGCCTGCACCGTCACCGTCATGTCCTCCGACCGGTGCGCTTCGACCGAGTTCAGTAATTCGGTCGAAAGCGCGATATCGTATTGCCGCGGCCGATTGCCGATGCCGAGACGCACCCCCTTACCAACGGGAATCAAACATTCCCCGCGCTCTCTCGTACGGCGGACCACCTCGCCCACTTCAGCCGACGAAGCCGGCCGCACCACCGCTCTCGGTAGCGAACCCGAGACTGCGAAGCGCCACGTTGCCTCTCCTTCTTCGACGCGGGAGATGCCGTACGAAGCGGCTACCGCCGGCGCTTCCTGGCCCTCGCTATGCTTCAAAGTGGCACCTGGCGGCGCGGCGTCGTCACCTCGACACAGGCGCCCGGCGTGGGAAAGATCTTGCCCGGATTACAGCGCTGGCCGGGGTCGAAAACCCGCCGCAGATCCTGCATGACCCGGAGATCGACCGGCGAAAACAGCAGCGGCATCTGCTCGATCTTCTCGACGCCGATGCCGTGCTCGCCGGTGACACTACCGCCGAGTTCGACGCACGCCTCGAGAATCTCACGACCGGCCTGCAGCACGCGGGACACTTCGTCGCGATCCGACTCGTCGAACAAGATGATCGGGTGGATGTTGCCGTCGCCGGCGTGGAATACGTTGGCGATACGCAGCTGGTAGCGCTCGGCGACCGCTGCGATGCGGCGCAAGATCTCCGGCACGCTGCCGCGCGGCACGACACCGTCCTGCGTACAATAGTTCGGCGCCAGGCGCCCAACGGCGCCGAAAGCCCGCTTGCGACTCTTCCACAGCGCCTTTCGCTCCTCATCATCGGCTGCGACGCGCACTTCGCGAGCACCGTCTCGCCGCAGCAGTTCGCCGATGGCCGCGACCTGCTCGACCAGCCCAGCCTCGCGACCGTCGAGTTCGACGATCAGAACCGCCCCCGCCTCGGTCGGAAAGCCGAACCCGTACGCCGCCTCGACTGCTGCGACGATGAGGCGATCCATCAGCTCGAGCGCCGCCGGCAAGATGCCGGCGGCGATGATCGCCGATACCGCGCGGCAGGCGTCATCGACGTTGTCGAAGACACCGAGCAGCGTCCGCACCGCTTGCGGCGTGCGCACAAGGCGCAGGGTCGCCGCGGTGACGATGCCGAGCGTGCCTTCTGCGCCGATCGCCAAACCCCGCAGATCGTAGCCGGGAACATCTTCGACCGTATCGCCCAACTCGACCACCCGGCCGTCGGCGAGCACCATCTCCACCGCCAGGATGTGGTTGGTCGTGACGCCATACTTCAAAGTGTGTGGGCCGCCGGAGTTCTCCGCAACGTTGCCGCCGATGGTGCAAGCCGACTGACTGGAAGGGTCCGGCGCATAAAACAACCCCTGCGCCTCGGCGGCCCGCGTCACGTGCAGATTGACCACGCCTGCCTCCGCCACCACACGGCGATTGGCGAAATCGATCTCGCGCAGGGCGCGCATGCGACTGGTGCCGATCATCACCGCCGAATGCAACGGCAAGCAGCCGCCGCTGAGACCGGTTCCCGCGCCGCGCGGCACAAAGGCGATCCCCGCGTCGGCCAGGATCCGCACCACAGCGATGACTTCCTCGCGGCTTGCCGGCAGCACCACCACCTGCGGTGCTCGGCGGGCCAGCGTGAATCCATCGCACTCGTAGACTCTCGTCGAGGCCGGATCGGTCAACAGCGCCGCGGCGCCGACGACCTCGCGCAGCCGTTCGATTACCGACGCGGGTACCTCTGCACACTCTGCCAGCGCCACCGGTGGATACTACGCACCCCGTTCGCGCGGGAGCAAGGCGCCCTCGCCACGACCCGCAGTGGATGGTCGTCGCAGATCGGCGCGACTTGCATTCGCCGGGACCGCGATTCAGTGTCACGCGATGGCCATTTCGCCGCCTGCCCGCGTGCTGCTCGGCCCCGGTCCCAGCAGTGTTCACCCGCGCGTCCTGCGGGCGCTGTCGCGCCCACTCGTCGGACACCTCGATCCCTACTTCCTCTCGTTGATGGAAGAGATCCAGGATCTGCTCCGATTCGTCTTCCGCACCGAGAACCGGCTTACGATACCAATTTCCGCCACCGGCTCCGCCGGCATGGAAGCGTGTCTGGTCAACCTACTCGAGCCCGGCGACAAAATCGTAATCGGCGTCAACGGCGTCTTCGGCGGGCGCATGATGGAGATCGCCAAGCGTTGTCGCGCCGTGGCCGTCGCAGTCGAGGCGCCGTGGGGGAACGCGATCGAGCCGGACGATGTGCTGCGCGCGGTGCGCGCCAATCCGGATGCCAAAGCCGTCGCCCTGGTGCACGCGGAGACCTCCACCGGCGCCTGGCAACCGCTCGAGGAAGTCGGACGCGCCCTGGCACCTTCTGACGCGCTGTTCATCGTCGACGCGGTCACATCGCTGGCAGGAGCTCCGCTCGAGGTCGACGGATGGAAAATTGACGCGTGCTACAGCGGCACGCAGAAATGCCTGAGCTGCCCGCCCGGCCTGGCGCCGGTGACCTTCAGCGAAAAAGCCTTGTCAGTCATGCGCCGGCGCAAGACACCGGTGCAGAGTTGGTACTTGGACCTGTCGATGATCGAGAAGTATTGGGGGAGTGAGCGCATCTACCATCATACCGCTCCGGTATCGATGAACTTCGCGCTCGCCGAGGCGTTGCACCTCGTCCGTGAGGAGGGACTCGAGGCGCGCTGGCGAAGGCACCAGCGGCACTACGAGGTATTGAAGGCGGGATTGCAGGCGATGGGGCTTCCCCTCGCATCTCAGGAGGGTCGGCAGCTGTGCATGTTGAACAGTGTTCGCATCCCCGATGGGATCGAGGACGCCGCGGTGCGAGCCGCACTGCTGAACCAGTACAATCTGGAAATCGGCGGCGGACTCGGTCCGCTGAAAGGCCGGGTGTGGCGGATCGGTTTAATGGGAGAGTCGAGCACGCCCGCCAACGTGCTACTCGTACTGACCGCGCTAGAACGCACGTTGCGCGCCCTGGGATACGCCGTCGATCCGGGCGCCGGAATCCGCGCCGCGGGAGATGTCCTCAATCGGGCGGCGCAACCCTGAAGCGCGCCGCACCCTCAAGTCTGTAGGGAGCGAATCGCCGCACTCGCCTCTTTGCCGTCAAAACGTCCGGCGAAACGCTCGCGCAGCGCCGCCATGAGCGGACCGATCTCCGAGCTGCCCAGTTCCACGGCGAGTTCACGCACAGTGGCGGCGAGTTCATCGGCGCTCAACTGTTGCGGCAGGAAGGCCTCGAGTATTGCCTTTTCGGCTTCGGCGTCGGCGGCGATCTCCGGGCGATTTCCCTGCGTGGCAAACTCGATGATGTCCGAACGCTTCTTCGCCTCCTTGCGAACGATCGCCACGAGATCGCTTTCATCGAGCGATGCGGCACGTCGCTCTACCTTCAGGTTCTTGGCGACCGAGATGACACCGCGCAAGATGTCTATCCGTCGTTGATCGCGGGCCCGCATTGCGTCCCGCAGGTCGCTCTGCAACGACTCCTCCGTCATCCATTGTCTCCGGTAGCGTCTGCGGAAAAAATCCGCCGCGCCATGGCGATCGCGTCCTGCCGGTCGACGCGCCCGTCGCCGTTGGCATCGACACCGGGCGCCGCGTCGAAGGTACCGCGCTCGACGTCCTCGACCTGATCGCCATCGCCATCGAACATCTCCAATGCCAACGCCGCCAGGTCGGCGGCCGAGACCCGCCCGTCGTCGTTGCCATCGCCACGGTTGGCCGCCACCCCGGCTGGGTTGTTGCCGAAAATGTCGCAGCCGGGGTCGCGCACACAGTTGAGCAACACCGTCACGTTGTTGGAGCTCGCATCGGTGTTGCCGGCGGCGATGTCGTAGCGGCCGTCACCGTCGAAATCCGCGGCGACGATCGATTCGGGCATACGGCTGACGACATCCGGCGCTCGCGGTTCGAACATACCATTGGCGACACCATCGCTACCGAGCATCAAGAACGTCTTGACCACGTTGGCCGTCTGATTGACGAGGGCGATGTCGAGAATCTGGTTGCCGGTGAAATCGCGTCCTGTCAGGGCCGTCACCAGAAGTCCCGCCGGAAGATTGCGTGTGCTGTCCCCGGCCGTGAAGGTGCCATCGCAATTGCCGTAGAAGAAACGCACGGAGCGCTGCGTGCCGACGACACGCGCGTTGCTGACCGCGAAATCCTGCCGGCCATCCGAATCGAAGTCGGCGACGAGGATCGCTGTCGGCAGGTCGCCGATTAGGAACGGGTCGATCTCGTTCGTTATCGAGAAGCGACCGTCGCCGGTGCTGCGCAGAATCGACACAGTGTTGATGGCGTTGTTGGCGACCACCAGGTCGTCGCGCCCATCACAGTCCGCATCGATGACCTTGATCTCGATCGGGGCGGCGCGCTGGGACGTCAGGGTCACCGGACTGCGCAGGGCGGCGCCGAAAGATCCTCCTGCGGATTGCAGCAATGCCGCAACCTGGCTGTCCTCCAGCAACGCCGTCGCCAGGTCGAGCCGACCGTTGCCGTCGAAATCACCGATCGCCACAGCGGAAGGGTTGGGACCGACGGCCAGTCGCGTCGTCTCGCTCGGAATACCACTGGGACGACCGCGCAACACCACCAGCTCGCCGGCGGTAAAGTCGGAGACGACCACATCCAGGCGAAGATCTCGATTGAGATCCGCCAATTCCATACCGAGGCTGCGGGCGGCAACCGGGATCGACACCCTCTGGCCGAGGCCGGCACCGCCGAGTGACGGGAAGATGAAGAGATCGCCGGATTCGGTTACGCCGACGAGATCGGAGTAGCCATTGCCGGTGACGTCGCCGGCTCGTACGTCGGTCGGAGCGCCCTCGACGCGTAGATCCTCGGCGGCAAGGAAGGTCCCTCCGGGGCGGCCGCGCAGCACCGCAACAGTCGCCCCCTGGTCGCCCTCCGAAACCACGGCAACATCCAGAATACCGTCGCCGTCGAAGTCGCCAAATCCGAGCCGGCGCGGTTCCGCGTCGGCTACGTACGACCGGGCCGGGGCAAACGTCCCATCGCCACCGCCCTGGAGAATCGAAACATCGTGGCTGCGGCTGTTGGCGGCAATGATGTCCAGTTCGCCATTTCCCGTGACGTCGTGAATCGCTACGCGAATCGGCGCACTGCCGACGAGGTACTGAAGAGCGGTGCCGAACGTTCCGTCGCCGTTGCCGCGGCGAACGGCGACGCTATCGAGGTTGGGCTGCGCTCCGATCATGTCGAGATTGCCGTCGCCGTCGACATCGCCGAACGCAACGTGCTGGAATCCAGGAACCGCCTGCAATGTAGGAGCATCGAACAGTCCGTCCCCTTCACCGAGGAACACGGACACCGACTCCGATATTCGATTGAGCGCCAGTATGTCCGGAATCTGATCGTTGTTGATGTCGACGATAGAGACGAATGCAGTACCGAGCTCACCGCGGAGGTCGCGCACACCTTCTACCGTAGGTTCCTGATCGACGCGGATGAATGTTCCGTCTCCCGCGCCGAGCAGCACGGAGACGGTCCCCTCCGAGCCCTCTATCTCTTCGTTTGCCGTCACCAGGTCGAGATTGCCGTCGCCGTTGAGATCGCCGGAAACGATGTCGACCGGTGCCCGCCCGACAACGATCGGCGTCCCCGGAGGAGAGAAAAAGGCCGGTCGCGTACCGAGCCCTCGCAGCACCAACACTGTCCCCTCGTTGGGACTGACGATGGCGACGTCGCCAATCCCATCGCCGTCGAGATCAGCCAGTTCCAACTCGCCGGTAAATCCGCCGACGTCGATGCCGGGGCGAAACTCGACGAATGTAGCGTCGCCAAAACCGATGGCGACAGTCACCGTGTTCTGGAACCCGCCGGTGCTCGTCACCACGACATCCAGGCGGCCGTCGTTGTCGACATCGCCGACGGCCAACGTCGTCGGACGGCTGCCGACCCCGGACAGCGGAGCAGAGGAGAAAATTCCACTGTCCGCCATGGCCGATGCGGCGTACATCGCCGACAGCCAAACGCTCAACAAGCAAACCAAAACTCTACGGTAGGACATCGCCACCCCTCCACGCACCAGGACTATTGTACCCGGGCAAACAATCGCTCCCAGCGGACACTTCCGCCGCTCTTCGTCTGAGACCAGTAGATGAGAAAAACGCGCCCTTTGATGCCTGAGAGCTCCACAGGGCCCCATTCTCGGCTATCGATACTGCGATCCCGGTTGTCTCCTAGCACAAAAACCTGCCCCGGTGGTACCCGCAGGGCGCGAAAATCGCGAGTCGTCCCCGAGGGGAGGCGCGGCGCGGCGATCTCACGCGGTTGGCCGTCGACGACCAGTTCGCCGGCGACGACTTCGACGGTCTCTCCAGCGATCGCCGCCACCCGCTTGATGAAGAAGCTGCCCGGCGCCCCCTCGTACTCGAGGAGGACCACATCGCCAGGATCCGGCCCACCGCCGCGCCAGAACCAAACTCCCGCCAGCGGCGCCGCGATGCCGTACGCCCAGGGCGACATCAGTACATGGTCGCCCACGAGGAGCGTCGGCAGCATTGACCCCGATGCCACCTTGAATCCCTGCACGGCGCAGCCGCGCAGGACGACCGTAAGCAAGGCGGCGGCCATCGCCGCCCACAAGTAGGGCTTCAGGCGACGGGGAGCCGCGGCAGCGACGACACTTGCGCCGGCATGCGTACGCTCACTCATCACCCACGCGCAAAACGGCGAGAAAGGCCTCCTGCGGAATCTCAACGTGTCCGACCTGCTTCATCCGCCGCTTACCCTCCTTCTGCTTCTCGAGGAGTTTGCGTTTGCGCGATATATCGCCGCCGTAACATTTCGCGGTGACGTTCTTGCGCAGTGCCTTGACCGTCTTGCGGGCGATCACCTTGGCGCCGAGCGAGGCCTGCAGCACCACCTCGAACATCTGTCGCGGAATCAGCTCCTGCATCTTGGCGATGACGTCGCGGCCGCGCGCGTAAGCGCGGTCGCGGTGGACGATCATCGACAGCGCGTCAACCGCCTCGCCGTTGACACGGACATCGAGCTGAACCAGGTCGCCAACACGCATGTCGAGGAATTCGTAATCCAAAGAGGCATAGCCCTTGGTCGCCGACTTGAGCCGATCGTAGAAATCCAACACGACCTCGTTCAACGGCAGCTCGTATTCGACTACCACCCGACCCATACCGAGGTAGCGCATGTTCCGCTGTCGGCCGCGTTTCTCTTCGCAGAGTGCGAAAACGTTGCCGAGGTACGGCTCGGGCACGTGGATCGAAGCCAGGATGAAGGGCTCCTCCATCATTTCGATGTCGCCGGACGGAGGCAACTTGGTAGGGCTATCGACCAGCAATACCTCGCCCTGCAGCGTCGTCACCCGATACTCCACCGTCGGCGCCGTCGCGATCAAGGCGAGATCGAACTCGCGCTCGAGCCGCTCGCGGACGATATCCATGTGGAGCAATCCGAGAAAACCGCAGCGAAAGCCGAATCCCAGCGCCACCGAACTCTCGGGTTCGTAGCTGAACGACGAGTCGTTCAAGCGCAGCTTCTCCATGGCGTCGCGCAGCGGCTCGTACTGGATCGAATCCGTCGGGTAGAGACCGCTGAACACCATCGGCTTGACCGCTTTGTAGCCGGGGAACGGCTCGGCCGTGGGCCGATCGGCACCGGTGACGGTATCGCCGATCTTGGCGTCGGAAATATCCTTGATGCTGGCACTGATGAAGCCGACCTCCCCCGGCCCCAGGCTCGGTACCGCCAGCGGCTGCGGCGAGAAAACGCCGACCTGCGTCACCTGGAACCGCTTACCGCTGGCCATCAGCGAGATCGGCAGACCCGGGTGCACCTCCCCCTCGAAAACGCGGATCACGGCGACGACACCGTGGTAGGGATCGAACCAACTGTCGAACACCAGTGCTTTCAACGGCGCCGCCGCGTCGCCCTTCGGCGGCGGCACGACACGGACGATCCCCTCGAGAACCTCACTGATGCCGACGCCGAGTTTCGCACTGGCCAGCACGGCCTCCGAGGCGTCGAGGCCGATGATCTCCTCGATCTCCGCGCGAACTCGCTCGGGTTCGGCGCCGGGAAGATCGATCTTGTTGATGACCGGCAGGATCTCGAGGTTGCTGTCGAGGGCGAGATAGACGTTCGCCAACGTCTGCGCCTCCACCCCCTGCGAGGCGTCGACGACGAGGACGGCTCCCTCGCAGGCCGACAGACTTCGCGAAACCTCGTAGGTGAAGTCGACGTGGCCAGGCGTGTCGATCAGGTTCAGAAGGTAGGTGCGACCGTCCGCGGCCTTGTAGTGCAGGCGCACCGGACTCGCCTTGATGGTGATGCCGCGCTCGCGTTCGAGATCCATGCTATCGAGCATCTGCGCCTGCCGATCGCGCTCGGCAATCGTGCCCGTCGCCTCGATCAAGCGGTCGGCCAACGTCGACTTGCCGTGATCGATATGGGCGATGATCGAGAAGTTTCGGATCTCTTCGGTCATCCAGCGGGATCAGCGGTTGGTGGCCGCACCGTCCCCCTCGGTCGCAAACAGTTTGCGGAAATACTCGATGGTCCGGACCAGGCCGTCGTCGAGTTCGACGGTCGGTTGCCAACCCAAAAGGGTGCTCGCCTTGGTGATGTCGGGACGCCGCGTCTTCGGGTCATCCTGTGTCCGCTCATCTTCCGGTTTGACGAAGTCGATCTTCGACTTCGAGTCCGCCAGGGCGACGACGCGTTGCGCAAACTCGAGGATCGTCATCTCCGTCGGATTCCCCAGATTGACCGGATCGTGGTAGTCGGAGCGCACCAGACGCAGCAGGCCGTCGACCAGATCGCTGACGAAACAGAAGCTGCGCGTGCGTCCACCATCGTCATAGACGGTGAGGGGATCGCCGCGCAGCGCCTGGGCGACGAAGTTGGTGACGACGCGCCCGTCGTCCGCCCGCATGCGCGGTCCGTACGTATTGAAGATGCGACAGATGTAATTCGACATGTGGTGGTTGCGGTGGTACGCCATCGTCATCGCCTCGGCGAATCTTTTCGACTCGTCGTAGACGCCGCGCGGCCCGACTGGATTGACGTTCCCCCAGTATTCCTCGGGCTGCGGGTGTACCGTCGGATCGCCGTATACCTCGGAGGTCGATGCGAGGAGAAACTTCGCCCCCTTGGCGCGCGCCAGCCCGAGAGCTTTGTGCGTGCCCAGCGCACCGACCTTCAACGTCGGAATCGGCATCCGCAAGTAGTCGACGGGACTCGGCAGCGACGCCAGATGAAAGATCGTGTCGAGCGGCCCTTCGACGTAGATGTAGTCGGTGACGTCGTACTGGAGAAACCGAAATCCCGGATGGCCCATCAGGTGAGCGATGTTGCGGGGATGTCCCGTCGACAGATTGTCGAGCGCGATCACCTCGCTGCCCTCCGCGATCAATCGGTCGGCCAGGTGCGAGCCGATGAATCCGGCGCCGCCGGTGATCAGAACCCGTCCCATTCTCAAACCTCACCGACGGGCTGACGCCCGACGGCCACATAGCAGAAACCCAAACGATCCATCTCTTCCCGGTCGTACAGGTTCCGGCCGTCGATAACGAGCGGGGTCTTCAGCAAGCGCTTGATCCGCGCGAAGTCCGGCTGCTTGAACTCCTGCCACTCAGTAACGATGAGCAGGGCCGAAGCGTCCTCGAGAGCATCATAGGCCGACTCGAAGTAGTCGACGCGTTCGCCAAAGAGGCGCCGCGCGACCGGCATGGCGACTGGATCGTGGGTCGCCACACTTGCCCCGGCGGCGAGGAGAGCGTTGATGAGAACGACCGACGGCGCCTCCCGCATGTCGTCGGTACGCGGCTTGAACGACAGCCCCCAGACGGCCAGGCGGACGCCGGCGAGGTCGCCGCCTACAAATCGGGACGCTTTGTCGAACAGCCATTGCTTCTGCCGGCTGTTGACATCGTCGACGGCGCGCAAGATACGGGCATCGAGAGAGTGATTCTCGGCGACTTTGATCAGCGCCTTGACGTCCTTCGGGAAGCACGATCCGCCATAACCGACGCCCGGGAAGAGAAATGCCGACCCGAGCCGTTCGTCGAGGCCGACGCCGCGGCGCACGTCCTCTACATCGCTGTTGGTGACCTCGCAAAGATTGGCAATTTCGTTCATCAGCGAGATTCGCGCCGCCAGCATCGCGTTAGCCGCGTACTTGGTCATCTCCGCGCTTTCCGGCGACATGCGCAGAATTGGCTTTCCGGTGCGCACGAAGGGCTTGTACAACTGCTCCATGACACGCCAAGCCCGATCGCTGCGACAGCCGACGACGACGCGATCGGGCTTCTGGAAATCGTCGATCGCCGCCCCCTCCTTGAGAAACTCCGGGTTGGAAACGACGTCGAATGGGTGAGCCGTGCGGGCGGCGACGATCTGCTCGACACGAGTCGCCGTGCCCACCGGCACCGTGCTCTTGTCGACGATCACGCGGTAGCCGTCCATCGCGTCGCCGATGCCCGCGGCGACGGCCATGACCGCACCCAGGTCGGCTTCGCCGTCCTGCCCTTCCGGTGTGCCGACGGCGATGAAGCAGATCTCCGAACGCAGGACCGCGTCGGCCAGGTCGGTCTGAAAAGTCAGACGGTCCTGCGCGACGTTGCGCCGGACCAGTTCCTCCAACCCAGGCTCGTAAATGGGTATCTCGCCGCGCCGCAACGCCGCCACCTTCTCGGAGTCGACATCGACACAAATGACGTCGTTGCCGCTCTCGGCGAAACACGTCCCCGCCACCAGTCCGACATATCCAGTGCCTACGACACAGAGCTTCAAAACAACCTCCTAGTCAGCAGTCCGTTGAGATGGATGGCGCACGTTCACGTGCGCCATCCTCAGGCAGTGGCTTCGCCACGTCCGACGATCGTCTCGACCCGATAGACCGGCTTTCCCTGAGACTCGTGGTAGGTGCGCACGAGGATCTCGCCCAGCAACCCCATCGTGACGAACTGCAGTCCCATGATGGTCAACAAAATGCCCAGCAGAACCATTGGCCGATCGCCGATCGGCCGGCCCAGGTAGATACGCTCGAACCCCAGCCAGCTCATGATGACAAAACCGAGAAACGTGGAAAGCAGGCCGACGACGCCGAAGACGTGAATAGGCCTCGTCGCATAACTCGAAAGGAACTTCACCGTCGCCAGGTCGAGCACCACCCGAACGGTGCGCGAGATGCCGTACTTTGAAACGCCCGCCACACGCGGACGATGGTTCACCACCACCTCGACGATGCGGCCACCGAGATCGTCCACCAGCGCCGGAATGAAGCGGTGCATCTCGCCGTACAGACGCAGGGAGCGGGCGATGCCCCCGTCCAATACCTTCAGGGTGCATCCATAGTCGTGTAGGCGCACGCCGGTGCTCCAGCCAATGACCCAATTGGCCAACTTCGAGGGCAGCCTGCGGGAGAGCCACGGATCGCGACGATCGGCACGCCAGCCGGCGACGAGATCGTATCCCTCCGCCCTCTTCAGCAACATCCGTGTGATGTCGGCTGGATCGTTCTGCCTGTCGCCGTCGAGAAGAGCGACGTCGACACCCTGCGAGGCCGCAATACCCGCCGCCATCGCGGCGGTTTGGCCGAAATTGCGGCTGAGTTTGACGACACGGACCCCGTTCCGCGACCGCGCCAGCTCGGCGAGGATCGCGAAGGAATCATCGGTGCTGCCGTCGTCGACGTAGATGATCTCGAAGCTTCCCCCCCACGCCCCCAACGCCGCCCGGATCTCGCCATCGAGGCCAGCGACGTTCTCCTGCTCATTGAATACGGGAACGATGACCGAGAGATCCATGCCAGATTCGCCCTCTACGCAGTGCAGGGATTGGCGCCCGCCGCCGCCGTGCTCCCCTCCGCCGCCGGCATCAACGGGGGATGTCGGTCAGCGAGACAAACAGCTGGTAGCGCTGTTCGATCATCTCGCGGGTCAGGCCGAGCAGGCGCTTCGGACCGAAGTCCTCGACGACGAACGAGCCCATGACACTTCCGTAGACAATGGCGCGCCGCAGCCCCTGCGGCGAAGTGTCGCCTGATCGGGCAAGCTCGCCCATGACTCCCGCCGCGAAGCAGTCCCCGGCGCCAGTCGGGTCGCAGACTTCCTCCAACGGGTAGGCGGGGACGGCGAAGACCGTGTCGCCGGAGAACTCAATGACGCCGTACTCACCGCGTTTGATGAGGACCGAGGTCGGCCCTCCATCGAGAATCTTGGCCGCCGCCTTGACCATGTTGCGATGCCCGGTCAGCAGCTCGGCCTCCTCGTCGTTGACCACCAGCATGTCGACTCGCTGCAGCAACGCATCGAGGACCGGGCGCGAGTTCTCAATCCAGTGGTTCATCGTGTCGCAGCCGACCAGCTTCGGTCGCTCCATCTGATCGAGCACACGCGACTGCAAAGCCGGATCGATGTTGGCGAGAAACGCGTAGTCCGAATCGCGAAAGTGGTCCGGGATGTTCGGTTGGAAGTCCGAGAACACCCCGAGGTCGAGATGCAGGGTGTCGCGAATGTTCAGCGCCTCGTGGTAGCGACCCGACCAGCGCAACGTCGTCCCCGGCCGTCTCTCGACGCCGGAGATGTCGACGCCGCGGGCGGTGAGATCAGCGAGAACTTCCTCCGGAAAGTCCTCGCCGATGGCGGCCACCATGCGCACCGGAGTGAAGAAGCTCGCCGCGTAAGCGAAGTATGTCGCCGCACCACCGACGACATCGGTCGCCTTCCCCGACGGCGTTTCGAGATCGTCCAATGCAACCGAGCCGACCACCAACAAACTCATTCATTCCCTTTCATGTACTTTCCGATGATGACGTCCAACTTCAATCGTGCCGCCGGCGAGATCTTTGCCGGCGGCGTCAGAATCGCATTTGCCAAGGCGTTGCCACAGCCGCATTGGCGTTGCGACGGCAGTTCGCGCGCCACCGACGCAATCGAGCGACGCGCGAGATCCGCATTGTCCTGCAGGATCCGCAGGATGTCCTCCACCGCGACGGCCGACTCTTCCTCGTTCCAACAGTCGTAATCCGTCACCAGCGACAAACTGGCGAAACACATCTCCGCTTCCCGCGCCAACTTGGCTTCCTGCCAGTTGGTCATGCCGATGATGTCGGCGCCCCATTGGCGGTAGAGGTGGGACTCGGCGCGCGTGGAAAACTGCGGTCCCTCCATACAAAGGTACGTCCCACCGCGGCGAACTTCGCCGCCCGCCGCGGTGGCGGCGCCGGTCAATAGCTCGGACAACACCGGACAGACCGGATCGGCAAGACTGACGTGCGCGACCACGCCATCGCCGAAGAAGGTGC
This sequence comes from Thermodesulfobacteriota bacterium, assembly GCA_041743795.1. GTDB lineage: Bacteria > Desulfobacterota > Binatia > HRBIN30 > CADEER01 > CADEER01. The sequence goes on along the minus strand of JBGTMF010000296.1, from coordinate 1,034 downwards.
TCGGCCGTGCCACCGTGCGGTCGATGAACTGATCCGGCACCACGACGCTGCCCGGCGGCAACTCGGCGCGTAAGCTACCGACGGCGCCGACCGAAATGAGAAACTCGACCCCGAGTTGCTTCAATGCGTGGATGTTGGCGCGGAAGTCGATCTCGGAGGGCAGAATGGAATGCCCGCGCCCGTGGCGCGGCAGAAAGGCCACTTCGACGGCGCCGAGGCGCCCTACAGTCAACTGATCCGAAGGCGAGCCAAAGGGTGTAGCCACGCACACCGCCCGAACCTCTTCGATGCCCGGCAGTTCGTACAGCCCGCTGCCTCCAATGACTCCCAACACGATGACTCTCCTGACCGCGGCGCGCTACACGCTTTTGGCGACGAGCATTTCGGTGATCGGGCCGGCGTGAACTTCGAGCTCGCCGATCGCCTCCTCCACATCCCCGTCGACCATGTAGACAGTGGGTTCGGCAAAGGCAACGACCAGATGACTTCCACAGGCGTCGATCCAAGGCGGGCCGCCGACGCCCGTGCCCCACCAGATACGGGGCAACACGCGCACCATGTCCATCGCCCGCGCCCCGGCGGCGAGAACCTGGAACGCACCGAGTTGCTGACGGGCTCGCGGCGTCGGCCGAAAACCCAGACCGATATCGTCGATCACCGCCGCGTAGACGATCGAAACCTGAGCGATCGCCAACTCCCGGCCATCGATCGACATAGTGACCGCCACCGGTACGAAAAGCCGCTGCGCCGCGCCGCCGCCGGCAATCGCCGACAACAGCAGTTCGCCGAGGACGCGCGCCGCCCGCAGAGCACCGAGGTGGGAGCCTCGTTCGTACACCTCCAGGAAGCGAGCCGGAACGCCCGCGCCGAGCATGAACCCCAATCGCATGCCGTTCACCGCCATCGTGCTCTGCCGCACCCGCTCGACGGTGCCGCCGCCGAGGATGATCGCCAGCGCCTCGGGGGGCGATACGCGGCCCAGGCCGAGCGCCCGCGCGATGGTGTTCATCGTGCCGCCACCAAGGGGCGCAAAC
>JBGTMF010000295.1:0-2397 GCA_041743795.1 Thermodesulfobacteriota bacterium | reverse complement strand
CGGCGAGCGCTGCGTTGACTCGCCACTGCGGAAACCCGTCCCCCTGGGGTTGGTCGGCGCGGTACCGCGGCAGCCGCCGCTGCACGGTCGCACGCACATTCGCCAATACCTCCGCGTACACGTTCGTCGCGACGTCGTCCGAGTCGGTCGCGGCCGAGACGATCGTCGCATCGCGCGCCATCTCAGCGGCGTCCGCGCCGTCGAACCCGAGCGCGATCAAGTAGTGTTCGGCCCGCTTGCAGGCGCCCTCCCAGTTGCGAATTAGCTTATCGCGCGGCACGCGGACCGGTGCGTCTCGACCGATCCTGTCGGCCGGCACCGGTTCGCCGGGCGGCGGGGCGACTGGTGTCATGGATCGATGACGTAGGACCACGTCTCGGTCAGCACCTTCTGGTCGTGTTGGAGGAAGGCGCGGAGATCGACCGGATCCCTGCCGCGCGGTTGCACCTGGAAGATCAATCGCCAGCCCCCGATCGCGGGGTTCCTGATCACCTGTTGGTCGATGACCTCACCGTGCGCACCGTCTCCGGCCCCGACGGTCACATCGCCGTGCACCAGGGTCGTCGCGGGAAGATTCTTCAGGTCCGCGCCGGCAAAGTCGATGACGAACCGGTGAACTCCGTCCAACGTGCCCGCGTCGCGACGCGTGGCGACGACGCGGCCGCCGGGCGGTCGACTCGGGTCGTCGCCGAACCAACTCAGGCGGTAGGAGATCGAGATCGGTTCGCCCGCGGTGATGGGTCGCTCCGGGACGAAGAACGCGACGATGTTGTCATTGGTATCATCGCGCGTCGGGATCTCGATGAGCTCCACGTGGCCACGGCCCCAGTCGCCCTTGGGCGCGACCCATACCCCCGGCCGTTTCTCTGGGCGCGTCTCTAGATCTTGATAGTTAGCGAAATCGCGATCGCGCTGCAGCAATCCGAATCCCTTTGGATTGGTGACCGTGAAGGCGATCGCCCGCAATTCCTCCGAGTTCTCCAACGGTCGCCATATCCACTCGCCGTCACCGGTTTGGATGGCGAGGCCGTCGGAGTCGTGCACCTCGGGTCGGTAGTCGGGCCGCGGGCTGAGCGAGTTCTCGCCGCGTAGGAACATGCTCGTCAGCGGTGCGAGTCCGATCTTCGCGATCTCGGCGCGCGGAAAGAAGACGGCGCGAACGTCGGTGGTGGTCTGCGTGCCGGGGGTTACCGTGAACTCGAGGGCACCCGTGATGCGGGGGCTGTCGAGCAGGGCCAGTACGGTCACGGCCTTGGCCTTCGCGGTGGGCCGGACCAGCCACAGCTCCTTGAAAAAGGGGAATTCCTCACCAGACGGGTGGGCGGTATCGACCGCCAGGCCGCGCGCCGAGATGCCGAATCCCATGTCTTTCCCCAAAGCGCGGAAATAACTTGCACCGAGGAAGACGATGACCTCGTCCCGGTAGTCGGCGCGGTTGATCGGATAGTGGAGTCGTAGCCCGGCGAACCCGAGGTCGGCCGGCACTCTGCTGCCGAAGTTGTTGTCCCCGTAGTTGAACAGACCTGGCGAGAACGCGACTGGATGAGTCCCCTCGGCGTCGACGACACTGATCGGCACGGCGCGATCGTAGAAGAGACCGGGGTGGAACAGCTGCACCTCGAACCGCGACGAGGCGCTGCGCCAGAGTGCCGCATCCGGCTCAAACCGGATGTTGCGCCATTGATCGTAAGAAATCTCGAGAAGCCAGTCGGGAATCCTGACCGGTTCTTCGAACGATGATGCCGCCAACGTACGCGCTCGTCCGGTGACGGCGTCGAAGTCGATCGCGGCGTTTGGCTCGGCACGGCTCGTCCCCGCCAATAGGGCCGCTATCAGAATCTGAACGCCAACCGCGCGACGCGCTGCGCGCCACCTCCACTGGATCAGCACGATAGGCCGTATAAGTGGGAGATTTGACTAACTCAAAGTATCGGACGCTGGCCCGACGGGACCGAACGACGTACCGAGGTGGCGCAGACTTTCGAAAAAAGGGTGAGACGGGAAGAATGAGCCTGCATGGGCTGCCAATAGCGCAGACAGCGGGCGCCGATCAAGTGTTTCGCCCTTGCCTTGGACGCACCCCCGGCCGGCGGCTCAGACGGTGATGTATTCGAGAACCTCACCGAGCTGACGGACTTGTCGCGCGCGCACCGTGCGTTCGTGCTCGGGCCCGTTCTTGAACCGATGCAGGGCCAGCGCCAGATTGAGATGGACGATCTCGATACAGCGCTCGGTGACCTCGCGCTCTTGCGCCCGTCGCCTCGCCCGCACGGCGTCGTCGATGAAAATCACCTTGGCCACCGGTCTGTCTTATCGGTTTGTCGTCCCCTCGTCGACGGCGGCGCCGTCGCTCGCTTCCACCGCCAACCCGGCTCGCTTGGCGGCGGCGGCCGCCGC
>JBGTMF010000294.1:0-7270 GCA_041743795.1 Thermodesulfobacteriota bacterium | reverse complement strand
CGCTCTCGGCTACGGCCGTGGCGCGGCTGAGAACGGCCAAGCGGCGCATCACCGCCGCCGGGTCGAGTACGAAGTCATCCGCAACGACTTCAGTCGATTCGGAAATCGCCCACGCGCCCTCCCGTTGTTCGAAGACGAAGCGAGCGCCGCCATCTTCGATCACCAATCGCGTCACCTGCTGCGGATCGAGTTCGACGAGCCCGAGATCGCGAAGGTCGGCGAGGGACTTGCGCAAGCTGTCGGCAACCGAGGCGCGCAGCGTCAGCAGATGGTCGCGCGCGCTCGAACGGGCATACACCGATGAATCCGCAGTGGCGCCGAGGGATAGGCTGCGCGCCTCCTCGTCGCCCCGCACGCGGTACTCCAGGCGATCGGCGTCTTCTCCCAGCCCGGTCGGACCTTCCGGTTCGCTCGCAAGCACATCCTCGGCGCGCGCCGTGACCAGCGATCGCGCCAGTTGCGCAGCCGCCTCGGAGTCGAAGCGGTGCCCCTCGGGCAGCTGCGACACGTCTTCGAGCTGCCACGTGGCGTCCTTCAAAACAAACGCGTATGGCGGCATGCCCTGTAGTTGGACCGCGACGCGTTCGACTTCGCCGGCGTCGTCGAAGAACACCCGCCGCTCGATCCAGCCTGCACGGTCGCGCGCGAAGCTGGCGCGGTAGATGCCGCCAACCGAGAAGACCTCGTCGCCGGCACGCACGTAGGACCCTCCCCTCGAGCTGCCGCCGACGATGAGGTCGGTGACCGGCGTACCGCCGGCGTAGAGACGCACCCGCGTTCCCTTTTCCGCGTCCACTTCGTATTCCGCGTAGCGCTCGGCGCTGCGGCTCGCCAGATCGCTGGACCTGACGTTGGCGACCGACTCGACGACTCGCTCGATCGCCGTCTGGTCCGCCAACAATCCGTCGAGCTGCCAGCGACCGTCCTTCTTCTCGATACTGATGCCATCGTCGGCGCCGAGCAACACACGATCGACCGCGGCGACGTCGACCTGTTCCATCGACAGCCGCGTCACTCCGCGCTCGGGTTTGTCCCGCATGGCGGTGACCGCGGCGAACGCCAGACCGACGAAAACGAGAAGTGCAATCACCGTCGACTTGTTCATTCTCATTCCCTTTTGACAGTTCGTCGTCCGGCGTTCAGGCCAGCGACACGTTCGCCCGGCGCGCTTCGCGGCGACGCCAGCGAACCAAGCCGTACAGAATCAACAACAGCGGCACACCGACGATGTTTCCGTATTTCACCATAGCGCGGCTGGAATCTTCGATTTCGCGCAACGGCACGGCCTTGAGACCGCGTGTGCGAACCGCCAGGAGTGCATCGTCGTGTACCAGCCAGTCCATGATGTTGAGCAACAGCGCCCGGTTGCCCTCGGCAAAGAACTGGTCGCCGATGAACGACGCCCCCCCGGCGACGACGATGCGCGCCTCGCTGGCGTCGCCCTCCGCCGCCGCCTCCGATTGCCCGGGCAGGCTGGCCATGGCGATCAGTACCTGCGCCCCCTGCTCACCGACATCGTCCACGGTCCACTGGCGAAGCGGCGACAGGTCGTACGGCGGCAGATGCACCCAGCTCTCATCGGAGCTCTTCACCAGGGCTGTGGCAGTGCCCCCCTCCGGCGCGACCTCGATGCTGAGCGGGCTCATGAACGGAAAGACGACGGATGCGATGCCCCGCGTCAGCGGGTTGTCCGCGTCGAGCGCGTCCGGCTGCGGAATGAACGGGTAGCGAACCGGCTGCTGGATGCGCATGAAGCCCTGCTGGCGGGCAACGCTGATCGTTGCGCTCTGCGCGTCGAGCACCAGGCCCGGCGCGAGGCCGATGCCATAGCTGCGCAAGAAGTCGCTCATCCCGTGCTGCAACTCTTCGGACTGCATGGTCTGCAGGTCGGGCTTGACGCCGTCGAGAAAGGCCGCGAGCGAACCGCCGCCGGCGACGAACGCGTCGAGAGCCTTCAACTCATCTTCCGATAGGGGGGTGCGCGGTGAAACGACGAGTACGGCGTCGACGTCCTCCGGCACCTGCGCTGACTGCGACAGGTCGAGTGCGCTGATCTCGTACAGTTGCGAAAGCAGACCGAAGGCCTGCCCCATCTCCCGCTGCAGCTCCTCGGCGCCGTGCCCCTGCAGCAGCGCGACTCGCGGGCGCTTCTCCCGCGCCAGCTTGCGAATCAACGTTGTCAGATCGTACTCGAGACCGGCCGTGTCCTGTACCACCGGGATCGCTTCGCGCTCGCCGCCATGGCTGACCGCGATGCCCATGTACGCGCGCTTCACCTCGAGGTTGTCGCCCTCGTTGACGCGCACTTGGACCGGCGCGATGCCGAACGACTCGAGTTCGGCCTCGACGCTGGTTTGCTCGCGCACCGCGCGGCCGAAGATGTCCTGCCGGACATCCTTCTTCTTCTCCTTGTCTTCGCGGGTCTCTTCCGCGGCGGGGTCGATGAACTCGAAATTCAGGTTGCCCCCGGCATGGTTGTAGTACTCGTCGAGAAGGTCTCGGACATAGCGGGCGTTGGTGCTGAAGGGCGGTGGCAGGTCGGCGGTGAAGTAGGCCCGCACGGAAACAGGGTCCTTCAGTTCGCTCAGCGTGTCGATCGTCGCCGAGCTCAACGTGAACTGCTTCTCGCGCGTCAGGTCGAGCCGGGCAAACGAACGCAGCCCGAGGATGTTCAACAAGACCAGGCTGCCGATGACAGCCAGGGTGAGAACGGTTCGATCCAGTGTCTTCTTCTTTGCCATCACAAAATCTCCCGCCGCCGTCAGGCGTGGCGCCTCGACAGAGCCTGCGTCGCCAACAGCAGCGCCGCCGCCGTCAGCGAGAGATAGTAGAGGACGTCGCGCGAATCGATGACGCCGCGCGCCAGATTGTCGAGGTGGAAACTGACCGATAGGAACTCGACGATAGGCGAGAGAACCGTCGGCACGAAAAACTGCAACCAGTACACGTAGTAGAGGACCGCTGAGAACAGGAAGGCAACGATGAAGGCGACGATCTGGTTCTCGGTGAGCGATGAACAGAGGACGCCGATGGCCAGTAACGATGCCGAGAACAGCACCATACCGACATAGCCGCCAATGACCGGCCCCCAATCCAGATCACCGAGCCAGGCGACGGTAAGCGGATAGGCGAGCGTCAGCGTCAGCCCGACGACCATCAGGACGAGGGCGGCGAGGAATTTACCGAGGACGATCTCTCCATCGCGCATCGGCATCGTCAGCAACAGCTCGATGGTCCCCGATTTTCGCTCCTCGGCGATCAACCGCATCGTCATCGCCGGCGCGAGAATTACGATCAACATCGCCGGGGAGAAGGGCGAGGGCGTGAAGAAGGGGCGCATGTCCGCCCGGTCGAGGAGAAAAAGGGTCGAGAAGTACATCCACCCCGCCACCAGCAAGAACGAAACGAGCACGATGTAGGCGACTGGTGAGTCGAAATAGGCGCGGATCTCACGCCGCGCGACGGCGACCACGTTACGCATGGGAGCCCCCTTCATTCGTCGTCAGTAGGCGGAAGGTATCTTCGAGCGAGACGCGCTCGCGGTGCAGATCGATGAGGACGAGGCCGCTGCTCACTGCCGCCTGGAAAATCTGCTCACGCGGATCGACGCCGGGAGCGCAACGAAGCCGAAAGGCTCTGCCACCCGACTCCTCGCCCACCGCAGCGACGCCGCTGACGCCAGGGATCGACGAGAGGATAGCCTCGGGCGACACATCGCCCTTGACGACGACGCGAATGACGGCACCGCCACTGCCGGAAAGCATGTCCGGCGTATCGTCGGCCACCAGACGGCCGCCGCTGATGATGATGATCCGATCACAGCTCGCCTGCACCTCGGGCAGTATGTGCGTCGACAGGATCACCGTCTTCTCGCGCCCGAGCTCGCGGATCAACTCGCGGATCTCGACGATCTGATTGGGATCGAGGCCCGAGGTGGGTTCATCGAGGATCAGCAGGTCGGGATCGTGCACCATCGCCTGTGCCAAGCCGACGCGCTGGCGGAATCCCTTTGAAAGCTGGCCGACGTTCTTGCCGAGGACGTCGTTCAATCCACAACGCCCGCATATCGTTTCGAGGCGCTGACGCCGCACGGCACCGTCGATGGCCCGGACATCGGCGACGTAATGGAGAAAGTCCGCCACCATCATCTCGTCGTACAGCGGCGCGCTCTCCGGCAGATATCCGACCATCCGTTTGGCGGCGATCGGATCGTCGGCGACGTCGATGCCGCCGACGAAAGCGCTGCCGGATGTCGGGCTCAAGTAGCCCGTCAGCATCTTCATCGTCGTCGATTTGCCGGCGCCGTTGGGGCCGAGAAAGCCGACGATCTCTCCGCGCGAGACCTGGAACGACACGTCGTCGACCGCGCGCGTCGTGCCGTACTCCTTGACCAGCGAGCGGGCTTCGACCATCACCTGCGATTCCGCCATACTCCCATCCTCTCGTACGTATCCGAGTCCGGCCCGAGGCTTCGTCCGCGCAGATCGCGAGCCGAAGCCATCCCGCCACTTTCCAAAATGCCTTGGCGCGGCGCGCCGCGCTTTCGTGAGCCTCCCCTCTCCACCCCGGTGCGCCAAGACAAAGCGTCCTTCCGACGGGGATGTGAGAGCCGGAGACCACCTCCGCGACCCCGGACTTATTCCCGTTCCCCCGAAACTTTTCAACCCATTCGCACCCCCGGCCCGACATCCATCAGGCCTGCGATCCCGGCTAGAGACGCATGCGCGGCCGATTTCATTCGATTATACTGCGGCGATGTCGTACCCAGGGGGAGCGGGGTCGATGGCCGGGGCCCGGCCGGCGAGTCTTCGCGCGCATTGGATCGCCGCTGCCATCGTCGTCATCGGCATCGCCCTGTGGGCCGGCGGAGTTGCGGCGGATGATTCGCCTCAGGCCGTGCGGCCGCGCCTGGGACTAGCGCTCAGTGGCGGCGGCGCCCGCGGTTTCGCTCACATCGGAGTGCTTCGTGTCCTGCGCGACCACGGCATCGTGCCGGACTACGTCGCCGGCACCAGCATGGGCAGCATCGTCGGCGGCCTGTACGCGATCGGGTACACGCCCGAGGAGTTGGAGGAGTTGGTCCTCGAGATCGACTGGCAGGACATATTCCGCGACAGTGCCGGCCGGCGATCCCTTTTTTTTGAACAGAAGGGGCGCTCGTCGCGTTACCTCGTCGACTTCGTCGTCCGCGGCTTCGAGATCGTCCTGCCGAGCAGCATCTCGCGCGGCGACAAGATCACCAACTTGTTCACCCTCGCCACCCTCGGCGCCCCATCCGATTTCGACGACTTCCCGATTCCCTTTCGCGCCGTCGCCACCGACATCGTCACCGGTACGGAGGTGGTACTCGACGGCGAAGGCTTGACGCTGGCCGAGGCGATGCGCGCCAGCATGGCGATCCCCGGGGCTATCCAACCGGTCGATTTCGGCGAGCAGCTTCTCGTCGACGGAATGATGGTCAAGAATCTGCCCGTCGACACGGTGATCCAAATGGGCGCCGAGCGCGTCATCGCCGTCGACGTTTCCTTTCCATTGCGCTCGAAGTCCGAGCTCAATTCCATTTTCGCGGTAGCCGATCAGGCCTTCTCGCTACAGATCATCAAGGGAACCGAAGCACAGCTCGATCTTGCCGACGTGGCGATCATTCCGCGGCTGGACGATTTCGCGCAGGCGGATTTTACCCGGGCGCGCGATCTGATCGCCGCCGGAGAGGCGGCCGCCCGCGCCCAACTCAGCGAGATACGCGCCTTGGTCGGCGCCAGCAGCACCTTGTCGGCGGTGACTCCCTACAGCGCACGTGCGGCACCGGATCAGCGGGTTCGGATCGACTCGATCGAGTTGAGCGGCGATGCCGACACGCGCGATCTCGCCATGCTGCACGCCGCCGGCATTCGCCGCGGCGATCGGATGAGCAGTCTGGAACTCGATGAGCGCGTCCGCGGAATCTTCGGCAACGATTTTCTCGACACGGTGCGCGTGGCGACTGAGCCCAGCGGTACGGGCGGCTACAAGTTGCGGCTGCACGTCGAACGGCGCGAATCGAACTCGGTCGGACTCGGCCTGCACTACGACGAGCTGTATAAGTTCGTCGGCCTGATCAATTGGACGATGCACGGCCTGAGCGGACCGCGCTCGGTGCTCTCCGCTGATCTGCTCCTCGGCGGTGTGCTTGGCGGCGAGATCTCCTACCTGCAGTATGCCATCCTCGACTCTCCGTACTTCCTGCGACCGCGCATTTTCGCGCGCGATCAGCATCAGCCTTTTTACGAGGACAACCGGCGTATCGGCAAGATCGACGACCGCTACTGGGGCGCCGAAGTCGGCGCCGGTCGGTCGCTGCGCAACCTCGGCCAGGTGACTACGGGATACCGATGGAAGCGAGTCGACTTCACCCCGAACGCGGGGGCATCGTCGCTGCGGCGCAGCGACGAAAACGTCTCCGCGCTGTTCTTGCGCAGCGATCTCGATACTCTCGATGCCTATCCCTTTTCCACCGACGGCACGCTGCTGCGGATGCACACGGAGTTCGCCGACCAGGTGTTGGGCAGCGAAGAGAGCTTCTGGCGCGCCTCGCTGCATGCGGCGCACTTCCTGCGGCTGGCGCCGCGGCACAGTGTTTTTGCCGACTTCAGAATCGACAGCGCGCTCGGTAGCAGGCTGCCGGCCTACGAGGAGTTCCTCTTCGGCGGCCCCGTATCGTTCGTCGGTTTCGCGCGCCAGGAGAAACGCGGCGCCGAGGCGATCGTCGTGCAGCTCGGCTACCGCTATCGGCTCTTCGATCTACCCTTCGGCCTCGGCCGCGGCGCCTACGGCAGTCTCCTTTACAACGCCGGCAACATCTGGCGCGACTTCGCCGAGGTCAAATCCGATTTCGACGTTGAGCAAGGAGGCGCCATCGGTCTCGGACTCGACACCATATTTCTCCCCGTCGAACTCGCCGTCGGCTTCGGCAGCGGCAACCGCGTCGAGGCCTACTTCACCGTCGGCTTCCCACTGGCAGCCCGTTGAGCCCGCCCGAGTCCGTACCTTACATGGGCAACAACGTTTCGTGCGTTGCAATGCCCCCTCCGCATGGTGGACACATGAGGTGATGATTCGCTTCTCCACCGGCTCGAGATGGACGGTCGCTTGCGCGCTCCTTGCGGCGGGCAGCGGCGCCGTGGCGCAACCGCCGGTCGCGCAACACCTGCAGACGCTGTTCAACGGCAACGGCTTGGGCGAGGTCCGGGCGCTACTCGCCACGCCCGACGGCCGCCATGTCTACGCCGCG
>JBGTMF010000293.1:0-4521 GCA_041743795.1 Thermodesulfobacteriota bacterium | reverse complement strand
TGCCAGCAGTGCGTCGAGACCCTGCAGCGACGTCGCATTGAGCGGCACGCCGATTACCGGCAACGTCGTATGCGCGGCGACGACGCCGGCAAGATGCGCCGCGGCGCCGGCGCCGACGACGAATACGCGAATTCCACGCTTCGGCGCATCGGTGACGAAGGACGAGACTCGCTCCGGCGTTCGGTGCGCCGACATCACCTGCACATCGCAGGCGACCTCGAACTCGCGCAACCGTTCCACCGCCGCGCGCATCACCGACCAGTCACTATCACTGCCCATCAGTACGGCCACTCGTGGCTTTATCTTCTTCGTCATCCCAGCCCCTTCTTGCTGACCTCGCGCCTTGCCGGCACGGCCACCATTCCCTACGCCAGCGCGCGATGCGCGATATCGCGCCGGTACTGCGCACCCGGCCATGATATTTTCTCCACCATATCGTACGCTTCGCGTACGGCGGCGGCGATGTCCGTGCCCAGCGCCGTGACACCGAGGACCCGGCCACCGCTCGTCACCACCCGGCCTTCGCGCATTGCCGTGCCGCCGTGAAAGACGACGCCTTCGCCCCACTCGCCAGTCGCCTCCAGTCCATGGATGACTCGCCCCTTCTCGTAAGCCTCAGGGTACCCTTCCGCCGCCATGACGACGCAGACCGAGGGTCGTTCATCCCACTGCATTTCGAAGTCCGCCAATCGCCCATCCACAGTCGCCATCATGAGTGCGAAGAGGTCGCCGCGGAAGCGGGCCATGATCACCTGGCACTCGGGATCGCCGAACCGCACATTGAACTCCAACACCTTGGGACCGGACGACGTCATCATCATGCCGGCGTACAACACGCCGCGGTAATCGACGCCGCGACGCGCCAAACCGGCGACCACCGGGTGCATGACCTCGGCCATGATCCGGTCGTGCAGATCGCCCGTCACCACCGGCGCCGGCGAGTACGCCCCCATGCCGCCGGTGTTCGGTCCGCGATCGCCGTCGTAGGCGCGCTTGTGGTCCTGCGAGGATGCCAGAGGGAGGACCGTCGTACCGTCCGTTACGGCCATGAACGAGGCCTCTTCTCCGCACAGGAACTCCTCGATTACGACGGTTTCGCCGGCGGCGCCGAACGCTCGTACACTCATGATCTGTTCGATCGCGGCGTCGGCGTCGGCAAGGCTGTCACAGAGGATCACGCCCTTGCCGGCGGCCAGGCCGTCGGCCTTGACGACGATCGGCGCTCCGATTCGCCGCACGTAGTCCTTGGCACGCGCGACATCGGTAAACGTTTGGTAAGCCGCCGTGGGGATGCCGCATTCGCGCAAGAGGTCCTTGGCGAACGCCTTACTCCCTTCCAACCGGGCCGCAGCGCGACTCGGGCCGAAGCAAGGCAAGCCGAGACGCGCAAGTTCATCGGCGATGCCGAGGGTCAGTGGTAACTCCGGTCCCGGCACGGTGAGATCAATCGCCCGCTCGCGAGCAAAGTTCACCAGCCGGTCGACATCGGAGGGATCAATATCCACCGGCTCGGCCAGTTGATCGATGCCGGCATTGCCCGGTGCGCAATAGATCTGCTGCACCGACGACGACTGGCGCAGCTTCCACACCAGCGCGTGCTCGCGGCCCCCACCTCCGATTACGAGTACGTTCATTGCCGACACGCCCGCACTCGACGCCAACCAACCACAGCAAACCACAAAGGGCTCGAAGCACATGAGCGAAGCAATGGTCCACCCTCGGTTCCGTGCCGGGGGAGCGGGATCATGGCATGCGCTTCGGCAGCATCGAGATTCGACATCTGACTGTCAGTCCTTCGTGGCCTTCGTATTCTTCGCGGTTGGTGTTTCTTGGACTTAATGTCGGAAGTGACGGACGCCGGTCATCACCATGGCGACACCCAGCTTGTCGGCGACCTGGATGACGTCGTCGTCGCGCACGCTACCGCCGGGCTGGACGATGGCAACCGCACCGGCGGCCACCGCCGTCTCAATACCGTCGGGAAACGGAAAGAAGGCATCGCTCGCCAACACCGATCCGGTCAGTGAGACACCGACGCGACCGGCCTTGGCGCGGGCGGCGTGCACCGGGTCGACACGCGAGGTGGCGCCGCCGCCGACCGCAAGAGTGCGATCGCGCTGGACGAAGGCGATGGCGTTCGACTTGACGTGCTTCACCACCTTCATGCCGAACCGCATCGCCGCCATCTCGTCGCTACTCGGTGCCCGCTTGCTGACCACCTTCATCGCCGCCGCATCCTCCATCGCCAGATCGGCGTCGGCGACCAGAAGGCCGCCGACGACCCCGCGCAGATCGCGCGCCGCAGCGCCCATCGCCTCGGGCTTCCATGTCATCAGGCGCCGGTTCTTCTTCTTGCGAAGAAACTCGAGCGCGGCCGGCTCGAACGAGGGCGCAATCAACACCTCGGTGAAGATCTCGTCGACGATCTTCGCCAACTCCATGGTCCAGGGACGATTGGCGATGAGGATGCCGCCGAATGGCGACTCGGGGTCGGTCTCGTAGGCCCGGCGGTAGGCCGTGGCGACGTCGTCCGCGCTACCGACGCCGCACGGCGTATTGTGCTTGAGGATGGCCACCGTCGGCGCGTCGTCGAGAAACTCCCGCATCAGCCACAACGCGGCGTTGATGTCGACGATGTTGTTGTATGACAACTCCTTGCCGTGCAGCTGTTCCGCAACGTCGAAGAAGCCGCCGTACAGCGCTGCCCCCTGGTGCGGGTTCTCGCCGTAGCGAAGATCCTGCGCTTTATCGAGGCCGATGTGGATCGTCTTACCGAACGCCACCGTCTGACCGTCGTCGAGTCGCCCCAGGTAGTCGGCAATCGCTCCGTCGTAGCGCGCCGTGGTTGCGAAAACCTTGCGCGCGAGGTGGGCTCGCGTCTCGCCGCTGACCTCGCCACCGCTCGACTGCATCTCGGCGAGCACCGTCTCGTAATCGGCCGGGTCGACGACTACGGTGACGTCGCGGTGATTCTTCGCCGCCGAGCGCAGCATCGAAGGGCCGCCGATGTCGATGTTCTCGATCGCCTCTTCCAGCCGACAGTCCGGCTTGGCCACTGTCGCCTCGAACGGATACAGATTGACGACGACCAGGTCGATCGGTTCGATGTCGTTCTCCAGCATCTGGCGTTGGTGCGTCTCCAGATCGCGGCGGCCGAGCAGCCCGCCGTGGATCTTCGGATGGAGTGTCTTGACGCGGCCGTCGAGAATTTCGGGGGAGCCGGTGAAGTTGCTCACCGAACGCACCGGAATGCCGGCGTCGGCCAAGGCCTTCGCCGTCCCGCCGGTGGAGAGAATCTCGACGCCAAACTCCTGCAACCCGCGGGCGAAGTTCACCAGCCCTGCTTTGTCGCTCACGCTCACCAGCGCCCGCGCGATTCTCGCCATCAACCCGCCTCCTCTTCGCCTGTCGACTGCTGCAGCACCTTCGGTACGCGCCGTCCGACGCGCGCCAGCAGTTCGTAGGCAATCGTATCGCACGCGGCGGCGACGTCGTCGACCGGCAGGCTAGCCGATCCCGCTGATCCCCAGAGAATCACCGGGTCGGCAACAGCGACACCGGGCACATCCGTGACGTCGATCATCGTCACGTCCATACAGACGCGGCCGATGATCGGCGCTCGCCGGTCGCCGACCAATACCTGGCCGCGGTTGGACAATGCGCGCGGATAACCGTCGGCGTAACCGACAGGCAGAACGCCGATGCGCGTCGGTCGCTGCGTTTCGAAGGTCTGGTCGTAACCGACCAAGCGGCCCGCCGGGACCTCCCACAATCGCCATATGCGTGTTTCCAGCCGCATCGCCGGCAGCAACCCGACATCTCCGGCGGCAGCCGGGGTGACGCCGTAGAAACAGACACCGGGACGCACCATGTTCCAATGCGCGTCAGGCCGGGTCAGCGTGCCGGCGCTATTGCAGAGATGCAGCCAGCGCGGTCGCATCGCCGCCGCATCGAGGGTCGCCACAGCGTCGCTGAAAGTCTCGATCTGTCTCTCGGAGAATGCCGTACTCGCGTCGTCGGCATTGCCGAAGTGGGAGAAGAGGCCGTCGAGTTGTAGTCCGGAGGCGGCGCGGATCGCCGCGGCAACCGCGCCGACCTCGCTCGGCAGTACGCCGAGTCGGGTCATTCCGGTATCGACCTCGAGGTGCACGCGCAACTCCTGCCCGGTCGCCACCAGCGCCGGCAGTGTTGCCGCGTCGACCACCGCCACGGCCAGATCGTGGCCGGCGGCTGCCGCCGCATCGCGCGGGTCGATGCCGTAGAGGATGAGGATCGGGCGGCGGATCCCCAACTCCCGCAGTTCGATTCCCTCTTCGACCGTGGCGACGCCGAACCAATCGACGCCGGCGCGATCGAGCACAGGAGCCACGAGCGCGACCCCGTGGCCATAGGCGTCGGCCTTGACCACCGCCAATACTGTGACACCCGCGGCGACAGACGACCGCACCCGAGCCGCATTCGCACGCAGCGCCGATTCGTCGACATAGGCTATCGTGCGATTTGGCGGATCGGTCATTGCGG
>JBGTMF010000292.1:0-9511 GCA_041743795.1 Thermodesulfobacteriota bacterium | reverse complement strand
AGCCGTCAGTGGAACCGACACCGGGGCCGGCCGCGCGCGTCAACGGCGTGCCAATCGAGCGATCGGAAGTACACGAGCTGGTGAAAGGGTTGGCGCGCACTGAGTCGAGTCCGCCGGACTCACAGCGTTTCGCCGAGCTGACCAATGCGGCCCTCGAATCACTGATCGATCTCGAATTACTCTACCAAGAGGCGGTGCGCAGCAAAGTGGAGCTGTCCGCCGCCGAGGTGGATACAGAGGTCGCCGCCGTGCGGCAGCATTTTCCCAGCGATGAGGAGTTTGCCGAAGCGCTGCGGAGCCGCGGTCTGACACCGCAGGAACTGCGCCTCGAGACGCGGCGTACGCTGACGGCCGAACGTCTGCTGCAGCGCGGGGTCTGGCGCGACGTGCGCGTCGATTCGCGCGAGGTCGAGGAGTTCTACGAGGAGAGCCGCGCCCAACTGCAGCGTCCGCTCGACGAGGTTCAGGACTCGATCGCGCAGATGCTGCTCGAAGACAAACGCAACGATGTGCGCGCGCAACTCATCAAGGAGCTGCGGGCAAAGGCATCGATCCAGCGATTTCCTCCCTTCGCTCCCAGCCAGCGCGGCGAGGAACGCCGAACGCCCGAGAGCGCACCCGCCGCTACGCCGGATTGAGGAGGTCGGGGCCGGCAACGCCGCGTGAACGGACGCCACCGACCCCGGGGGGGAGGGAGTTTGTGAAGCTCAGGCCAACAGAGAGTTTTGCTGGCCGCGCACCAAACGTCCGGTGCGCATCATATGGTCGATGACTGCGACTACCTCGTCGTCCGTCCCGCAGGCGTCCTGAACGGCGCGAAAGATTTCCATCATCGTCAGCTTCTTCGTCCTTCTCATTTGAAACCCCCTTGCTTTTCTCCTGGCGCCGGCACCCGATGCGCTGGCGGCCTTCGATCAATTCACATCTCTGATCGAATGCAGGGACCGTGCCAGCCGCTGCACGGGGGTCGCGGCGCCGCCGCCTGACCCGGCAACCGTCATGGCCGATTGCACGTTTTGTACAGCAATTAGCAGGATCGCTACATTTTTGGCGTTGGCGCGCCTGGGCTCAGCCGGAGACGATAGCGGTGATCGCGTCGAGCCGATCGAGTACGCGAGCGGTGCAGCGCTGCATGAATTCGGTCAATTCGCGCCTGCCGTCCCCCCGCCCGTCAGCAAGCCCGCGTTCGAGGCGCAGAGCTTCGGCCATCATCTCGGCTTCGTCGCCATCCCACTCGCGCCGTACCCTTGGCCCCCAGCGCTCGGGGTCTCCCTCTACCGCTTCGAGCAGGCGGCGAAATCGCCACCAGGGAGAGTCGTCGCCCGCCTCGGCGCCGCCGCGGGTCAGCGGCTCCGGCAGTTTCCCTGCTATATACAGCGGCAGGAAGACGCCGACGCAGGGAGCGCCGAGACAGGCGGCAAAGCGAATCGGCAGCGCACGGTCGGAGGGAATCTCGACGACCGCGCCGGCCGTCGTCGCGCCGATCGGATCGGCGTGCATACAGACCGAAAGGTAGCGTTCGTCGTCGGCAGGGAAGTTACCGCGGAAGACCGGCCCGTCGTAGTGATCACGCAGGGCGCGCCGCAGGGTAGCTTCGCCGATCTCGCCGCGCTGGTTGGCCAAGATCTCGCAGGTACGGCGGTAGCGGCCGCTGGAGAACGTCGGCGGAATCCACGACGCATCCCGGTAAGCGGCGGCGAAATCGAATCTGCCGCCGCCGGCACTCCACCACCCAGCCGCCACCGCGTGGCTGATGGCGCCGTCCGACAACGCGCCCCAATCGGTGCCGATGGTGAGGTGGTTGGTGGCGCTGCCGATGCCGTCGATGCGGCGCGCGGCCCAGTGGCGATCGGAGGTCTCGACGAGAATCGCCTGCTCGCGATCGGCGACGAGAAACGAGCTGTGGTACGGAAAGTCGGCGTCGTGATAGCCCGAGCCGCCCTGCCCGTGCCGCTCGACCAGGTCGCAGATGACGGCGACCGCCTGGCGCGCCGTCGCCCCGCGCTCCAGACCGAGCCGCACCAGGTCCATGCCGATCAACTTGTGTCCGTCCGGCTTGTCGCGCGTGAAGACGGTGTGATTGCCGATGGCGACACCGGCTTCGTTGACGCCGTGCTCCAGACCCCACAGCCAGAACGGTCGCGAACCGAGAACCCTCAAGGTCTGCGCGACCTGCGCGATCTCGATGTACTGACACCGCACCCGGCTGTCGGGTGGGTGCTGCACGGCCGGCAGCAGCACCAACGGCTGACACTCGCGCCCCGGACGGTCGCTGTTCTTGGCAAACAACACGGCGCCGCTGGCAGTGGCGGCGCCGAGCGCTACCAGCGAATCGCAAGAAACCCGCGGTTGGCGCGTGCTCGCCTCGGTCGACATGCGCGCAGTCTCCCAGCCCGTCACAGATCCGGCAACAGGCAAGAGTGGATGCTCGCGGCACCCGCGGCCGTGCCCGCGAGAGTCTGAATCGCAAGCTCGGCCTGTTCGAGCGAAAAATCGTGGGTATGCATGCGTTCGAGCGGCACGCGTCCCGACTCGATCAAGCGAATCGCCGAGCGATAGGCGCGGCTGGTGACACCGAAGGCGCCGCGCACGGTGATCTCCTTGACGACGATGAGGTCGCTGACGAACTCCGGGATTGGCTTGAATCCCTTGATGCCGGCGAGGATGACGCGGCCACCGGCGGCGACGTAATGCAGGGACTCCGATACCGGATGGGTGGCGTACGACGATACTTCGACGACGACGTCGACGCCGCGGCCGTTGGTGATCTCGGCGACGCGGCGGCGGCAGTTTTCCTGCTCGACGTCGATGACGTGATCGGCCCCGAATTCGAGCGCGAGTTTCAGTTTGTCGGCGTCGCGACTGAGGCCGCTGACGATAATCGTGTCGGCGCCGGCGGCGCGCGCTGCGATGACGCTGGCGAGGCCGCGCTGGCCCGGCCCGAGAATCATCACACTGTCGCCGGGTGCGGTCTGCGGCAATTCGACTGCCCAGCGAAAGCCGGCGCCGAGCGGATTGAACAGCACCGCCGTCTGCGCCGGCAGATCGGATCGCACGCGGTGCAGGATGGATCGCGGGTGGAGGTACATGTAGTCGGCGTAAGCGCCCCACAATCCCGGCGAACGCGACAACGGAATGAATGCGTACCCCGACAGGCCACCGTCCGAGCCGCGGCACAGTTGGTAGCGGCCACCGCGGCACTCGGCACAGTGACCGCACGGCATCATCACCTCGACGGCGACGCGGTCGCCGACGTCGACACCCCAGCGGCGCGCGGCAGCGTCGCCGATCGCCGCAATCACCCCGAGCGGCTCGTGTCCCGGAATCAACGGATACGGCACCGGTAGGATACCGTCGTACTGCTCGGCGTCACTGCCACAGATGCCGCACGCCTCGACCCGCAACAGCGCGCTGTCATCGTCAAGCTCTGGAATCGGCAACTCGCGCATCTCCAGTTGCTTCGGCCCCGTCTGCACCACCGCCCGTGTCGTCTTCATGGCCCCTTCTCTCCCACATGCCAGCAGCCTGAGGCCAGTCCGGCCTGTCCTCTGGCGAGGAGAACCTCCCTTCGCCGACGGCCGCGATAAGTATTACTTGAATACCGATATGGATCTGATGTAGATACCCTCTTGATGGCGAAAGCGGTAGCGAAACGGCCTCGTCGGGCCAATGCCAGGAAGGAGATCCTGCAACCCGGCCGCATCTTCTGCCCAGTCGGTCGCGCCATGGACGTCATCGGCGATCGCTGGACGCTGGTCCTGGTCAGCCACCTACTGCGCGGCTCCTGCGGCTTTCAGGAACTGAGGGTGCGCTCCGGTATCGCTCCGCGGGTCCTCTCCAGCCGTCTGCGCGAGCTGCGGCAAAAGGGATTCGTGCAGACATCCGGCGATGGCGGGCGACCGGTCTACTCGGTCACCGAGCGCGGGCGCTCCCTCGAGCCGATGATCGCCTCGATCGCGCGCTGGTACGTGCACCACGGCCTCGACGATCTCGATGTCGACGCCAACCGTTTCAGCGAAACATCAGCACAATCGGTCCTCGAGTCGCTGCCCTTCCTGCTGCGCGACGACCGCGCCGCTGGCGCCGACATCACATTCGAGATCCGCCTGACCGGCAACGGCGGCGGCGTTTGGGCCGTGCACATCACCGACGGAACCTGCAGCGTGACACAGGGCTTCGCCACGCGCGCCGACGTCCGCTACACGGCCGACGCCCGCATCTGGTGCGCCATCGCACTGGGCATCGCCGACGCCGCCGAGGCGCACCGCAACGGCCGACTCGCCAAAGACGGCGGCCACCAGGCGATGGACGATTATTTCTACCAGATCGCCCGTACACCCGCGGCGGCGGGCAAACGACCCGCAACCACAAGCGTGACGCCAACCGAGAAGGCAGCGGCGCAAGCGGCCGCGATCTCGCTCACCACGACGGCCATAGGAGGTAACGACCGATGATTTCCTTCGCTCTGACAGATGAACAAGCGAGCGCCCGCGAGGCGATGCAGGGCTTTGCCGGCGACGTGCTTCGGCCGATCGCTCGCGATTACGACGAAGCATCCGGTATCCCGGACGCGTTTTTCGCGCAGGCTTGGGAACTCGGCCTGACGGCGGCGCAGATCCCCGAAAACTACGGCGGCTACGGCGCCGATCGTTCGCCGGTCACCAATGCCATCGTGCTCGAAGAATTGGCCTACGGCGACGCCACCCTGGCCATCGCCGCACTGGCGCCGTCGCTGTTCGCCAATGCCGTAGCCGACCAAGGCACCGACGAGCAGAAACAAACCCACCTTCCCGCCTTCTGCGGCGGCCAGTTCCACACCGGATCGTTGGCACTGACGGAGCCCACCCCCGGTTTCGACGCCTTCGCGCCGCGGACGACGGCGGAGAAAACCGCCTCCGGCTACGCCCTGCACGGCGTCAAATCGTTCGTGCCGCTCGGCGACCGCGCCGCCAACTTCCTCGTCGTCGCGCGCAGCGACGATGGCCTCGACGCCTTCCTGGTACCGCGTGACGCTGCCGGGCTGACGATCAGCGAGGTGGAGAAGAACCTCGGCCTGAAGGCGCTGGCAACTACTGGACTGCGCCTCGACGGCGTCGTCGTCTCCGCCGAACAGCGCCTCGGCGGCGCCGCCGGCGCGGACGTCAGACAGATCATCAACCAGAGCCGCGTCGCGCTCGCGGCGATCCTCACCGGAGTGTCGCGCGCCGTGCTCGATTACTGTGTTCCCTATGCGAAGGAGCGCGTCGCCTTCGGCGAACCGATCGCCCGCAAACAGTCGATCGCCTTCCGCCTCGCCGAGATGCACATGGAGATCGAATCTTCGCGGTGGCTGACGTGGAAGGCGGCGACCGATCTCGAGCAAGGTCGCGACGCGACCCGCAACAGTACCCTGGCCAAGCGCTACGTCGGCGAGAAGGCGATGTGGATCGCCGACAACGGCGTCCAAGTCCTCGGCGGTCACGGCTTCATCCGCGAACACCCGGTCGAAATGTGGTACCGCAACGCCCGCACACTCGGCGTGCTCGAAGGAACGGCCACCATCTAAAGAACCGTGGCCAGAACCAACTGAAATGACGCTCGAGATATCAGGAGGCAATGCAAGCATTGCCGAGCCCATCGGAGCGCGCAGCGCGCACGGGGGCAAATACAGAGCGAAGCGAGGAGGCAATGCAAGCATTGCCGAGCCCATCGGAGCGCGCAGCGCGCACGGGGGCAAATACATAATGGAGACAAAACATGATTGATTTCGAGCTTTCGCCGAATGACAAGAAGGTTCTCGACGGCTTGCGGGCGGAATCGTTGATTGCGCGCAGGTACGCGCGGCACTTCGACGAGAACGAGCACGAGTTCCCACCCAAGGAGCTTCCCGAGGCCGCCGGCCACCCGAACTTCATGAGCCACATGGCGAAGCGCACTGCCGAGGACTCCGGCGGCAGCGTCATGTACACGCTGATCGCCATGGGCTCGACCTGGGGTGACTACTCGGTGCGACTGCGGCGACAGGAAAACGGACTCGGCAACTCGGCGCTGAAAGCGGCGGGCACGCCGGAGCAGGTCGCCAAGTGGGGCCACCTGATCCTGGCCATGGCAATCACCGAACCCGGCTGCGGCTCGGACCCGTCGATGGTGCGCACCACCGCCGCACTCGACGGCGACCACTGGGTCCTCAACGGCGAGAAGATTTTCGTCACGACCGGTTGCCGCGCCGAAGGCGTCGTCGTTTGGGCGACTCTCGACCGCGCCGCCGGTCGCGCCGGCATCAAGTCGTTTCTCGTCGAGAAGGGCACGCCCGGTTTCATCGTCGCCCACAAGGAGAAAAAGCTCGGCATTCGCGCCGACGACACGGCGGCCTATGTCTTCGAGGACTGTCGCATCCCACGCGCCAACCTCCTCGGCGGCAAAGAAGACATCCCGAAGGACGGGTCGGGTGGATTCCGCGGCGTCATGAAGACCTTCAACATGACGCGTCCCCTCGTCGCCGCGCTCGGACTCGGCATGGCCGAAGCGGCGCTCGACTTCACCCGCGACCACCTCACCGCGGCCGGTGTCGACATCGCCTACGACACGCACCTCGCCACCCAATCGGCGGCGGCGGCCAAGTTCATCGCCCTGGAAGCCAACTTCGAGGCCGCTAGGTTGACGATGCTGCGCGCCGGCTGGCTCGCCGATCAGGGCCAGCCGAACAACATCGAGGCCTCGGTCAGCAAGGCGAAGGCGGGCGCCGCCGTGCGCGAGATCACCCAGGGCTGCATCGAGATCCTCGGCGCCATGTCGATCTCACGCGAGCACCTGCTGGAGAAATGGTTCCGCGATGTCCGCATCACCGACATCTACGAGGGCACCGGTGAAATTCAGCGTATGATCATCGCCCGCGGCCTGCTCGACTACACGCGCGACGAGTTGAACTAATCTCCCTCTGCCAAGAAACTGCATCCCGCGGAGGCGCTGAGACACTTTTCGCTCAGCGCCTCCGCGCGAAAACGTCGTTTGCCTGCTCGCTGTCAGTTGCCGTTTGCCGGTCGTAGGCGGACGACGTAGGCCACGGTCTTTCCGCTGCCGACGCGGTCACTGCGGGGGCGGAAGAATCCCAGCCAAGCGATCCAGTATTTCTCGTTGTAGGCGGCGCCCATGCGATCGATCAGGGCCGCGTCCTTCACCTCGCGCGCCTCGCCGATCAAGTGCGGGCCGTCCTTGGCGCCTACCCAGACGTAGAGCGGGCTCCCCTGGGCGAGTCGCTTCGCCTTCCAACTGCCAGGCGAGGTGGTGAAAAAAAGCTCGTCGCCCCCTTCGTAGTAGAACCAGACGGGCGCGATCGCGCTGCGTTCGCCGTTCTTACGGCGCGTCGCCGTGTAGATGTAGTCCGACGTACGCAGCAGATCTTGCGTCGACACCGGCAACTCGGCGGCAGCCGCCGGTTCCGGTGCGAACAACCAGGCGACCGCGATCACCCAGGCCATCATCCATGCACGCGTCATGCGCCCCTCCCTTCGCCTTCGATCGCACTCGTGCCGCGCCACGGCGCCGATCACGAGTCGATGGCTCTTGGACCGCCAAACAATCCGCCCGCGTCTTCGCGCAGGGGTTTGGGCAACGGAAACGTCACCTTCTCTTCCGCGGTCGTCAGGTCGCGCACGACCGTGAAGCCGAGCTGGCGCAGTCGTTCGACAGCCCCCTGCACGAGAGACTCCGGCGTCGATGCCCCCGCCGTCAGGCCAACCGTCGTCGCCGTCGCCACCGCAGCCGCATCGACACCGTCGCCGTTTTCGATCAGCTCGGCGCCGGTCCCCTCGTTGCGCGCGACCTCGACCAGGCGGTTGGCATTGCTCGAATTCGGCGAACCGATGACGAAGACGAAATCGCTGCGCCTCGCCAACTCCTTGACCGCCGTCTGGCGATTCTGCGTCGCGTAACAGATGTCGTCCTTGCCCGGGGTCAGCACCTGCGGAAAGCGGCGGCGGATGGCGGCAACGATGTCGCGGGTGTCGTCGACCGACAGGGTCGTCTGGGTGACGACCGCCAGCTTGTCGGGGTCCTTGACGACCAGCGTTTCGACATCCGCGACCGTCTCCACCAGATGCATCTGCAGCGGCGCGTGGCCGAGCGTGCCCTCGACCTCGACATGGCCGCGATGACCGATGAGCAGGATCTCGAATCCCTTGCGCGCATGCCGCAGCGCCTCGAGATGCACCTTCGTCACCAGTGGGCAGGTGGCATCGATCACGCGCAGGCCGCGCTGCCGTGCCTGCGATCGCACGGCCGGCGACACTCCGTGCGCGCTGAATACCAACAAACTGCCGTGCGGAACCTCGCCGAGATCCTCAACGAAAATGGCGCCGCGCGCGCGCAGTCCCTCGACGACGTGGCGGTTGTGGACGATCTCGTGGCGCACGTAGACCGGCGGTCCGTGCTGCTCGAGCACCAACTCGACGATGTCGATCGCATAGGAGACGCCGGCACAGAAGCCGCGCGGACTCGCGACCAGGATCTCGCGCTGCCGGGAGGGCGCAACCGCAGTCATTCCGACACGCTGCCACGGCAACCGAAATGCCACAAGGTCAGGGGGAGAAGGGAGGGTTTTCACCGGGCTGTTAGCCTTGCCCAGAAATCAGCGAGCCTGACACGACTTGACGAGGGCCACCTTCGTGCAGGCCTCCGCGAACCCGGAGGGTTCGAAGCCGTTAGCCGGTGGTTGAGCGGAGCGATACCACCGGGTGCTTCGACAGAAGTTTGACCGCACCCCGAAGGGGTGCCAGATATCGGTCCCGCAGGATCACCCATCATGGCTTCGACCTATCTGAGCCTCCAATACCACCTCGTTTTCGGCACCAAAGACCGCTTGCCGCTCATCGACTCCGCATGGCGATTGCGCCTGCACGAGTACCTCGGCGGAATCATCCGTGGACTTGGCGGTTTTCCGGAGGAAGTTGGTGGAGTCGCGGATCACGTCCATCTGCTGATCGGATTGAAGGCAACTCACTGCCTTGCCGATGTGACGCGCGAACTGAAGAAGGCATCGTCGATGTGGGTGCACGAAGAGATCGGGTTCCGGCGCTTCGCCTGGCAGGAGGGCTACGCGGCCTTTACCGTGAGCGCGACCGCACGGGAATCCGTGCGAAGCTACGTCGCGAACCAGCAGGAGCATCATCGGGTGAAGACCTTTCGCGAGGAGGTGGTCGAGATGCTGGAAAAGGCTGGAGTCGCGTATGACCCGAAATACCTCGACTGAGCGGATGCTCGGAGGCCGGGCTCTGGCATCCCTTCGGGATGCGTGTCGGTGGGGGGGCTTTCGCATCCGGTGGTGTCGCTTTCGCTCGACCACCGGCTAATCTCTGGCATCCCTTCGGGATGCGATGCATTTTACTCCGCGTCGTGGAAGATCAGGCCGAGGGCGTAGCGGCGGCCGCGGGTAATGGTGCTGGCGCCGTGACGCGTCTGCACAGCGTAGTCGGCGCGGCTGCCGCGAAGCGGGCGCTCGGCGTTGGGAATGACGATGGCGTCGCCGCGCTGCGGT
>JBGTMF010000291.1:0-14407 GCA_041743795.1 Thermodesulfobacteriota bacterium | reverse complement strand
GAGGATGCGGAACGCGCGCAGCATGGCGCCCGCGTCGGCATAGCGTTTCCGCGGGTCGAGCTCGATCGCGCGTCGCAACAGAGCGCGAAACTCGGGGTGCAGCGATTGCCGCAGACGATCGATTCCCGGCGGCGGCCAGGTGTACGGCCACTCGGGGACGCCGCCGCCGAACAGTTCGCAGAGAATCACGCCGATGGAGAAGACGTCGGAGCGGACCGAGGCTTTGCCGACGGCTTGTTCCGGCGCGATATAGCCGACGGTGCCGGCGCCGGACATGGCGACGGTCGTTCGCGCCAAGCGGGCGATTCCGAAGTCGGCCAGCCGCAGCCGCGGGCCGGGGAAGACGATGAAATTTTCCGGCTTGATGTCGCAGTGAACGATGTTGCGTTCGTGCGCGTAGGCGGCAGCTTGCAGGATCTGTTCGCTGAAGGCGACGCGCGCGGCCAGCGTCGGGCGGCGCCGCATCGCTTCGGCCAGGCTGTCGTCACCGAGCGGCGAGGCGACGACGAAATGGCTGTCGATGAACTGTGCGTTGCGGATCGGCAGGATATGCGGATCATCGAGGGCGCTGGCAATTCTCACCTCGCGGCGGAAGTCGCTCAGCAACTCCGGGGTGACCAGGGACGGATGTGGGATCTTGATGGCGACGGCGATTCCCTCGATCGTATCCAGCGCCTCGTAAACGGCGGCGAAGCCGCCGTCCGCCAAGCGGCGGCGGATGCGGTACTTTCCTACTTGTGATCCCTTTCTGAGCATCGTGAACCAGCAGGGTGACTAACACCGACGGCATGGCGCGTACAGCCGTGGCGCACCGGTGGCGCGCCTTCCGCAGCCGTTTGACCGGACCGGGGCGGGTCGGGCTCGGTTCCGTTTGGCCTAGATTGTTGGGTCAGGTAGCCTGACTGGGGTAATGCCGAACGCCCTGATCATCGACGACGACGACACCTCGCTCGCGGCTCTCGTCAGCGTCGTCAGTGGCGAGGGGGCAATTGAGATCGAGACCGCCGCCTCGATCTACGAGGCGCGGTCGCGGTTGCGCGCCAATCCTCCGGATCTGATCATCGCCGACCTATACCTGCCGGATGGCAGCGCGCTCGACCTGCTCCAGCACATTGAACCGCCCCACGACCCGGAGGTGGTGCTGGTCACCGACAACGCGACGGTGGAAACGGCCGTGGAGGCCCTGAGGCTTGGTGTATCGGATTATTTGACCAAACCGCTCGACATGGGTCGGCTGCGGGCGATTCTCTCGCATTTCGCGCGAACCACCGACCTGAAATTCCAGATCGGTACGCTGCGCAGTGAGTTGCGGAGGTTGGGCCGGTTCGGCCCGCTGGTCGGCGTTTCCCCCCAAATGGGCGAAGTATACGATCTCATCACCCGAGTAGCGCCGACCAGCGCCTCGGTGCTGGTCACCGGCGAGAGTGGCACCGGCAAGGAACTCGTCGCCGAGACCGTTCATCAGTTGAGCCGGCGGCGGACTGGTCCGTTCATCCCTCTCAACTGCAGCGCCGTTTCCCCAACGCTGATCGAGAGCGAACTCTTCGGGCACGAACGCGGTAGTTTCACCGGCGCTGAGCGAATGCATCGCGGTCATTTCGAGAGGGCGTCGGGTGGCACGCTGTTTCTCGACGAAGTCACGGAGATGCCTTCGGAGCTACAGGCCAAGCTGCTGCGCGTCCTCGAGACGGGGACGTTCCACCGTATCGGCGGCGAGGAGACCATTGAGGTCGACGTCCGCGTCGTCTCCGCAACCAATCGGGCGCCGATGCAGGCGGTTCAAGACGGACACCTGCGCGAGGATCTGCTCTACCGTCTCAACGTATTCCCCATAGAACTGCCACCGCTGCGCGAGCGCGGCGACGACATCGAGTTGCTCGCGCAGTATTTCCTCGATGGTTTGAACCGCGAGTCGCAGCACAAGGTACGCCTCAGTAGCGATGCGGTGACGCGTCTGATGGGGCACCTGTGGCCGGGAAACGTGCGCGAGTTGGCCAACCTGATGCACCGCGCCCACATTCTCGCGGACTCCGAGATCCGCAGCGAGCACTTTCCCGATGAAATGGAGACGCAGTTGAGCGAGGAGAACCGCGACCTTCGTCGGCCGGCCCGAACTGACCGGATCGAGATCTCCATTGGCGCGTCGATCGCCGAGGCCGAGCAGCAGCTGATCCTCGCTACGCTCGATCGCTATGAGGGAGATAAGCCGCGTACGGCGGAGGCTCTCGGCGTCAGCCTGAAGACGCTGTACAACCGGCTCAACTCCTACTCGCCGTCGTCGTGAGCTCGTCCGTTGAAAAGCCCCACAGCATGCTTCGACGTGCTCAGCATTAGCGGTTATCCGCGCCGATTTTAAAGGATTTTTCCGCTCGCCCTTAGCCTGTCGAAGGGCCGTCTCCTCGGGGTTTCTCGATAGGCCGTTAGCGCACGCCCGGTGCGGTCGCAGGATCATTAAGTGCGCGCTGCTCTGGAGCCGTGACCCGTTGGCATGATACGGCGGACAACTCGACCTTCTCACGGTTGGGAATGAGTCGCAGGTTCCGCGATGGACGGCTCGTTTGTCCACCCCATAGAGGTGCGCTGGGATGATCTACCATTGCTGGCAGGGCTCTTGCACAAAGGCTGATACAGAGGAGAAGACGGAATGCACGACTTGAGCCGGATCGGCGTTGGAATCGATTTTCGCGAGAAGACGGACGAGGTGTTGCGCAGCGCGGCGCGGTTGGCGCGCGGCAGCGGAGCCGCGCTCGATCTGATTCACGTCTTGCGACCGCCGGCGGCGTACGACCGGGTGTTGGTCACAGTTCGGCAGTTGCCCGACATCAATAAGGCGCTCGGCGAGGCGAGGGCGACGCTCGAGCAGCTGACGACGAGCGCGACCTTCATGACGATTTCGACGGCAGTTCACGCCTATGTCGGAAATCCCGAAGTCGATCTACCCGCCCGCGCCGAGGAGCTGGGTTCGCAGCTGCTGCTTGTCGGACCGTCGACGCGGCATCGACCGGGCTGGTTCGGCGTCGGCCGTACGGCCGGCCGTGCGGCGCGCCACTCGCGGCTACCGGTGTTGGTCGCCAAGCGCGAACTGGCCGAGAAGCCGCGCCGGGTGGTGGCGACCACGGATTTCTCGGAAGCGTCGTACCCGGCGCTCGTCGAAGCTGCCGCCTGGGCACGGCGATGGAATGCGGAATTGTTGCTGCTGCATGTCTTGGAACCGATCCTGCAGCTGCACGGTTGGACTGCGAAGGTCGCCGGTGAAACCGACGTCTACACGGTCGAACCGACCGATCTCGAACCCGAGTGGAAATCGATCACCGAACGGCTCGATCTGACCGGCGTTCGCTGGCGCCACGAGGTCGTCAAGGGCGAACCGGTCGACGCTATCCTGGAGGCGGCCGACGCGGCGGAGACCGATCTCCTGGTGGTCGGCACACACGGTCGATCGGCGGTGGCGCATGCCCTGATCGGCAGTTCGGCCGAGGCGGTGCTCGAAGCCGCCGTTTGTCCGGTTCTGGTGGTTCCGGCTTCGTTGGGCGAGTGAGGGGCGCGCGTGACGTCCGATGGAGTTGGCGACAGGTGATAGGGAGCTCGCGACGCGACTTCCGGCTGCCGTGCGGGCGATGCTCGATGCCGCGTTCTACCCCCACGCACCGGACGACGTGCAGCTCGTGCAGACCCACATCTCCTATGTCTTTCTCGCCGGCGAGGAAGTGTACAAGCTGAAGAAGTCTGTTCGCTTTTCCTTCCTCGATTTCTCTACGCTGGAACGCCGCCGCCACTTCTGTCGCGAGGAAGTACGACTCAACCGCCGGCTTTCTTCTGACATCTACCTCGGCGTCGTCGCTGTCTGCGCGGACGATTCCGGATTTCGCCTCGGCGCGGAAGACGACGCGGCGGCGGTGGAGTACGCCGTGCGCATGAAACGCCTGCCCGCCGAGCAGATGTTCTCCGAGATGCTGGCGCGCGGCGAGGCGGGCGAGGAGCACATTGAAACCATCGCAATGCGCCTGGTCGAGTTCCACGCGCAGGCGGACGCCGGGCCAGAAGTCGCCGCCAACGGCGCGCCGGAGGCGCTCCTGGCGCTGATGGCCAACGACTTCTCCGAGTCGGCCAGATACCGGGGGCGAACCGTATCGCCGGCGGATGATGGGGCCATCCAGGTCTTTTGCAAAGAGTTCGTCGCGACGCACGCACCACTTTTGCGCGCCCGCCAGGCGGCGCAGCGCATCCGCGAAGGACATGGCGACTTGCGCGCCGAGCACTTGTGCTTTTCCGACGGGCTACAGATCATCGATTGTATCGAGTTCGACGTGCATCTGCGCTGCCGCGATGTCGCCGCGGAAGTGGCGTTTCTGGCGATGGATATCGAGTCCCTCGGGCATGTCGAATTGGCGCAGCGCCTGGTCGAACGCTACGCGAGCCTGGCCTCGGACTCGGACCTCGCCTTCTTGGTGCCATTCTACCAATGTTATTTCGCGTACATTCGCGGCAAGGTAGAGAGCCTGACCAGCGGCGAAGACGAGGTCGCCGCCGCCGACCGGGAGCGGGCGGCGGAGAGCGCGCGGCGGCACTTCGCGCAGGCCTACCGATACAGTTGGGCATACTCGCCGCTGTTGCTCGCCGTCGGCGGTCTCAGCGGCAGCGGCAAGACTACGGTGGCGCAGGCGTTACAGCAGCGCACGGGCTTCGCCCACGTCAACTCCGACGTCGTGCGCAAGCGACTGACCGGACACGCTACCGATCGACCTGCGCCGGCGTCGGCAAAGGCGTATCTCTACGCGGGCGAGCAGAGTCGGCGAACGTACGAGACGATGTTCGAACTGGCGCGCGCGGAACTCGCCCGCGGAAGCGGCGTCATCGTCGACGCGACGTTTCAGCGACGCGTCGACCGCGCGGCCGTATACCGGCTGGCGCGCGAGTGTTCGGTGCCGGTTCTCTTCGTCGAATGCCGCTGCGACGCGGGAGAGATTCGCCGCCGGCTCGAGCAACGGGTCCGATCGGGTAGGGGTGCCTCCGACGCCGATTGGAGTGTGTACCTGGGGCAGCGCGAGCGGTACGAAGAGTTCACTGCTGACGAAGAGCAGAGTCGAGTTGCCATCACCTCGTCGGCGCCGATGTCGACGATCGTCGAGCGGGTGGAAGCGGCCGCCCGCCGGCAACTCGAGGCGGCGAACAATTAGCCTTGATGTGACAATAAATCGCGCGTCGAAAACGCGTCAGAGCATGCCAGCTGTGGTCGAGCGCAGTCTTCGAGCGACCGGAGTTTACTTCATTGTAAATGAGGATTGGGAGAAGCGAGCACGGCCACAGATGGCGTGCTATGGCGCGAGCCAATGGCGGTTTGCGCCGTGATTTATTGTCACATCAAGGTTAGAAGGAGCGCGGAATGTTGATCGTGGATTGGATGACGAAGAAGCCGGTGACGGTGCGCCGCACCGATTCGCTGGCGGAAGCACAGCGGTTGCTGGCGAAGCATCGGTTCCGCCAGTTGCCGGTGACCGAACACGGCCGGCTGATCGGCATCGTCTCGGACCGCGACCTGCGCGCCGCCGGCGCCGATTCGGCGCGGGTGGGCGACGTGATGAGCTACGATCCCGAGACGATCGCCGAGTCTGAGTCGGTCGATGCGGCGGCGCACCGGCTGCGGTCGTGGAAGATCAACGCGCTGCCGGTGGTGCGCGATGCCACCCTGGTCGGACTGATCACCACCAGCGACGTGCTCGACGCCTTCGTTGCGTTCTCCGGGGTTGCCGAACCGTCGTATCGGATCGTCGTCGTTCCGCAGCGGGGCGCGGCGGCCGAATCGCTGCGGGCGATCATCGAGGCGACTCGTTCGCAGGTGCGCTGGCTGCGCGACCAGGGTACGGGGCGCGCGCGCGAATTGCACGCCCGTATCGTCACCAAGGACATCGAGACCGTCGTCTTGGCGATCGAGGCGGCGGGCCACTCGGTAAGCTGCACGATCACCTCCCCGGCCGAGACCAGCGTGACGCCGGCGCCGAAACCGAAGTCCACCGCAAAACCCAAGGCAAAGGCAAAACCGAAGGCAGAAGCGAAGCCGAAGGCAGGAGCGAAGTCGAAGGTAGAAGCGAAGTCGAAGACCAACGCGAAAGGCAAGCGGAAGAGGTAGCTTTTGGGTGCGCTCACGCTACGCAGGAGTTTGTTCGAGGATCGGCGCGACACAGGGGTCTATCACTTTGCCGACAGCCTCCGCTTTGCCGAGCGGGTCGCCGCGGCGGTCGGTGTTACCTGCTCGGCGCTTGCGGAGCACCGCTTCCCCGACGGGGAGAGCCTGGTACACGTTCCTGCGATGGTGGCCCGTCACGCCGTGCTGGTACGCGGCCTGGACGATCCCAACCGCAAACTGGTCGAGGTATTGCTCGCCGCCGACGCGCTGCGTCGGGCCGGCGCCGCGCGGGTGACCCTGGTCGCGCCATATCTCGGCTACATGCGTCAGGACGCTGTGTTTGCTCCGGGAGAGCCGAACTCGCAACTCGTGGTAGGTCGCCTTCTGGCGCGGGCGTTCGATGCGGTCCTCACCGTCGAGGCGCACCTGCACCGCGTCGAAAGTCTCGCCGAGGTGGCGGGGCCCGGGGCGCGATCGCTGTCGGCGGCTGGCGAGATCCGGCGCTGGATCGAGAGGCATGCGCCCGGTGCGCTGGTCGTCGGACCCGACGTCGAGTCGACTTCGTGGACGAACGCGATCGCCGACGGTGCGGGACTGCCGCGAGTGGTCGGTCGCAAGCGGCGTCACGGCGACCACCGCGTGACGATCGAGTTTCCGGAGATCCCGGCGGTCCGTCGCGCCGTCATCGTCGACGACATTGCCAGCAGCGGCGTCACATTGGCGGTTGCCGCGCGCCAATTGCGCCGTGCCGGGATCGGTGCCGTTGATGCGCTCGTCGTGCACGCCATCTTCGCAAACGGCGCCGAAGCGCGGATCCGCCGGGCTGGGGTTCGTCGCATTCTCTCCAGCGATACGATAATCCACCGCAGCAACGCGTTCTCCGTGGCGGGCGTAATCGCCGCCGCGCTGTCGGTGCGGCGATGAAAACGGCTACCCGGGCGACGGCGAGGAGCGGGGAAATGTTTCGTCTCAAGCAGATGGCTATCGACACGCTCGGTGAGCACGTCGTCTTCATCCACGAGGCGACGGTACGCGCCGGCAATCTGGGGTTCCGACCGCTCGATCGCGTGCACGTCGTCGGCCTCGATGCCGACGGTGTCGAGCGCGAGGTGATCGGCGTACTCAACTTCTGTCGCGACAGCATCGTCGCCGCCGACGAGATCGGCTTGTCGGACGACGCGTTCCGCGACTTCGGCCTGGCGCAGGGGGCGGCGGTGGAGGCGACGCTGGCGCCGCCGCCACGCAGTGTCGACCTGGTGCGCGAGAAGCTCAACGGCCGCCGTCTGACCCAGGAAGACTTTTGCGCCATCCTGCGCGACGTCGTCGCGCGGCGCTATTCGAAGGTCGAGCTTTCGATGTTCGTACTCGCCTGCGCTCTCAAGACACTGGATCGCGACGAAATGATCTCCCTGACCCGGGCGATGATCGACACCGGCCACAGTATCGACTTCGGTCCCGGACCGATCGCCGACAAGCACTGCATCGGTGGCGTTCCGGGCAACCGCACGACGATGATCGTCGTGCCGATTCTCGTCGCCCTCGGCGTCACCATTCCCAAGACCTCGTCGCGTGCGATCACTAGTCCGGCGGGCAC
The DNA here is from genome assembly GCA_041743795.1 of Thermodesulfobacteriota bacterium. GTDB lineage: Bacteria > Desulfobacterota > Binatia > HRBIN30 > CADEER01 > CADEER01. The sequence goes on along the minus strand of JBGTMF010000291.1, from coordinate 6,689 downwards.
CGCCGATACCATGGCGCTGCTGGCCGAGGTCGACCTCGACACCAGCGAACTGCGCCGGGTGGTGTCGCAGGTGGGCGGTTGCATCGCTTGGGGCGGCGCCGTGCAACTGGCACCGGCCGACGACATGTTGATCACCGTCGAGCGCCCGATGGAGATCGATACCGAAGTGCAGATGGTCGCCTCGATCCTGTCGAAGAAGAAAACCGCCGGGGCGACGCACGCGCTGATCGACATCCCCGTCGGCGCGACGACCAAGATTCGCTCCATGGTCGACGCCGAACGGCTCGGCGAATTGTTCCGCATCGTCGCCGGCAGCATCGGCCTCAGCATCGACATCGTCGTCACAGAAGCCCGCGGGCCGATCGGTCGCGGCATCGGCCCGCGTCTGGAGGCGTTGGACGTGTTGGCTGTCTTACAACGCGATCCGGACGCACCCGCCGACTTGCGCGAGAAGTCGCTATACCTCGCCGCCCGCACGCTGGAGATGGTGGGCGGCGCTGCCGCTGGCAGCGGCTACGGCAAGGTTCTGGAAGCACTCGACAGCGGTGCCGCGGCGGCGGCATTCGAGCGCATTCGCGATGCTCAGGGGCGCCGCGAACTGCCAGCGGCGGCGCCGTACTGTGCCACGGTCGCGTCGCTGCACGACGGTCGCATCAGTGCGATCGACTGTCTGGAGATCGCCCGTGTCGCCAAGCGAGCCGGCGCTCCGGCGCATCCGGCCTCCGGCGTGCGGCTACTGCACGTCGTCGGCGACGTAGTGCGCAAGGGCCAACCGCTGTTCGAAGTACACGCGCAGAGCGAGGGCCTGCTGCGCGACAGCTGCACCTACGCGGAAACCCATCCGGAGATCACCTGTTTCGGCTTCTGACCGTTCTCGCAGCCCGTCGGAAAACGGGGTTGCGATTCAAGATAGAAACTCGCGCATACGCGCGGCGGCTTTGAGGAGGATCGGTGGCGGAGGAAGTGCTGGTGGCGAGGGCGCCCAATCCATCGTCGCACAGTCCTTGCCGTCAGGAATAGCCTGACAACCTTGTACGAGAGATTTGGATTGCAATTGTCGTTGTAAATCGTGGTAGAGATGAATTCCGTAGCGGAGGGGGAGGCCGTTATGAGTTCGTCGTACTTTACCGTGCGGTGCCAATTCCGTTCAGGCGCGGAGCGTATGTCGCCGCAGCGACCCCAGCGAGCCGCGCTGGGACCGAGGAGCCGGTGATGGCGGCTCGGGCTCTGATCATCTCGAACCATCCGGCGACGGCAGAGACGATCGCCGAAGCGATTCGAGAGCCGGACGGGTACTCCATCGTCATCGTCTCGAGTGCGTCGATGGCTCTCGATCGAATTGGCGCCGAGTCGGTCGACTGTGTGCTCTTGGACGACTCGCTGGCCGATTGCGGCGTCCTCGACATCTTGCGGCGCATCCAGGTCCACCGCGCCGATCTGCCCGTCGTCGTCCTCGTCGCGCCCGAGGCCGCGGAGATCCCCGCCGCCGCGTTGAAGGGCGTCGTTGTGATCGTCAAGAGCGAGGGCTTCGTCGAGCGACTGGTCGTTGCGGTACGGGATCTGGTGGGGAGAGGAGAGCTGGCGCGCGCCACGCGGCGGCTCGCTCATGGGGTGTTCGTCGGCCGGGACGCGGAGAGGACCCCGCTGGTCCACGCCATCGATCGGTGTCTCACCGGCCGCGGGGGCGTGTTCTTGATCGAAGGCGAAGCCGGCGTCGGCAAGACGACGCTTGCGCAGCACATCGGTAATTACGCGGCGACCCGCGACATGCGCGTGCTGTGGGGACGCTGTCATCACCAGGAGGGTGCGCCTCCGTACTGGCTGTGGATCCAGGTTCTCCGTGCGGCACTGCAAGACAGCACCGCCGAAGAGTTGCAGAGCGATCTCGGTGCCGGTGGCGCGGCAGTCGCCCAGCTCATTCCCGACCTGGCCGAGCGGCGCGGCGCCCAGTCCTGGCACACGGGCGGCTCGGAAGAGTCCACATTGTTTCAGCTCTTCGACGGCGTGACGTCGTTCTTGATCAATCAAGCGCGGCGCCGGCCAACTCTGATCGTCCTCGACGACATCCACTGGGCGGATCGCTCGTCGCTGTTGCTCTTGCAGTTCCTCGGCCGCGAGTTGGGCAACGCTTCGATGTTGGTCCTTTGCGCGTACCGCTATCTCGATCTCACGGGCAACGAAGTCGCCGGCGATACGGTCGCGGAGTTGCGGCGGGAGAACAGCTCTCTTCGATTGGAGGGGCTCAGCATTTCCGAGGTTGCCGAACTGATCTCGCTGATCTCGGAGCAGACGGTGCCGGAGACCTTCGTTCGCGCCATCTACGGGCGGACCGACGGGAATCCGTTCTTCATCGAAGAGACGCTGCGCCTTCTGCTCGACGAGGGGATCCTCTACCACGATGGCCGTCGGTGGACCGCGCGGCCCAGTCTCAAACAGATTCCCCTTCCGGCCGGCGCGCGCGAAATCCTCGAGCGTCGGATGGCCCATGTCTCGGAACGATGCCGGCACGCGCTGGCGATCGCGGCTCTGATCGGCCGCCAGTTCGAGGCGGATGCCGTCGCGCATCTCGCCGGTCGGCCGGTCGAGGCGATCAGCGAGCTGATCGACGAGGCGGTTGAAGCCCGCCTGGTAACGCGCGCACGCCGTCCGGTGGGGAGCTGCTCGTTCCGTCAGGCGTTGGTGCAGAGCTTTCTACACGAGGGTCTTCCGGCGGCGGTCCGCGCGGACCTTCATCGCCGATACGGCGAGTATCTGGAGTCGACGTACTCGAGCGAACTTGGCCTCCACGTGTCGGCGCTCACCTACCATTTCCTCCGCGCCACCGACCCCGACGCGCGGGCAAAAGCCCATCACTACGCCCTGCGCGCGGCGACGAGGGCTGAAAACCTTCTGGCGCACGAACAAGCGGCACGCCACTATGAAACCGCGTTGGAGGCACTCCCTCCAAGCGGCGGCTCGGAAATGGTGGTGCGGCTCGAAGTTCTCCTCAAAGCGAGCGAGTGCTGGTGGCGTGCGGGCGAGAGCGGCCAGGCTCGCCGGGTCGCGGTCGTCGCCGCCGAGATCAGCCATGAAAGGGGCCGGGCCGAAGATTTTGCACGCGCCGCGTTGGCATACGCAGGTCGATTGCAGGGATTTGGCGCCGTGGCCTGTGACCACAGTGTCGTCCGCATTCTCGAAGAGGCCCTGGACCTCCTGGGAGCTGGGGAGAGCGGGTTGCACGCGCGCCTCCTGGGACGGCTCGCCGAGGAGATCACGTTCTCGGAGGAGCACACGCGCCGCGACAGATTGGCGCTGCAGTCGGTCGAGATGGCACGTCGCTCAGGCGACCCCAACGCTCTGGCGGCCGTGCTCAAGAACATGCACTGGGCACTCTGGACTCCGGAGAAGGTCGAGAGTCGCCTCGAGCTGGCCGACGAGATCCTCGCTCTGGCCATGATCGCCAGCGACTTGGCAATGGAGTTCGACGGACACCTCTTCCGTTGTCTCGCGATGCTCGAGCTCGCCGACATTGCGTCCGTTCACAGGGAACTCGCGACGTGCGCGCGCCTCGCCCTCGATCTGCGTCAGCCATACAACCACTGGCTCGTCGCCTCGACGCGGGTTTGTGTCGCGCTGGCGGAAGGTCGATTGCCCGATGTCGTCGGCCTCGCGCACAATGCTCGCGAGCTGGGAGAGAAGGCGCAGAGCGCGAACGCCGCGCTGTTCCACGACGTTCAGTTGGCGCACCTCTGTTGGCTGCGAGGGGACTTTCAGCAGCGTATGCAGATTGTGCGGCGTACCGGCGAGAACCATCCGCTGCTGACCAGCACGATCCACGTGGCCAGGGCGCAAACATTCGCCGCCCAGGGCATGGGAGATGCCACGCGCTCCGAGTTCGAACGCATCGCTGTCGACGACTTCGCGGGACTTCCGCGCAACGTCGCGTCGGCCATGAGCCTCGCCTATCTCACGGAAGCTTGCGGGTTCCTCGGCGACGCGCAGCGAGCCGCGCAACTCTACCAGATGCTGCTGCCCTTCCAGCACCGTTTGATCGTTCTCGTGCCGGTCGCCTGTTATGGTCCGGCGTCTCATTATCTCGGGCTCCTCTCCGCGACGATGGAAGACGCCGACGGCGCACGCCGCCATTTCGAGGACGCGATCGAACTCAGCACACGGCTGGGAATGAAGCAGTTTCTCGCACGAACCCAGCTCGCGTACGCGGAACTGCAGGTCGACCAGGGTGGGTATGGCTCGGCACCGCGCGAGTTGCTGGAGCAATCGTTGGAGACTTGTAAGTCGCTCGACATGCCGGTCCTGGCCGACCGCGCGCGCGCGATGCTCGAACGCAGTGCGCAACCGCCGCCCGCGATCCGTCCCCGGAACGATCGTTCGACCAACGGCCGATCGCACGGCGCGGTGCAGATGCCGGTCTCTAATCGGGTACGTACCCTTACTCAGTCGGAAACCATCATTCACCTGCGGCGGGAGGGCCACTTTTGGACGTTCATTCGCGGCGACCAGATAACCAGGCTCGGAGATTTGAAGGGGTTGAAGTATCTGCTGTTCTTGCTGCGCCAGCCGGACGTCGAATTTCACGTCCTCCTGTTGAATCAGTTGGTGAACGGCCCGGCCCCCGATTCATCGATCTGGGCGGCGGCCAAGGGAGACGGCCCGGATGGCCTGCACGGCTCCACTTTCGCTGAACCGCTGTTCGACGCGACCGGGCTTCATCGCATCAAAGCCAGGCGTGCGAACCTCAAAAGCCAAATCGAGAAAGCGAACACGAACAACGACTTTGAACTCGCTAGCGAGCTGTGCACCGAGCTTGAAGAGTTGGAACAACACCTCGCTGAGGAACACGGTTACCGGGGAGAATCCTGCGGCACATCAGGCCCGACTGATAAGGTGCGAGTTCGTATCCGGAAAGCACTCGTGAAAGTTCTCGATTCGGTAGCGCCGGTCGATCCGTACCTCGAAGGTCATCTCCGAAGAAACGTCAAGACGGGAGCCCGCTGTGTCTACCGTCCCGATCCGAGTCACCCGGTGGTCTGGGAGTTCGACACAGTAGGGGTTCACATTGTGCCTAACGAGTTCACGCTAGTGTGATGATGGGAAAGGCGATGCCATTGGAAGAGCGAGTACGATCGGCGTCGCGCTGTGCAATGGGTGTACGGAGCAGGGGGATCCCCGCGGAGTTTGATGCCGTCCAGCAGCTGACCTCTCGCGGTGATCCCTCTTGTTTTCGCTCGGCTCCGGCTTGCAGCCCACCCGTCGCGTTTCCGTACGGTCGGCGAGCCGAGGGTTGGCGCGCCTCCCGCGCACTGGCGCGGGAACTGGCGGCTCTTGGATACTCAACTATGGCCCAGGCCCTCGATGTCTCGATCGCCGAGGAAGAATCGCGGCTCTGCCCGATAACCTTGCCGCTTGCGAACCTCGTCGAGATCGAGATCAGCGAAATCGGCGGTAACGGGATTCATTCTGCGATTGTTTGTGCTCTCCTGTGCGCCTCTGCTTCGATGTCCGTTACTGCGCCGGAGCGGGCTGTGGACCGCGTACCAATTTGCCGGGGAGGGCGCCGGTCGGCTCGCCGTTCTCGTATGTAACCTGGCCGCCGCAGATCGTGTAGCGGTAGCCGTCGACCTTCTGCACCAGGCGGCGGCCGCTGGCCGGCAGGTCGCGTACCATTTCGGGCGCGTGCAAGTGCAGGCGGTCGAAGTCGATGACGTTGATATCGGCCTTCATTCCCGGGGCGAGGACGCCGCGGTCCTTCATGCCGTAGAACGCCGCGGTGCGGCGCGTTTGCCGTTCGACGATCTCTTCGAGCGGGATGCGATCACCGCGGCTGCGATCGCGCACCCAGTGGGTCAGGAGATACGTCGGGATGCTGGCGTCACAGATGATGCCGCAGTGGGCGCCGCCGTCGGAGAGGCTGAAGATGGCTTGCGGGTGCATCATCATCTCGCGGATCGCCTCGAGGTCGCCGTTGGCGTAGCCGAGCAGCGGCATGTAGACGAAGCCGGTGCCGTCGTTCTCCATCATGATATCGTAGATGACTTCCTGCGGAGTTTTACCGGCGCGCGCGGCGATGGCGGCGACGCTCTTCTCCGGGCCGGGCTCATAATCGGGCGGATCGCCGAGCGGGAACATCATGTGGTGGGCGGCGACGATCAGCGCCGCCATGCCGACCATGGCTGCCGGGTCGGGCTCCGAGCCGACGATTGTCGCGCGTACTTCCGGCTTGGCGAGTTCGACCAGGCGTTGGCGCGACGGCATCATCGCGTACGGCGCGTAGGTGGGGTGCAGCGCGAACGGATGAAACGTGCTGTCGAAGCCGAGCAGCAGTCCGGCCGGACGTTGCGCCACCTGTGGCGTCAGCTTGCCGCCTTCGGCGGCGTCCTTCTCGCACGCCTGGAGCAAACGGCGCCACTGGTCGGGGTCCATCGGGTTCTGCAAGCATGCAAACGACACAGGCAGGCCGGTCTCCTTGCCGAGGTCGCTCATCCACTGCAATTCCTCGCCTTCCGGGGCGAGATCGCTGGCGACTTCGAAGACCCCGTAGCCGACTTCACCGAGGGCGCGACCGATGCCCATGACTTCTTCGCGATCGGCGGTGGTGCCGGGCACCAACTCGCCGTCGACGGCGCGGTGCAGGATGGTGCGCGATGTCGAGAAGCCGAGCGCGCCGGCGCGCATGCCGTCGCGCACGAGGC
>JBGTMF010000290.1:0-1920 GCA_041743795.1 Thermodesulfobacteriota bacterium | reverse complement strand
GCGACGCGGTCGCGTTGGGCGCCGCGGTAACGGCCGACGAACTCGGCGCTGTAGCGGCTCGACTGCGGCGGCGAGCGGTAACCGTTGTCCGCCGCATAGGGGTCGAGTGCGGCCTCGCACGACAGCGGATCTCCCTCGTCGGTGACCGACGCATCGATCATGTGCATGAGAATCTGCCCTTCGCCGAGATGAGCGGCGAGCATGACATAGGCGTCGGCGGACGGCAGATCGTGTGCGTTGAGGTCGAGCGCGTCGCCGGCCGGGGTTTCTCTGAGGCGTGCGGGCGGCGCCGTCTCCGCCTGCGCTTGGTAGAACGCGAACAGGGAGCCGCCGCCGCTGTTGCCGACGAGTACGACGTTCTCATAGCCGCGCCCGCGCAGGAAGCGCTGCCCCGCGGCGACATCGAGCAGGAGGAGTTCGTGAATACAATGGGTGTCGTTGTTGACGTAGCGACTGTTCTGGCCGAAGGCTGCGTAGCCGGCCTCGAGCAGCGCCGGAATCGCATAGTGCCGGCTCATGTCCGCTTGCGGATGCATGAAGCAGACGACGGTCTTACATGGGCCGCGTTGGTAGAGGATCGCCGAACCGAGGCCGCCGTCGACTGCTTCGAGAGCGACTGGTTCGGTGCGCACCGATGAATCGATCGCCGCGAACGTAACGCACTTGTGCGGGTTGTCGTAGCGGCCGATTCGCATCATCGACTCCGTTTGCGGGAGGGGGCTCGTCCGGCGGGCTTGTGCTCCGCTCGCGCCGGCGCCCGCAGGCGCTCGAAGACGGCTGCGCAGAGCAGGGGAAACATGATCTCGTGGTGACCGGTCAGGCGGTAGCCCCGACCACCGGTTTGCGTTGGTCTCTGGACGATGTTCACGCCCGGTCGATAGTGTCGCATGAAGTCCATGTCGACGGTGACGAGTTGGTCGACGCGATGGCCGACGTTGCGAGCCAGGTTGAGCGCCTTGAGGAAGACCTCGGGAATGATGACTGCCGAGCCGAGGTTGACGAAGACGCCGCGGTGCAGAGCGCCGGCCACGCCGGTGAGCAGGCGGAAGTCATACATGCTTGCGGAACCGATCGCCGCTCCGTCGGCGCTAGGGTGCATGTGGATGATGTCCGTGCCGATGGCGACGTGGACCGTTACCGGAATGCCCATACGCGCTCCGGCTGCGAGAATACTGAGGTCGCTATGCGGCAGGCGAGCCGCGACGATGGCCTCGCCTACGGCGCGGCCGAGCCCGCCATCGCCGTGCGCGGCGATGGCGCGGTTGAGGAACTCACCCGTCTCCCGCGCCATGCCGAAATCACCCGAATCGAGCGTTGCGGCTACGTCTTCCGAAGTCGCGCCGTGGAAGGCGAGTTCGAAGTCGTGGACGATGCAGGCGCCGTTCATGGCGACGGCCGATACGATACCGCGCTTCATCAATTCGATGATCAGCGGGCTGAGTCCGACCTTGATCGGATGCGCGCCCATGCCGAGTGCCACCACACGGCCGCGCCCGTGGCGATCGGCAATCGCCGCCGCCACCTCTCTGAGATCGGCGGCGGCGAGGATATCGGGCAGCCCGTCGAGAAAGTCGGCGAATTTCATGCCGGCCCGCGGCACGCTGCCGAGTGCGGCTGCCGCCACCTTGCTGGTGCGGCGTCGCAGCGGGTAGGTCTTCACCCGATCCATCGCGATCGGCGCCATCGCTTGCTTGCGAGACTTCATCGCCGCGACTTCGCCCGTGCCTTCGCACGCTTGGCCAACTCGTTCTCGACGAGTTCGCAGATCACGTGGCCGATGACGATATGCGTCTCCTGGATCCGCGCCGTCTCGGTCGTTCCATCTACCAGCAGGAGATGGTCGACCTTCTCGGCGAGCACGCCGCCGGATCCGCCGGTCAGCCCGACCGTGGTGACGCCGCGGCGGCGGCAGGCGGCGAG
>JBGTMF010000289.1:0-10479 GCA_041743795.1 Thermodesulfobacteriota bacterium | reverse complement strand
ATGCTGCCATCGGCCTGGCGCCATGGCGAACGCGGCACCGTCTCCGACCCGAGCGAGGTGACGTACGCGGCCAGCGCATCGAGGTCAGCCGAGAGCCCGGCCTTCGCCGCACCCAGGGGATGACTGGTGGCGGCGAAGTCGGAGTCGCTGAGGAACCCGCTGCCGCCGAAGTTGTTACGGATGTCGTTCTCGAAGTCCTGGATTTCGTCGAAGTTGGCGCTCCAGTGCACGTTGCCGTGGCCGGTGCCGGCGCGGCCGCGCAGTGTGGTGGTATTGCGCAACCCCTCGCCGCGACCCGTGAAGTCCCACACCCGGCCGTCGTCACCACCGTCGACGTGGCAGGTGGCGCAACTGATATAACCCTCGGCGCTCATGCGCGGATCGCTGGCGTTGTAGAAGACCTGCTTGCCGCGCAGAACATCGGCGGCGAGCGATTCGCCGGTAACGGTGGCGACCGTTTCCTCCGCGACGGCGATATCGCCGTCGCGGAAGAGAGCGTCGGTCTCCTGTACCGTCACATTGCGCGAGAGTAAGTTCATGACGAAACTGCGGTTCGTCGCCGCATCGATACAGATCGACTGTGGCGCGCGACCGGCGCCGAGCCGGGTGACGAAACTGCCGAGGCCGTTCGACGGGCCCATGCGCAGCGCGTCGAAGATCACGGTCTCGTCGTTTCCCTGCAAGGTCACCGCCAGGTAATCGCCGAGCGGGGAAAAGGCGACGGCGCGGGCCGAGTCACTGTTGTCGATGTCGATGGCGCGGGTGAAGCGGCCGGTCGGCAGGTCGATCTGCGTTACGATGTTGCGCACGGTATTGTCCTGGTCGAGATCGGGGCCGAACAGCAGCCCGCGCTCGCTGTTGGTCTTGGTCGACGCGACCCATGCGCTCTCTCCGTCCGGGGCGATGGTGATACCGGCCAAGTAGTTGGCGACGCCTCGACCGGCGGCGGTAGAGTCGAAGTTGGCGTCGCCGCCGAACTTGGGAATGACGATCGTACGGACGACGGCGAGGAGGGCGGCATCGACCTCCCACACCTCGGCGCGGTTCCGCGGCGAGATGAAGCGGGTAACGTAGACACGGCTGCCGTTGCCGTTGACCGCCAGTGCGTACGGCGTCGGCCCGAGCTCGAGGCTGCCGGTCTGTTGCCGCGACTGGGTGTCGAAACGCAGCAGGCGGCCGCCTCCCTCGAGGGTGACGAAGGCGGTGGTGCCGGCCGGATCGACGGCGACGCCGAGCGGCGCGCTGCCGTGGCCGGTGGCGATCGTTTGCACTGGACCGCCGCTCGCATCGAGTACCCGCACCGTGTCGTCGCCGTGACAGGTGATCCACAGCTGGTTTGTCGACGACAGCGCGACACTGCGCGGATCGTCGCATACTTCGACTTCCAGTACGCGGTTGAGCGTGTCGGTGTCGATGGCGACCAGCGCGTCGTTATCGGGGTCGACCACCCAGACTCGACGCGCCGCGGCGATGCAGGCGATGGCGGAACTGTTCGTCGGCGCGGGGCCGGAGGGCGGCGTGACGACGGTCAGCGTGTGCGTGCCGCTGGCAATCGAACCGGACGGGTCGCGGACCTGCACGCTGGCACGGAAATGGCCGGATTGCGCGTAGCTGGTCGTCACCGCGTTGTTCGACGACCACGCGGTCTTGGCAGAGCCGTCGCCGAAGTCGAAGCGGTACTCGAGCGGATCATCATCATCGTCGCTGGCATCTGCAGTCAGGGTCACCGCGCCGCCGGGCGGCACCGGGTATGTCGATGCCGTCAAGGAGTGGACCGTCGGCGGCGCGTTGCCGCCGAGTGTTGCCCCGGTGGAGAAGGTGAACGAGTAGCCGACCATGCCATTGCCCGCTGCGTCCTTGATGCCGCCCTCCGGCAGGACGACTTCGTAGCTGGTGTCGGCCTGCAGCGGCTGGTTGGGGACGAAGGTGAGGACGTCGTCGAAGGCGAAGGAGAGGCGGCCTGCGATTGCCGCGCCGCCGACCGGGCGGACGATGAACGTCTCGCCGTTGACGATGGTGAACGACTCCAGCGTTTCGTGGATCAGCAGCGAAATTGGCGCACCGGTCGGGTAGTTGGTCCGACCCGCCTGCGGTATGTGGTAGCCGACCGACGGCCCGCGCGTGTCCGGCTCGGCCTGGTGCGCCCAGATGGCCATGCCCTCGTTGGCGCCGACGCCGCCGGTGACCAATAGGTTACCGAGCGGCAGGGCGAACTGGCTGGTGTCGATACCGAACGTACCGGGTTGATTCGGCCGCTCGCTGTTCGGATCGAAGAACACCACCGACTCGAACGTACGCATGTCGACCTTGTGGCTGCCCATGAAGGCGAACTCGTCCTGGAACTGGATGTACATCGACTCGGCGCCGGACAGCGGGCGGTCGGTGACGAAGCGCAGGTTGGCGGGGTCGGTGGCGTCGACGACGCGGAAGCCGTTGCCGCCGGTGCGGTAGGGAAAGACGATATACAGTTCGCCGTCGTTGCCCCAGATCTCCGGCCAGTAGCCGCCGGGACCGCCGGTGGTGAGGACATCGAGCAGAACCGGATTACGCGGATCGCTGACGTCGTAGGTCGCGACTCCTGTGCGGCTCTGGTCGGAGGCGAAGATCAGCAGATCGCCGAGGAGAAACGGATGGCCGATGACGCCGGTGCTGCCGAGGTGATCCCATGACGAAAGTAGATTCCAGTCGAGGTAGATTTCGGCGTTGCCGCTGACCGCGCCATAACTCCAGTACGTCTGCCCGACGAACCACGGGCCGAAGAGGCAGCCGCGTGCACCGGCGCAGGTGAGGCCGGGGAAGGCGGTGCGCTGGACCGACGAGGGAGTGGGGCCGGGGACGAACGACCACTCGCCGCCGGGAGGCCAGTTGGAGCCCAACACCAGGTACGGTCCACTCTTGAAATAGCCGTGCGCGTTGATCGGCATCGGCGTGATGCCCCAGGTGTTGCGCACCGTCGGCTGTGCCGGGTTGGAGATGTCCCAGGTGCGGACGATGAAGTCCGCGCCGGGTTGGCTCGCCGGCACTTCGGGGACGGTGAACAACACCCCGTTGTGGTAGGCGATGATCGCAGTGCGCCCCTGCTGCGGTGCGTTGAGTCCGCTGAGGATCGTTCCGGGCGTCTGCGGTACGTTGGGGAACCCTGGAGATACATCGGGGCCAAGTGCGGCGGTCGGCGCGGCGCCGAGAGCGATGAGCAGGGCGACAGATGCTCCGATACCTCCCTTTGCCATGCGTCCTTCCTCATGCCCCGGTGCGGTATCGGCCTCCGTGCCCAATGGGATGTCGGTGCCACCGCAAATCTTGCCACAACCAGTCCAAGTTTCACACCAGCCGTGTAACGGTCGCTAAATCGGACGGAATCGCGGAGGCAACACGTCGCCAATGGAACAAATGTGTCGGCAGGCGGTAAACGACTCATCCGACACTCTCCGGATTGAGACATTTCGCACGGCGTAGTACCCGAACGGGAAGAGATATTGCGGAAATTCGAAAGTACGGGACCGTCGTGCATTCGGCATGCCGCTTGCGGGGAAATCGCCGCAAAGAGATTCATTGAGAAAGGGGTTGTCATGAAAGTGAAGCGCATCCTGGCGCCGGTCGACTTTTCGGAGGTTTCACACCAGTCCCTCGACGAGGCGACTAGTCTCGCCGGGCAGTTGGGGGCATCGGTCGTGATCCTGCACGCGGTCGAACCGGTGTACTTTGCCGGAACCATGTTCGGCCCTGAGATCAACGTGCCGCACCTGGTCGAGGAGCAGCGTCGAGCTGCGAAGTCGGCAATGGAGAAGATGCTGGGCCGCTTGCAGAAAAAGGGGATCGCCGCCACTGGTCTGGTCGAGACGGGTATCCCTCAGGACGTCATCCTCAAGACTGCCGAAGCGAAGAACTGTGATCTGATCGTCATGGGCACGCACGGGCGCAGTGGTGTCACGCACCTATTGTTGGGAAGTGTCGCTGAGAAGATCGTGCGCTCGGCGAAATGTCCGGTTCTCACCGTGCGGGCGAAGGAACCGAAGAAGGGCGTCGGCGCTGTAAGAAAGAGCGCCGCGAAGAAGCGCTGACTTGAGTGCCTCGGAGATACTCCACTGCGGAGGCACGGAGAGGAAACCTGCGAGCGCGGGGAAACCTGGCTTCCTCTCCCGGCCGGGAGAGGATTGAGGTGAGGGGGATTGAATGGCGCCGAAGGCTTCCCATTTGTTCGGCTGCGCCGCTCGTCTTGTCCCCCTCATCCTAACCTTCTCCCATCCGGGAGAAGGGACTCTGTCCCGGTACCTCGGTGCTACCGTGTCTCCGCGGTGAAAGGCGCTTGGTTCAAGCCTTTGACAGGCGGCGCACGTGCTCTGGGAGTGCGACGCCGCCTTTCAGCTGTGGGTCGGCGACCGCGGTGCCGTACACCGTGCGGACTGGCACGCAGCCGGCCCAGACGTCGAGGTCCATGTCCTCGGCGTCATCGATCGGGCCGCCGCTGCGTATCTTCGCCGAGACTTCGGTGAGCGGGATTTCGACGACCCGCGTTGCCTTCATCTCCTGATCGTTGGGTAGCCGGATCTGCGACCAGCGCCCGGGAGTGAGTTTCTCGGTCAGCGCTTCCAAGGCCATCAGCGCGCGCGCGTCGTCGACGGCGCGACCGCTGCCGAGGATCGCTACCGATCGGTAGTTCATCGAGTGATGAAACGCGGATCGGGCGAGAACCAGATCGTCGACCAGGGTGGCGGTGATGCACACCGGCGCGCCGGCGCTGACCTCCTCGAGCATCTTCGCCTTGGTCGACCCGTGCAGGAAGACCGAGTCGTCGACGCGGACGAATGCCATCGGCAACACGACGGGTTGCGCGGCGGCAACGAAGCCGACGTGTGCGACGAGCGCTTCGTCGAGAATTCGGTAGACGGATTCTCTGTCGTAGTGTGCGCGCTGGGGCAGGCGTCGCACGCGGGTCCGGTCGGTGACGGCAAATTCATCCATGCCGACTCGCTTGGCACGAAACAGCGGCCCCGGAAAGGTCCAGTTCACGACCGTGTGAAGGGCCACGGAGCCTTTGTGAAGGACACCGGGAAAGCCAGGCTTCCTCTCCCGGCTTGCGCCCCGAAGCCTTGGCGAAGGGGGGCTGGGAGAGGACGAGGTGAGGGGGATTGAATGCCGCCGAAGGCAACCTATTCGGTCGGCTACGCCGCTCTTCTCATCTTCTGCGCAACGCCGTTGCAATCGGGCGGTGGGATTGCGAGACATTGGCGCTCGAAAAGGGGGTTACCATGTTGCGATGGACGAGCGGGCCGGCACTGTTGCTGACGTTGACGGTGGCCGCGTGCGGATCGGACGACGACGGGCTCGACCTACGGCTCAACCACATGCAGGTGGTGGGCAGTCACAACAGCTATCACGTGCAACCGGAGCCGGCGCTGTTCGACCTGCTGGCCGAATTCTTACAGGCGCTCGCAGAATCGTTCGAGTACACGCACCTGCCCCTGCAAGAGCAGTTCTCCGAGCAGGGTGTGCGCCAGATCGAGCTCGACATTTTCTACGACCCGGACGGTGGCCTATACGAGAGCCCAATCGGTTTGCAGATCGCCTCCGGCGATCCGATGGCGAGCATCCCGGGACTCGACCTGCCGGGGTACAAGGTGTTTCACGTGCAGGAGATCGACTTCGAAACGACCTGCCAGACGCTGATCGAATGTCTCGTCGAGGTGAAGGAGTGGTCGGACGCGCATCCGCACCATGTACCGATCACCATCCTCATTGAGGCGAAAGACGGCGCCATCGAGGACCCGCTCAATCTGGGATTCCTCGTGCCGCCGCCGATCGGCGCTGCCGAGCTCGATCTGCTCGACGGCGAGATTCGCTCGGTCTTTCCGCCGGAGCAGTTGATCACCCCGGACGACGTGCGCGGCAGTCGCGCGACGCTGGAGGAGGCGGTACTCACCGACGGTTGGCCGAGTCTGCGCGACGCGCGCGGCAAGGTACTGTTCGCACTCGACAACGGCGGCGCCAAGAAAGAGGCGTACATCGACGGCCACCCGTCACTGCGCGGCCGGGTGTTGTTCACCAGCTCGGGCCCGGGCGAGGACGAGGCGGGATTCGTCAAGTTGAACAACGCGATCGGCGATTTCGACCTCATTCAACAGTTGGTGGCCGACGGCTTCATCGTGCGAACCCGCGCCGACTCGCCGGAGGGGCGCGAGGCGCGCGACGACGACACCATGCGTCGCGATATCGCCATCGCCAGCGGCGCCCAGTTCGTCAGCACCGACTACCCGGTGCCCGATCCCGACTTCGGCACAGACTACCAGGTGCAGATGCCCGGCGGCATGCCGGTGCGCTGCAATCCGATCAGCGCGCCCGAGGGCTGCACGGCGCTGTTGTTGGAGGACCCGGAACAGCTCCGCTGATCTCGCAGGACGCGGCTGGTGTCACCAGCGCAACTACTCGTCCATCGAGTTTCGAACACCTCGGGAGTACGAGATGCTCATAAGCTCCCATTCCGAAACGCCGCAACAATGGTGTCCACCCAATCGGGACAACCTCAGTTGGACCGTAGCGACGCGAATGTCCGCCCTTGACGACGGGGTCATACTGCTGCTCGCTCGCGCTTCCGATGGGTGGAGATCTTTCGATCTCGGACGCCTCGATTTTCGACACAAAGCTCGCGCGCGATTCATACCTCGCGCCCCGTGTCAGACGACCGGGCCCTGCGCGCAGGCTTTTGATCGTTGGTATTCGAAGTGCGATAAAATTATGCCGGTGAAGTACTCAGCCTCGCGGCCATATCGTTTCGGAGAACAGGCGACGACCTACACTCTTGGCTTGCTGCGAATCGTCGCAATTTTGCTCGCGATGGCTTCCGTGTCCATTGCTCAGGAACACGTGCGCTTCGATGTGCACTCGGATGGCACCGTTTCAGACCGCTCGACGGGGCTAGTTTGGACCTTGAATGCCGACCTCTACGGGGCGACAGATCCTTGGGCGGGGTTGAGCTGGCGGGAGGCACTCTCATACATCGAGCGAATGAACCGAGGGGAAGTCGAGAACTTTGGTCATACTGACTGGAGGCTACCGACGAGCGACGAATTGGCTACGTTTCTCACGGGTCTGTGGAGACCGATCTCACGTGGCGAAGAGCTCGGCAAGGTTCTGCTCTATGGCATCGGTCAGCACGGAGGCCACGAATATCGGAGCGCCCGCCGGCGAGCGGAAGTACCTTTCACGAATGCTCGAGATACGGCCTACTGGTCCGGGACGCTTACGCACCGAAGCGAAGGCAAGTTTGTCATCGATAGGTACTACGCGGATCCGGTACAGGGGGAAGAGCCGACGGATTGCAACCAATGGCCGATCGTAGTCGATACCGGGGTGATGGCATTTCCGTTGCCGGAAAATGCCCTGAAGAGGATATGGCCGGTTCGGGGCCAGGATCGCCGAGCGAGGTAGCTCACGTGTTCATGAATTTGGCCGGAGCCGGTTGAGCCCGTTATGCCACGTGCTTTTCCGGCGCCCCCGGGGTTGTCGCCTCAGTAGCACACTAACGAATCGACGATCGTCGCTCGCGACTCAATCACTCAATTCACCCGTACCTGCGCAGGCTCTTCAGGCTCGAATGAACATACATAGTTATGGCGTCTTGATCTCGACGACGGAGGCTTTCCACCTGCCGGTGATTGAGAAGATTCCATCATCGCGTTCTTGCGAGCTGCGGATTTCATAGCGTGCGCCAGGTGCAGCGTCGATTAGCACCAGCTGATTCTCGACCGAATAGAAGTCACCACCTGAGCCGCTCACTTCGATGAAATGTGCCCCGGGGAGGATTTCGACATCTTGTCCGTAGCGTGGCGGTTCGAGCGGGATTCCATCGACCTTCACGATCAATATGTTCATGCTCTCGGAGAACGCGAACGGCTTCCTCATATGGCCTGCGATGACGGCGATCTGGTCGCGAGGCCTTCGCTGCCCGGAGTATGCCGGGACCTCACGTGTCGCACACGCCCCGAGCATCGAGGCGAGAGCAATCAAAGCGAAGACTTTAGTGGCCAATGGTTATCACTCCCATGGAGGTAGCTATCTAGCGGGCGGCGACCTTGGCAATCCTGGCGCGCGATTCCTCCGGCGTTACCTTATCCCCTCTCGAAAGTGCGCGTTCGCCCTCTTCGACGGCCCGTTGGAACGCTCGGCGGGCTTTGATGAGCCGCAATCCCTCGTCCACGACTTCATCGACCGAGCCGAACTGTCCGGAGTCGACCTCTTCCCGGAGCCGCTGCTCCGTGTCTCTTCTCAGCTCCACGGCCATAGGCTCTTGTACGGGGCCTAGAACGGCCCAGTCAAGCTCATGCTTTGCCCATCAATTTGAGTTTTACGTGCGGGTAGAGTCGAGCGGAGGTAGGAGGCGAAGACGGTAGGTAAGTGCTTCGGTGCTAGGAGCGCCTTGGCACAGGCGCCAATTGCTCGCCGACTCATGCAACGAACTTCCGACTCAGGACACTAGTGGAGGGCGAATTCGATGCCCTTCGTTGAGACCGATCCTCGTTACGCACGTCTGGATCTTGTGGCTGACCGGAGCCGGGGGGCTTACCGCGCAGACGCGACGGGCGTTGAACAGCCTCCCCGATGACGAGCGTCCGTACTTGAGCGCGATCAGTCTCTGGGAGGCTCAGATGCTTGCCATGAAGGGACGCTTCCAACCGCCCTGTACATCTGAGCCGTGGCTTCGGCTCGCATCGTCGCCTGAAACCGTATCGCTGCTACCGCCTGATATCGAGGTAGTGCTCGAGATCGAGCGGCTCCCGGCTCGCTTCCACGCAGATCCGGTGGATCGACTGATCGTAGCCACTGCGCAGACCCACGATCTCCCGCTCGCAACGCACGACCACAACATTCGGAAATCGCGATCCGTTCGGCTGTGGCGACCCTGATCCCGGTCCGCATCATCAGCGGCCGAAACCCGGCGGTATGTCGACCCCACGCTTATGCGGCCGATTCGCTACTCGGCGCTTCCGGCAGGTCTACGCCCGCCCAGATGGGCCTCGATACGACCGGTTTGATTTCAGGTTCGGGCGCGCCGGAGTGTCTCATCCACTGTCGCGTCAACGCCATCAGCGCCCGCCAGCGGAGTCCCGGCTTCGGCTCGGCCTTTATCTGCAGCGGCTCGAGGAAGTGATCGTAGCCGTAGAAGATGAAGAAGGTCAGCGCTCCATACGGAGAGAACCCCGCGCGGATCGCCTTCGTCATGTACTTGACCAGTCGCGGCAGATAGCGCCAGCCGGTGCGCCGCGCCTGGGCCCAAACCAGCTTCGGCCCGAAAACGATCTGCGTGAGCTGAATGTACGCCTTGAGTTGCCATGCTTCGATGTGTTCGTGCGTCATGTTCACGCCGTGCAGAAAATCGGCGTTTGCGTTCATCGAGTCGGCCAACAGGTGCGACCCGAGTTCGTCGGCCCTATTGAGGATGTCGGTGCCGGCGAGAGGCTTGTAGAGGAAGAAGACCGGATACTCGACACCCTCTCGCTTGACCAGTTCGAGCGACTCCATCAACCACTCGGGACGTTCTCCCGGACCACCGGCCATGAAGTAGCCGGTAACCGAGATCCCTATTTCCTTGATGCGGCGGATGGCGTCGATGAGTACGTCCTGCGGAACATCCTTTTCGTACAGGACGTTGCGCATGTAGGGATTGGCCGCCTCGATGCCGACCCTGAGGTTGACGCAGCCGCTGTCGCGCAGCGACTCCAGGGTATCGCTGTTCACGTGATCTGCCCGCGTGTAGGCGCTCCAACGCAGCTTCTCGTGCAGTCCGCGCCTCTTGTATTCGTCGGTGAACTCTCGCAGCCAGCGCGGGTTCACGAGGAAATTGAGGTCGTAGAAGTAGATGACCCGCAACCCCCAGTCCCGGTAGCGTTCGTAGTGCGCTTCCACCTCGTCGACGACCTCGCGCGGGTCGCGGAAGCGAAGAAATTTTCCCCCGGCGTACAGTCGCTGCACGTTGGTGATCGAACAGAAGGAGCAGCGCGCCGGGCATCCGCGACTAGCCATGATCGGCAGGACGCCCCAGAAGTAGAAGCTCGCCCGCAGCGTTTCCTCGTCGTGCAGCGACCAGTCGACCGCCGGCATCGCTTCGGCCGCCAGAAGGAGCGCTTTTGGGACCTTGCGAATCGTCTCGCCATCGCGCCACCACAGGCCCGGTACTTGGTCGAGCGCGCCTCCGGTCGCCATGGTCTCCAGCAGCTTGACCATTGGCTTCTCGCCTTCGCCGATGATCAACATGTCGAAAGCGTTCTCCACCATCGTATCTTCAGGGGAGAGCGTCGGGTGATGGCCGCCGGCCAACACCGGCAGATCGGGGGCGAGCCGCTTGATCTCCTTAGCGACGGTTCGCGCCGCGGGGAAATAGGGCGAGGCGATGTACATTCCCACCAGGTCGGGCCGGTACTCCTCGATCACGTCGCGGAGGCGCTTCTGCCAGGCGCGGCTGTGGATCATGAAGTCGAGAACTCG
>JBGTMF010000288.1:0-31572 GCA_041743795.1 Thermodesulfobacteriota bacterium | reverse complement strand
GGCGTCCGGCGTATGGTCGCTGTGGCAAGCGTGTTGCCCGTCGACGACCGGCAGCGCGGCGGCGCGCTTGGCCAGAAAGGCCTGCCCGGCGGCACTGACGCCGGGGCTTGCGACGGCGCGGCGTTCGGGCTGGAAGTCCGGGTCCTTGCCGCTGGCGAAGGTGACGATCTCCTTCGAGATGCGCATGCTGCACCAGTCGTGGCCACACATGGCGCAGAAATCGGTATCGACCTCGAGGTCCTCGTCGTGCAGGGCGCGGGCCGTCTCGCCATCGAAGGCAAGCTCGAACTGGCGCGGCCAGTTGAGTGCCGCGCGCGCCTTGGAGAGATCGTCGTCCCACTCGCGGGCACCCTGGATGCCGCGGGCGATGTCGCCGGCGTGAGCGGCGATCTTGTAGGCGATGCATCCGGCCTTGACGTCGTCCGGGTGGGGTAGGCCGACGTGCTCCTTCGGCGTCACGTAACAGAGCATGGCGGCGCCGGCGCGGGCCGCTTCGGTGGCGCCGATGGCGCTGGTGATGTGGTCGTAGCCGGGGAAGACATCGGTGACCAGCGGCCCGAGTACGTAAAATGGTGCATCGTCGCAAATGCGCTGCTGCAACTGCATGTTGAAGGCGATCTGGTCCATCGGGACGTGGCCGGGACCCTCGACCATTGCCTGTACGCCGGCGTCGCGGGCGCGGTGGACCAATTCGCCGAGCGTGTGTAGTTCGGCCAACTGCGCGGCGTCCGAGGCATCGGCGAGACAGCCCGGGCGGAGCCCGTCGCCGAGCGAGTAGGTGACGTCGTACTGGCGCATGATGGCGCTGATCTCGTCGAATAGCTCGTACATCGGGTTCTGCTTGCCGTGGTGGATCATCCACTTGGCGAGCAGCGATCCCCCGCGCGAGACGATGCCGGTGGTGCGCCGGACGATCAGGGGCAAATGTTCGCGCAACACGCCGGCGTGGATGGTGAAATAGTCGACGCCCTGTTTCGCCTGGCTTTCGATCTCGGCGAGGATTCGCTCGTAGGTCAGATCCTCGATGCGGGTGCCGATGATCATGCTGTAGATGGGGACGGTGCCGATCGGAATGGTGCTGTGGTCGATGATTGCCTGGCGACACTGGCGGAGATCGCCGCCGGTTGAAAGGTCCATCAGCGTGTCGGCACCGTAGCGCTGCGCCCAGCGCAGCTTATCGACCTCCTCGTCGGTCGAACTGCTGACCGGCGAGGCGCCGATGTTGGCGTTGATTTTGGTCGTCAGGGCGCGGCCGATTGCCATCGGGTCGAGCCGCTTGGGTGCGCGCTGGCCGCGGCAGTACTCGGGATCGTCGATCTGTCTGGCCCGCTCGGGGACGGTCTGGTTGACCCAGAGGGCGGCCTCGCGGAAGCCCGGGTGGCCACTCTGTCCAGCGGAGTAGTCGAGGGCCGCGGCGTCCCCGGTCGGTTCACCTCCGCCGCAGCCGGCCAGGTGGCGGATGTTGGCGGGGATGACGATACGGCCGCGAGCGACCCCGTCGCGAATGCTCTCGGCGGAAACGTTCTCGCGCTGGGCGACTCTCGACATCTGCGGTGTGATACGTCCGGCGCGGGCGGCTTCGAGCTGTGTCATGTCCACTCCTTCAAGCTGACTGGGAGCGTATGCCTGGTTATGATTGGGTTCAACCATCGCCGCCGGCGGCGCGGCGACCATCCCGCGCCGGCCCTGGTCGGCGTTGGAACACTAGCCGCTACCGACAGCGTCGGCGATGCAGGCGAAGCCGCTCGCTTCGAGCAGGCGGGTGAGACCGTCAACCACGGCGCGCGGCGCCGTCGGACCGCCGTAGACAAAGCCGGTGTACATCTGCACCAGGTTGGCGCCGGCGCGGATCTTTTCGAAGGCGTCGTCGGCATCAAAAATTCCGCCGACACCGACGATAGGAATCGCGCCGCCGGTCAACGCGCGCAGGCGCCTGATCATCTCGGTTGCTCGCCGCGCTAGCGGGCGGCCGCTGAGACCGCCGGCTTCCGACGCGTAGGGGATGCCGGCAGGCAGTCCGTCGCGCGCAATCGTCGTGTTGGTGGCGATCAGCCCGTCGACCCCCGCCCGCAGGACCGCTTCGACGAGATCGCCCACCTGCGTCTCCGTCAGGTCGGGGGCGAGTTTGACCAGCAGAGGAGGATGCGGCTTGCCGCCCGGCATCGTCACGCTGCGGACGGCGTCGATGATCGTCGTCAGCGCGGCCGCGCTTTGCAGGCTGCGCAGACCGGCGGTGTTGGGTGAGCTGACGTTGATGGTGACGTAGTCGGCCAACTCGGCGAGCAGGGCATAGCTGCGGCGATAATCGTCCGGCGCATCAGCGAGGGCGGTGGCGGCGGATTTGCCGAGATTGATTCCTAGGGGGATTGGCGCCGGTTTTGCGGCCAGGGATGCTCGCAGCGATGCTGCTACCGCGGCGGCGCCGGCGTTGTTGAAGCCGAGTCGATTGATCAGGGCCTCTGCCTCCGGCAGGCGGAAGAGGCGAGGTTTCGCATTGCCGGGCTGGGGCAGCGCCGTGATCGTGCCCAACTCGGCAAAGCCGAAGCCGAAGTGGTGCCAGACGTGGGGCAACTGCGCATTCTTGTCGAAACCGGCCGCCAGTCCGAGCGGATTCGGAAAGTCGATGCCGCAAACGGTTTGCGCCAGGGCAGGATTCGAGAGAGGCGTTTGCGGCAGGGCGGGGGCGCGTTCGATCAGCGACAACAGGGAGGTTGCGGTCTCGTGTACCGACTCTGCGTCGAAATAGAAGACCAGTGGGCGCAGCAGCGACTGATAGAAAAAGCGCATTGCAGGCTGCTCATAGCCGATCGCCGCGCGCACTCCCACCGTCGTCGAAACTTTTTCCTTGGCAGTGAATCGCCGCGACGTGTATACACGAAGTCATGGCCTTTCCGACCCGGGTTTCACAGACCTCCAGGTTCCCTCGGCTGCAGTGTGCTCCGCGGGAATGGGTCGGGCGAGGGGTGCGGTAATCGGCGATTGCACCTCTGGCGAGCGACTTGGGAGTCGCACATGTTCGGCGGCGCCGAGAAAGGAGGTGGTCCAGTGAAGAGTACTGATTCGGTGGTTTGTGAGGTGGCGGCCCCTTAGGCCGACGCCGAATGACTGCGCACCGGAGCAGGTGGGCCTTGCTCGCAGCCGTCGCCATCGCGGCGACAAGGTCAAGGCGCACCGCTGGCACCACCCGCTGTTCCGGTGCCGCGCCTTACAAGCGCAAGTCATGAGGTGATGCCGCCTGGGGACCCAGGCGCCACGACCCCGGTAGCTCCCGCGCCAATCACCCGCGGGGCGGTGAAAGAAGGCCGCAGAGGCTACCGGGGATTCATCTCCTCTCGGGATTCGTTCGCATCCACTCCGCTGGTCGAGGCAACCGGCGGCGGCGATTCAGTCGCGGCGGTACTCGATGTAATTGTACTCGGGAGTATTGCGTTCGCCGAGTAGCGAGCCGAGCAGAATGTGGATGATGCTCAGCGCGATGGCTCCGAAGAGCGCGGTCCAGAAGCCCGAGACCTCGAAGCCGATGACGAAGAAGGCGGCGAGCTTGAGGACGATCGCGTTGACGACGAAGACGAAGATGCCGAGGGTGACGATGGTCAACGGCAGCGTGACCAGCAGCAGCACCGGACGCACTAGTGCATTGAGGACGGCGAGTGCGAGGGACGCGAGAAGAAGCGATACGATTCCGCTGACACGAATACCGCTGAACAGCAGGCTGGTCAGCCAGATCGCCGCGGCGGTGGTGAGCCAACGCATGACGAGACCGTTCATGGGGTCGAATCTAGCAGCCGGCGCGCATGCCACCAAGAGCGGCGATGCGCGGCGATGCGCGGGCCGAGGGTGAGCTTGTTTGACATCCCCTGATTACGGCCTTTTCGGGCCTGCTCGGGGTGGATGCGGTGTTTCGGCGGGGCTCGCGGCGCGATGGCGACGCTTGTATGGTCGGTGCATGACTCGCCGCCGGATCATTCTCGCGTTGTTGGCGGTGGTCATCCTCGCCGAGCTGTTCATGCGCGACCGCTACGAGCAGGTGATTGTCGTACATATCGACGTCCTTCACGGAATGACGCTGAAGATGCAATCGATCGCCGAGGCCGGGCGACGGCCCACGCCAAATGATCTGACCGAAATGTTGTATCCGCTGAGTCGAGCGCGACAGTTCGTCGAGCAGTATCGGGACGAGAGCGGCCGTCAGTCGTTCAGGGCCTTTGTCGAGTTTGTCGACGCTTACGAGGCCATGGTCACGGCGGTGGACGGAGCCCGCGGTGCGGTGGCGAGCTGGCAGGCGTTTCGCCCCCGTCTCGACGAGATGGTGCTCCGCGTCGATGCCGGCGCCGAGCGTACTCGGGCTTTGTTGGCGGAGAGTACTTGAGGGGCGACGAGTGGGCTGGCTACGCCGATGGGTGGCGCACCTGCTGACGGGGGTTCGACTGCTCGCCGCGCCGCTCCTGGCGGCGGCGCTTTGGCGCGGTGCGGCGATGGTGGCGCTGATCCTGCTCGCCCTAGCAGTCGTGACGGATCTGCTCGACGGGGTCGCGGCGCGGCGATTCGGCGTCGCCAGCGATCGCGGTCGTTGGTTCGACCACCTGGCCGACATAACCTTTCTCCTCGCCGGCTTTGCCACGCTCGCGGCAATCGGCGAGGTGACGCCGCTGGCAGCGGCGGCAATCGCTGGGGCATTCGCCTTTTACGTTGTCGACTCGCTGCGGCGCAGTGCGACCTTCTCGCTGGTCGCCAGCCGACTCGGGCATCTCTCGGGGGTGCTGAACTACGTGGTACTGGGAATCGTTCTGCTCGACCTGGCCAGCGCCGCCGCCGTCATCCCGCCGGTTCTGCGGACTGTGGCCGTCGCTTCCGTTCCCGTCTACAGCGCCGCGGCCGTCCTGGCTCGGGTCTTCACCTCTCGCGCAGATCCATCCGGTTGACTCAGACCGCGCTGCGGCCTTGCGCGAGCATATCGCGGAGAAAGACGAGGCTGACGACCAAGGGCAGTATGTAGTAAATGACGCGGAACAGCAGCACGGCAGCGACCGCCGCTTCGAAGGGCACTCCCATACCCGCGAAGATGGCGGACATCGAGCCTTCCATGATGCCCAAGCCACCGGGGATCAAGGAAATGAAGGAGACGACAATCCCGACCGAGAAACCGACGACGGTCTGCGCGAAGGGAATAGAGTGGCGGATGGTGAGGAACGATGTGTGCAGGATGAGGATGGTCAGGAACCAGTCGAGGCAGATGAAGAAGAGCGGCGCGCCCATGGCTTTCTTGTTGGCAACGAGAAAGCCGATGCCGCGGTCGAGGGTGGCGAGGTAGCGGCGCATCGAGATCCGGCTGACCCCGCCTTTCGGCCGAAAGCGGCGAAAGGTTCGATGGGTGAGTTCAGCGGTGAGACCGAGAAAGGCTCGCCGCAGCCGCCGGTGCAAGATGACCGCGCCGAAGGCGATGGCGACGATGAGTAGGAGCACGAGCATGGCAGCGGCACTGGCCAGGGCACTGCCGTCGAGATCGCTGGCGAAGAAGACATAGGAGAAGCCAAGGACGACGAAGAGCAGGAGTGTCATGTTGGTGAGAAACGTCTGCGCCAGGGAGATGACGACGGCGTTCTCGGCTGGAATGTTGCGCCGTGTGAAGTAGTACATGCGCGCAGCGAAGCCGGACAGACCGCCGGTCGCCAACACGTAGTTGAGCGAGTTGGCGACGAGAGTGATCCGCAACATGTCGCCGAAGCCGATGTCTCCGCCGGCTGCCCGAGCGATGCCGTGATAGGAAAGCGCCATCGTCACATAGCTGGCGGCGACGCAGAGCAGCGGAAGTGCAAGCAATGCGAGGTTGGCGTTGGCGAGGACGCGCCCTAATTCGCCAATGTCCGTGAAAGCGAATAGGATGGCGAAGGCGAGCGCGCCGAAGAGGACGGTGCCGCCGATCCAAGCCGGGCGGCGCCGGCGATTCGCCCGGCGTTGCGACTTGTGCGCGGGGGTAGTTTCGGATTTGCTATCTGTCACTGGCAGGCCCCGCCCCTGTCGACTTATTCGCTGGCATCGCGACGGTCAACCCCGGAACTTGCTCAGATCTTGCGCATGAACACTCTGCTCGCCTCGCTTCGGATGCCGCCGCCGAGGAATTCCGGTGAAGATCAATGAGACGCCTGGCGCTGTTCGGCCTGATCGGCATCGCTGTTGTTCTCCTGGCTGGTTGGCTTCTGTTGCGGTGGGCGACGGCCGGTACGCTGCAGGAGTTTCTGCTGCAGCAGTTGGCCCAGCAGATTGGCGAAGACGTCACGGTGGATACCCTCGATCTGCAGTTGTCCGCCCCACAGATCGTACTGAGTGGACTGAAGGTTGGCGGCCCGCTTCTTCTCGGAATCGGCACGGCCGAACTCGGAATCGATATTGCGACGACGTTGCGCCAGCGCCGGATCAGCCTCGCGACGGCGATTCGCGATCTGCACGTTGAAACCGCCGGGCCGGCCGACGAAACGGTGGACGTCGAAGCGGATCCTTCGCCGCTGTGGCTACCGCCGATCGACCTCGTCGCCGAGATCGACGGGGCACGTGTGGAGATGTCGGACGATCGCAGCATCACCCTGCAGCGGTTCGCGGCGGTTCTCGCGGTCGACAGCGGAAGCAGCATGGGCGGGCAGGTCTCGACGGCGGGGGTGACTCTATTGGATCGAGGGAGAAGCACCGAGATCGACCGCGGCTCTGCGGATGTGCGGTGGAAGGATGGCTCCCTATTCGTGCAGCAATTGTCGTTGAAGGGTCCCGAACTGCGCGTCGAAGCACATCCGGTGGCGGCTGCAGAGGCGCCGGGCGCCGGCGGCGGCATCGCTGCGACCGCGGTTCGTGCCAGCGGTCAGATTGGCCCGATCATCGAATTCTTCGCCGGCGAAGTGGAGATCAGTGGACAGGCATCGATCGACTTGGAGATCGACGGCGCTCTGGCGGATCCGGAATTGCGGGGCGTTATCAGGCTCGATCAGGCCGATCTGTTCGGGGCTGATTTCACGACGCTGGCTCTCGACGTGCGCCGCACCTCGGGCGAATGGCGGGGAACGGTCATCGAAGCCGTCTGGCCCGGTGGGGACCTGGCGGCGGACCTCAAATTGGACGAGTCGGGTGGGATGCTCAGCGGTGACCTTCGCTGGGACGACGTCGACGCCGCGGCGTTGGTCGCTGCTGGAGACCAGTGGCGATCGCAATCCTCCGGCACGGCGACATTCGCGGTCAACCTCGATGAGTTTCACCTGTCGGCCGATGGGCAGGGCGAGATTTCTGCGCGCGGCACGCAGGCGATTCGCTTCGAGGTTGCGATGACGATGGATGACGATGATCGCATCGCCGGTACGGCGCAGCTGGCCATCGATGCCGCGAACTGGGCGAGCATTCGCCTCGATCGAGCCGACGAGGATGGCCTGGCGGCAGAGATCGCGGTCGAGATCGCCGCCGCCGAACTAGTGGTGGCTGCGTTGGGATACGTCGGGCAGCCGCCCCTCCAGGGCGGTCTATCGGCGGCGGCGACTCTCTCGGGGACGATGACTGATCCGCGAGCCGATCTCAGGGTTGCCGGTGCGGATCTGCGCCTGGCGGACGGCACAGTGGTCGAACTGCACTCGCAGGCAACTCTTTCGCCGAGCGAAGGCGTCTTCGAAAACGTCAGCTTGGCAATCGGCAGCGGCCGCCTCGACGCCCAGGGCCGCGTCGCCTTTGCCGTCGGCGCCAGCAACGACTGGACGTTGCGCGCCGACGCGCTCGAGCTGGCTCCGATCTTCGGCGCACTGCGTGCCACTATCGCGCCGAGCGCCCCTCGCTTCGAAGGCAGACTCGACGGTTCGCTCGACGTCGACGGACCGTGGAACTCTCTGCAGGCGATAGGTCGATTTGCCGTCGCTGATGCGAGGGCCGAGGAGATCGCTCTCGGTCGACTCCGCATCGCTCTCGTCTCGGATGCCGGCGAGTGGCGCGCCGACGCCTCGCTGGCTGCCGGCGAGGCCCCAGGCAACGCCGCCATCGAGGTTCGCGGCACGGGCAGCAGTGTATTTGCGGTTGAAGGTTTCGTGCGACAGTGGCCGGTTGGCGCGCTGTTGCGAGACGACGATGCCGAGGTTGCCGGAAGCGTGAGCATCGAGGGCAAGGTGCAGGCAATCCCGCTCGGTGCCCGCGGCACGATCGTCGCATCGCTCGACGATCTCGTCGTCGGCGAACGGCCGATAGGGAATTCGACGGTGCGCGCCGTCGGTGAGGACGGCCCTTGGCGCGTCGACGGTGACCTCCTAGGTGAAACGGTGCGGCTGGAAGGCCGCGTCGAAACCGGCGACGGGGCGCCGTTCACGGCCCGGCTGCATTGGCGCGACGCCGTGCTGCCGGCGTTTTTGCTCGGTGGCGACGATCTGCGCACGACGTTGACCGGTGAGATGACCGCCGCCGGCCATCTCACCGACCTTGGGGCGACCGATGCGACTCTGACGCTCGAATCAGTCGAGTTCGCCGCCGGCCGCGATCGACTTGCCAATGAAGGCCCCATCCGTGTCGAACTGGTTGGCGGCGATCTGCGCCTGCTGTCTTTGGTGCTGGTCGGAGGCAAGACTCGACTGACGGCGGTTGGCAGCAGGGTTGCGGACGGGGGAAGTCGTCTGCGGGTTGATGGCACTCTCGCTCTCGGATGGCTCGAGCACCTCAGCCCCACCTTGGAGGCGGCTTATGGCACCGCCGAACTAGCCGTCGAGGTTGTTGGTTCGGGCGATGGCGCGCCGCAGCTCTCCGGCGTCGCGTCGATCCGCGACGGCGGCTTCGAGGTGAGCGGAGTGCCGCCGGCCACCGGCGTGCGCGGCGATATCGCGCTTTCGTCGACGGAGATTGGCACGCGTTCCCTCGAAGGCGATATCGGTGGCGGACGCTTCTCTCTCGCGGGGGTGATCGACCTCGTCGACGGCCCGGCGCTCGACTGGTCGGTCCGCAATGTGTCGCTCGAGCCCGTCGACCGACTGGAACTCGTGGTGACAGGCAAGGGCGATCTGCGTGGCGCTTGGGACAAGACCGTGCTTTCCGGCGATGTGACGATCGGCGACCTACTCTACGATCGCAATCTCGAATTTCAGGATCTGATCCCCTCCTTCGAACGCGCCCTGGCGCCGGCCCCGGCGCGTCGCG
The DNA here is from genome assembly GCA_041743795.1 of Thermodesulfobacteriota bacterium. GTDB lineage: Bacteria > Desulfobacterota > Binatia > HRBIN30 > CADEER01 > CADEER01. The sequence goes on along the minus strand of JBGTMF010000288.1, from coordinate 22,428 downwards.
ACCAGCGGCCACCACTGCTGTTGAAGATGCGGGTCTCGGCACGCGACGGCATGTACGTGGAGAACAACATGGCCGACCTCGAAGCGCGCACCGATCTCGAAATCACTGGCAGCGCCCGGCGGCCACTCGTACGCGGCGCCATCGAGGTGATCGACGGCCGGGTTCTGCTGCGCGGTCGATCGTTCGAGATTATCACCGGCGCATTGCGCTTCGAGCCGGAACTTCTCGGCAAGGCGTACATCGACTTCATCGCCGAGAGTATCATCGATTCCGGCGAGGTTCCCTATGCGGTGCAGGTCCGGGTTACCGGCACCACGGATGATTACCGCGTCGCTCTGGCCTCGGAGGACGGTCTCAGCCAGACCGACATCGCCAGTCTGATCACCTTCGGCAAAACGGTGTCGGAAATGCAGGAAGGTGGCGGCGCCGGCGGCGGGCTCTCGATGGATGCGCTGGCGGGTCTCGCCGGCGGCCAGGTCGGCCGCGTCCTTGCCGGCGAGGTGCGCGACGTCCTCCGCTTCGACGAAGTCGAACTGCGGCCGGGATTCTCGCCGATGACGGGGGAGTTCGAGCCGCAGCTTCGCGTCGGCAAAAACCTAGCCGAAGACCTCACCGCTTGGATCTCGCAAACGTTTGGCGTCCGCTCACAGACCGCTTTCGAGATGGACTACGCGCTGACTCGACAGATCGCCGCGACCCTGCGCTGGGAGAGTCAGACGTCGTCTCAGGAAGGGGCATTTGGCGGAGAGCTGTCGCAGCGTTTTCAATTCTGGGGAATGCCGAAATGGCTGCGATGGGGTGCGCCGTGCGAAGGCGACGGCGATTGAGGGCGGTGCCGGAAAGCGCGGCGCCGCTTGCCCGGCGGCGCACTGTCGCCTTCGTTCTGGCGGCGATGGCGGTGTCGATGGGTGCGGCTGATGATCGCCTCTGTTCGGCGCCCACCGCCTCGATCTCCGAGGTGAGATTTGTCGCCGACGCTTGGATCGACGAGGCGGGTCTGCGTGCCATTGCCGGGCTCGAGGATACCGCTGATTGGAGTGAGGAACGCGAAGCAGCGGCGCGGGCGGCGTTGCTGCGCACGGAAGTCTTTCGCAGCGTCGAGACGCGGCGCGTCTGGCAGGACTCGGGCTGCGTCCTCATCGTCGATCTCGATCGACGGCCAACGGTGTTGCGGGTTCACCTCAGCGGCGCGTCGCAGTCGCGCTTTGCCGCGGTCGGGGCGTTCTTGCGTTGGGCAACTCGCAACGAGGAACGCGCGCCACCGCCGCGGGATCGCGAGATCCGCCGGCTGCTGCGCCTGCGGCCGGGAACGCTCTTCGACGAGGACGTGCTGGACCGCGGTACCCAGCGGATCGTCGCGCGCTATCACGCAGCCGGGTTCCAATCGGCGCGGGTGTCCTCGCGAGTTCGCGAGTGCGACGGGTCTGTGGAGATCTTCGTAAACGTGGATCCGGGGGAGCCACTGTTGGTGACCTCAGTGCAGGCCGAGGTGAACGACGCCGTCGCGAGACAGGTGGTTGATGAGGTATTGCGTAAGAAACTCGGGGCGGCGATGGTGCGCCATTTTCAGCGCAATACGAGGCGCGAGATCGTTCGCCGCCTGCGCGCCGAGGGGTACTTCGACTCGCATGTCGACGTTCGTTGGCGGCCGATCGACGCCACCTCAGGCGAGTTGTTGGTGGCGGTCGAAGCCGGCCCCCGCCGCACCATCGAGGTGGTAGGCAACGAGTCGATCAGCGAGAAGGAGCTGCTACAGCGGGAGCGCCTCGACCGCAGGGTCTTCATCACCAGCAACACGTGGCGCCAGATGGCTCGTGAAATGGAGGCCGAATACCAGCGACGCGGCTACTTCGAAGCGGAGGTGGAGGTCGATTCCGAGAGCGAAGAAGCAATCATTTTCCGTGTCCAGGAGGGGGCGCGGTTCAAGGTCGAGGAGGTGCGATTCGAGGGCAACGAAACGCTCGACGCGGTCGAGTTGCGCACCGCCATCGAGACCGGATACCGGGGGTGGCTGGCGCCAGTTCGACCGCCGAGAGTGACCGAGGAGGTTCTCGCCGAAGATATCGACCGGGTGCGCGAACGATATCTGCGAGCTGGGTTCGAGGCGACGGAGATCGAGAAGAGCGTCGCACTCGATTACGACGAAGGCAGTGCCGTGGTGACGTTCACCATCGACGAGGGGCCGCGCACGACCGTTCGCTCGGTCGCCAGGGGGGCCGTTGTCACCGATGCCGGGGCCATCCTCGAACCGGCGGTTACAGCTGGTGAGCCGCTCGACATCGTCGGCGTCGAGCAAGACCGCGACCGGCTGTCGGCCGAGTTGCGGCGCGCGGGTTACCGCGACGCGGTGGTCGACTTCGCCATCGAGCGCGAGTCCGCAGACGATGTCGTGCATGCCGACATCACGTGGCAGGTCGATGCCGGGCCGCTGCATCGCTTCGGCGATGTGGTCATCCAGGGGAACGGCGACGTGCAGTATGTCGTCATCACTCGCGATCTTTCCTTCGACCGCGGTGACGCCATAGAAACGGATGCGTTACTCGACGCGCAGCAGCGCATCTACGACTCGGCAGTCTTTCAAAACGTTTCGATTGCGCCGGTCCCGCGCGATGAGAGTCCGCCGGCGGCGGAAGACGGCGAGCCGCAAGCGGAGGACGGTGCGCAAGACGAGACTCGCACGGTCGCGGTGAACGTGGCTGCCCGATCGCCCGGCAGATTTGGTTACGGCATCGGCTACGACACCCGGCAGGGAGTGACCGGATTCACTGAGTTGACGTACGGCAACCTCAACCATCGCGCGCAAAAGCTCCGCTTACGAGCGCAGGTCGGCATTGAACCGGACGCGAGTGGAGAGCCGACGCAGTACCAAGTGACAGCCGGCTTCAGCGAACCGCGCCTACTCGACGGCAAATGGGATTTTCACGTCAACACTGTGGCGGAACGCAACACGCGAACCATCGATCAATACAACATCGAGCGGGTGAGCGGGGTCGTCGGATCCAGCCGGCCTTTCGGCAAGCACCTGCGCGCAGGGGCCGACCTGCAGGGCGAGCACGCCCGTGTCTTCGACGTTGATCCGGTTCCGTTTCTCAGCCGCGACGAGCGGGATGCGTGGACGACCTCACTGTCGCCCTATCTGGTCTACGATCGGCGCGACAGCGTCTTTGATCCGAGGGCGGGGTTCTTCGAGAGCCTGCGCCTGCGTTACGCCGTACCGGGACTCTCGACCACCGATTTCGTCGAGGTAAACGCGCAACACACGCACCTCATCCCGCTGTGGTGGGATTGGGGGTTCGTTTACTCATTGCGCGCCGGTTGGGTGCACTCCCTGGACGGCGATCCGATCGTTCCCATTCGCCAGCGCTACTTCGTCGGCGGTGGAGAGTCGGTGCGCGGATTTGCCGTCAACACTTTGGGACCGTACGACGGCAACGGCAACGAGTTGGGCGGAGATCTGGCGGTGGTTCTCAAGACAGAGTTGCGGATCCCGCTGTACGGCGGCCTGGGCTGGGTGTTGTTCGTCGACGGCGGCGGCAATTACCTGATCCGTTGCGACTCCGCGTGCCGCGCCGGCCAGCCCGGAGACGACTCGACGACGATCCGTGATGCCGCAGTCACGCTCGACAATTTTCGCCGCACCGCGGGTATGGGGCTGCGTTATGTGACGCCGATCGGTCCGATCAGCGTCGACTACGGTATCAAGCTGGACCGGCGCACGCGCTCGCTCGCCGATGGCACCTCCGCGAAGGAATCCTTCGGTGAGTTTTCCGTCAGCATCGGCGCGCGTTTCTGATTGCTGTCAGCCGGCGGCCTCGGCGGCGCCAGACGGTTGCCGCAGCAGCGTCTGAAAGTAATTGATTCGCGCGGAGCTGACCCAGTCGGTTGGGCCGATGAAGTGCTCGATGACGCGGCCGTCGCGGCCGATGACGAAGGTCTCCGGATAGCCGGTGACACCATAACGCGGCGACAGGGTTCCCTCCGGATCGAGCAGGATGGGGAACGTCAGGCCGAGATTCTCCACGAAGGGACGCACCACCGACTCGCCACCGCCGTCCGCGCTGACGGCGAGGATCGCCAGGTCTTCGCTGCCGAAGCGTCGGTGCAGCGCCTCGATGGAAGGCATTTCGGCGATGCACGGCGGGCACCACGTCGCCCAGAGGTTGAGGAAGACTACCTTGCCGCGCAGCTCGCTCAGCTTGTGTACGCGACCGCTCAGGTCGGGTAACTCGAAATCCGCCGCCTCGTAGCCGCCTGCCCGTGTTCTTTGCAGGCTCTGCAGGCCGAGGGCGAGTGCGACGACGATGGCGAGGAGAACAAGCGGCAGTGCCCGCTTCATGGATGACCCGCCTGGGGTGCCGGTGCAGGAGGTGCGTGCGGAGAAGTGGCCGCCTGGTGGCGCACGGCGTAGAGGAGAAGCGCTCCGCTGGCAACGAGAGCGAGACTGAAGATCTGCGCCTGCGTCAGGCCGAGGAAGACTTTCGGATTGATGCGGTAGAACTCGATCACCAAGCGAGCCGCCGGCGCCGTCAGCAGGTACAGGGCGAACATGCTGCCGTCCTCTGCCAGGCGCCGTCGCATGGCCCACATGCCGGCGAATGCCAGCGAGTAGGCGGCAGCTTCATAGAGCGGAGTAGGGTGAACCAAAACCCCCGGCGCGTGTGGCCAGCCGATGATTGCATCGCTGTAGGCGACTCCCCAAGCCACATCGGTCACCGCACCCCAGTCGCCGTCGCCGGCGAGATGGCAGCCGATTCTGCCGAGGGCTTGCCCCAGCAGCAGTCCCGGGGCGATGCAGTCAGCGCCGCGCAGCCAGGGAATTCCGCGGCGCCAGAAGACCAGCGTTGCCGCCGCCGCACCGCCGACCAAGCCGCCATACCAGACGAAACCGGCGCCGGAGAAGAGTCCGGAGACCGGGTCGGCGGTGAACTCTCCCCAATCATTGAAAATTGCCCAGACTCGGGATCCGACGATTCCGCCGAGCGCCGTTGCCAGCAGGAGGCTTGAAGCTACCTCGGGATTGATGCCGCGCCGCTGCAATTCACGCCCGGTCAGATTTGCTGCGACGAGGAAACCGAGGCCCATCATGGCGCCGAAGGAATATAAAGTGATCGGCCCAACGGTGATGATTTCCGGGTACATGCGGCGAGATCATACAGAAGCGGCGGCCGATACACCAGTTGCGGGGAAGTCTCCATGTGAATGTTTATATAAGTAGGTCAACTACCTGAAATCTTAATAGAAACAGGTCGGGGGAGGCAGTTCACATGGCTTCGGGGCGCATTGACTTTGCGCGGGTGCCTCTCTATCGTCCTGCCCACTTCCAACGCGTCCTGGGATGGGAACTGATCATGCGGATGGCTGTGCCGCCGGTAAGAGAACGAAGGGTCATCCACCGCTTGCTCAGTGAGTTTTTTCGCGAGCATAAGGTGTCGCGTTTCAACAAGGCGGTCTCCGAGATCTGCAAGTTCTACCGGCTCAAACGCCCTCGCGTAGAGTGGTTCGAATATCTCGACTGGGGCCGCACGGTCGGCCGCACCTTCGAGGACGGAACAATCTGTCTCGTGCACCCCGAGAACTGGAAGCGCGGGCGCAAGTACAACTCCGAGCGCCAGTGGATCAACGCCGTCTTCCACGAGATGGGACACTATATTCTTTGGACCGACGCGGAGACGAAGGCCGACATGTTTGCCGCCCGCATGGAAGACAATCTCGCACTCACCACGGAGCGGCGCGGACCGCGAGCGGTCGCCGGCCGCAACGGCAACCGGCGCGCCGCATGAGCGAGGATGAGAAGGCGCCCGACGAAAAGGAAGGCGACGACAAAGCAGTCAAAGATCGCTGGTGGGTCGACTTTGGCGATAAGGGCGGCGCCAAGGCTGTCGTCCCCGTCGCTCCGGTTGCCGCGCCGGTAGGACAGAGGTTCTACCGCGCCGCCGACGGTTTCGACCAGGAGGTCGCGCGTTCGCGACTGACCGATCTCAACCTCAAGCTCCTCGTCGAGGCGAATCCCGACGAGGGACAGTGGGGATACGTCCTCCTCGCCGAAAGACCGTGTCCGGAGAAAGAGGCGGAGCAGATCCGCCTGGCGGTCGGCTTGCCTGGATACGCCCGCGGCGCGTTCATCGATTCCGGGCGCTCGGTGCGTCTGCTGGTCACCGGCACGCCGATTGGTGAACGGATCCTCGAGTTGACGCTGACGCGCGAGCCTTCGTTTGACTGCTGGGTGGAACAGGATTGGGTCAAGGAAGAGATCTTCAAGGACCGTAAGCGGGCGCTGCGAGCGTTTCGCGATTACATCGAGCGCTACCTGTCGCCGGCGAGCATCGCTGCCTGGGAGTCCGACCGCGCTCGCGCTTGAAGCGGGGCGGGGATCAGCGTTCCGTCGACAAGATCAGCGTCGCCGCCGAACTCCATTCGCCGCCGGTGCCGTGACACAGTGCGGTGCGTGCGTGCGGCACCTGTGCTTCACCGCGTTGCCTGCGCAATTGTCGCACCGCCTCGACGATCATGAAGATGCCGTACATACCGGTGTGCGTGTAGGAGAGACCGCCGCCATTGGTATTGAGGGGAAAGCTGCCGCCGGGGGCCGTGCGCTGCTTGCTGACGAATGGCCCGCTCTCGCCGCGAGCGCAGAAGCCGAGAGCTTCGAGGGCTAGCAGTGGAACGATTGTAAAGGCGTCGTAGAGCTGCGTCACGTCGATGTCGGCCGGCTTGAGGCCGGCCATCGCAAAGGCGTCGGCGCCCGACCGCTCGGCGGCATCCCAACGATCAAAGTGTTCCATCTGGCTCACCATCTGGTGGCCGATGGCCGTTGCCGTGCCGAGGACGTAGACCGGCGCCGCCGCCAGGTCGGCGGCGCGGTCGGCCCGCGTCAGCACGACGGCGCCACCGCCGTCGGTTACCAGGCAACAGTCGAGCAGGTGCAACGGCCAGGCGATCACCCGCGACGCCAGAACGTCGTCGATGGTGAGTGGATCGCGCGCCCATGCGCGAGGATTGAGCGAGGCCCAGGCCCGGGTGGCGACCGCCACCTCGGCCAGGTGTTCGCTGGTGGTGCCGTAGGTGTGCATGTGGCGCGTCGCCACCAGACCGTAGCCCGTGGCCGGACCGGTAGTTCCGTGCGGAATCTCGAACTGGTTGTTGACGGAGTCGTCTCCCCAGCGCTGCCGGGGGTGACCGATGTGCGAGTATCCGCTTTCTCCGTGCGTGATCAGCGCCACCGAGCAGAGTCCGGCGGCGAGCGCCGCGACGGCGTGTTCGACATGGACGAGAAACGAACAGCCGCCGACCTGCGTGCCACCGACGTAGCGGGGCCGGATGCCGAGATATTCGGGAATCTCGTTGGCCATGTTGCGCCCCGAGGTGAAGACGGCGTCGACTTCGCCGACTTCGATGCCGGCGTCTGCCAGTGCGTTGCGCGCCGCTTCCATGTGCAACTGCGGTGCCGACTTTTCGGGTAGGCGTCCGATTTGGTCCGACTCACCGACGCCGGCAATGGCGACGGCACCGCGCAGCTTGGCGGCAACTGGCATGCTCATCGACCGACCGGCCGGAACTTCGGCAGCGTGATCTGCGGCGTGACGTCTGCGAAGACGACCTCCAGCGGCATGTCGCAGGACAGTTTCTCGGGCACGGCCTCGACGTCGACGATGTGCGCCATCATGCGTGGCCCCTCGGCGAGCTCGACGATGCCGACGACATAGGGGCCGACGACGGGGAAGTTGCGCGGCCCGCGCGAGGGAATGACGAAACTGACGAGTTTGGCCGCCCCGCTGGCCGTTCGCCACGTGATGTCGGCGGCGAAGCACAGCGGGCAGAATGCCCGCGGGTAGAAGTACCATCGCTGGCAGCGATTGCAGAACGGGATCGAAAGGCGATGTTCCCGGGCGGCATCCCAGAAGGGTCGGCTCTCGGGAGTTGGCACGGGTAAAGGCCCGGTATAGGCATCGGCAGGCATCGCTGGGTTTCCTCGTCGGCGATCGGTACGCTTACGAAGTCGGCGGCGGCCAGGTCAAGCGGCGACGGTTGACTGAGCGAGAGCGCATTTCTATGGTCGGCTCTTCGCTTTTCCGCACGAGGTGTTGGAACTCATGAGTGACAGGGCGCGGCGAACCGCGGCAGGCGTCGCCGCAATCATACTCGCCGGCGGTCGAAACAGTCGTATGGGCGGCCGCGATAAGGCGTTCCTCGTCGTCGACGGTGAGACCGTCTTTGCGCGGACGCTGCGCGTCCTGCGCAACTGCTTCGACGAGGTGCTGGTCGTCAGCAATCGCCCGGAGAAGTACGCCGGATTCTCCGTAACGGTCACCGGCGACGAATTGCCCAACCTCGGTCCGCTCGGCGGACTCCATGCCGGCTTGGGACACATTGCCGCCGAGTACGCGTTCGTCACCGCCTGCGATATGCCGTTCCTGCGCGAAGAGCCGATTTCGTTTCTCATCGACCAGTTGCGCGACGGCAGCGGCGACGACGATGCCATCGTACCGTGGTGGGACGGCGACATCGAACCGCTGCACGCGGTGTACGCGGCGCGGATTCGCCCGCGCATCGCTGCCGCCGTCGAATCGGGCTCGCGATCGATGCGCGATTTCCTGCCGCTGGTACGCACGCGCTATGTCCCGCAGCGTGTGATGGAGACGGTCGGCGGCGCCGAGGAGTCGTTTCGCAACGTCAATACCCCCGAAGAGGCCGCGCGCTTTTCAATCGACCTGATCGGCTGAGATGGCCCGCGGCGAACGACCCCCGCTGCCGCCCACGGTGAGCGGGCGCGACGAACTGGTCGACGTCGTCGACGAGGATGATTGCGTCCTGCGTCTTGCGACGCGCGCCGAGGTGCGGGCGGGAAATCTCTGGCACCGGGCGTGTTATGTCGTCGCTCTCGACGCCGCCGAGCGCGTCTTCGTGCATCTGCGGACGGCGACCAAGGACGTCTTCCCGTCTCACTTCGACATGATGGTCGGAGGCGTCCTCGCCGCCGGCGAGTCCTACGAGGATTCGGCGCGGCGCGAGGTCGGCGAGGAACTCGGCGTCGCGCCGCTCGATCTGCGCGAGGTGGGCGCACTGCGCTACGAGGATACCCGCAACCGCGTCCTCGGGCGCATCTATCAATGTCGGGTCGAAGGCCCGCTGCGGCTGCAGGCGGAGGAGATCGTCGACGGCCGGTGGATGGCGGTCGAGGAGGTCGAAAGGCAAATCCGTACGGCGCCGTTCTGCCCCGACGGCGTCGTAGCCTTCGGCGTTTGGCTGCGGTGGCGGCCGGGTGCCGCCGGCTGACGCCTCAAGACTGGGGTGGAACCGGGCGGACGGCTTGCTCGAGGACGCGCTTCTGCACGCCGGCCGCGTTCTCGATGATAATGATCTCGCCGTCGACCTGGATGATGCGAAATCTCCCGGGCAGCGACATCAAGACCACTTCCTGGCCTACCTGGTAGAGCATGACGTCGCTTGATACCTGTCGGCCGGGCGCTTGGCAACAGGGCGGCTTTCCGCTCGCCCTGAGCCGGTCGAAGGGCCGTCTCGGGGTTTTTTCAATGGGCTGCTGACTAAGCGAGGCGGGTCCGCGGCAAGCGGTCGATGTGGCGCAGGGCGCTGCGAGCGGCGTGGTACCCGCACATCCCGTGCACGCCGCCTCCGGGCGGGGTCGAAGCGGAACAGATAAATACACGCGGGTTCGGTGTCGAGTAGGGATCGAGGCGGGCCACCGGACGGCTGTACAGCTGGCGAAGATCGGCGGCGCCGCCGGTGATCGCGCCGCCGACGTAGTTTGCATTACTGCGCTCGAAGTCGGCCGCGGTCATGGCGTTGCGGGCGAGGATGCGATCGCGAAAACCCGGTGCGAAGCGCTCGATCTGCGTTTCGATGGCATCCGTCATGTCCACCGTCGAGGCGTGCGGGACGTGACAATAGGCATAGCCGGTATGCTTACCGGCCGGCGCGCGAGTGGCGTCGAACATACTCTGTTGGATGACGAGAACGAACGGCCGACGGGGATGTTCGCCGCGCCAGACGGCCGCTTCGGCGGCGGCGATCTCGGCCATCGTGCCGCCGAGGTGAACGGTGGAGGCGCCGGCACAGCGGGGGTCGGCCCACGGGATCGGGCCGTCGAGAGCCCAGTCGAGCTTGCAGACGCCGGGGCCGAATCGAAAGGCGCGCAGGCGACGAGTATAACCATTGGGCAGGACCGGGTCACAGATGCGGGCGAGCTGAAGCGGGTCGGTGTCGAAGAGAAAGACGCGCGCGGCCGGTAGATCGGCGATCGTGCGCACACGGTGCCGCGTGTGCACGACGCCGCCCAACTCGCCGAGGTAGCTCGCCAGCGCCATGGTTACCGCGATCGAGCCGCCGCGCGCGACCGGCCATTCTTCGACGTGAGCGGTAATGGCGAAGAGAAGGGCCAGTGCCGACGTGGTGAAATTCGACAGAGGCAGGATCGAATGCGCCGCGCAGCCGGCAAACAGCGCGCGCGCCGGCTCGCCGCGAAAGGCGAGAGGAGCCAGCCAGGTAGCCGGCAGGAGAGCGCCCACTCCGAAGCGCATCAGCGTAAGCGGGTGCGCCGGGAATCGCAGCGGTCCCATCAGATCGCGCAGCAGTCCGTGCGGGTTGTCGAGGAAGGGGGCGATCAGGCGCCCGTAGTTGGTTCCGTCCGCCTCGAGTTCGTCGCAAGTGCGCCGCAGCGATCGCCAGAGAACCACCGCGGGTCCGTCATCGAGCGGATGCGCCACCGAACTTTCCGGCCGCACCCATTCGAGTCCGTGCCGATCGAGTGGCAGCTCGCGGAAGAAGGGTGACAGGATGCCCATGGGATGCGCGCCTGAACAGACGTCGTGGACGAATCCCGGCAACGTCAGTTCGGCGACGCGCGTACCGCCGCCAATCGAATCGGCGGCTTCGAGGACGAGGACCGAGGCACCGGCGCGGGCCAGTTCCACAGCCGCGGCGAGACCGTTCGGGCCGGCACCGACGACGACGGCATCGTATTCGTTCTCTACCTTCCTCATACGCGATCGGCAGATAACCGCATCGGCCGCGTTGGCCGCAAGCGGCCGGCGAGGACCTGCGGGAGGTGTCAATCGCCGCGATTCTGTGGTTGCAGAGGAGGGCGATGATGGAGCACGACGAATCCCTGCCGCCATACGACCTGCGCAGGCTGCGAACCGAGCCGTTTGGCCCGCGGATGCGCTTGATCTGCCGAACCTGGCTTTACCAGGTCAGTGCGCCGCCCGCCGTCGTCTACCTCGGCTACGTCATCAAGATATCGGTGCTGTACGTCGGTGGATGGCTCTTCTTCTGTTCCTTCTCTCCCGGCATGGGATCACCGCTGCGCTTCGCTTCGTGGGCCTTCACGGCGACGGCGTTGCAGAAGGCGGTGCTGTGGTCACTCACATATGAAGGGTTGGGTTTCGGTTGTTCAACCGGACCGATGACCGGCAGGTTCATTCCACCGATCGGCGGACTGCTTCACTTCCTGCGTCCGGGGACGACGAAGTTGTCCGTTTTCCCCGGAGCGCCGCTGATAGGCGGCATCCGCCGCACCTGGCTCGACGTCGTCCTCTATGCAGCGATGTACGGCTGCGCCTTGCGCGCCCTCGTCGCTCCGCAGATCACCGCCGAGTTGCTTCTGCCGGTGGTCGTTTTGATGCCGCTGTTGGCGATCAGCGACAAGACCATTTTTCTCAGCGCGCGGGGCGAGCACTACTACACGGCACTGATCTGCGTGTGGTGGGCCAGCGCCGCCGGCGCGGTATGGATCGCCGGTTGCAAGATGGTGTGGGTCGCCATCTGGCTCTGGGCGGCGACGTCCAAGCTGAACCGGCATTTCCCGTCGGTGATCTGCGTCATGTTGACCAACAGCCCCTTGGTTCCAACTTGGTTTCATAAGCGTCTGTTTCGCCGCTACCCGGAAGACCTGCGGCCGTCATCTCTCGCCGCGGCGATCGCGCACCTCGGCACGGTCATCGAGTACGGGTTTCCGATCGTACTTCTCGCCAGCGGCGGAGGCCCGCTGACGGTTCCGGCACTGATGGTCATGGTCGCCTTCCATCTCTTCATATCCGGCAACCTGCCGATGGGTATGCCGGTCGAGTGGAACGTCATGATGGTCTACGGTGGCTTGGTTCTTTTCGGCCACTTCGCCGAGGTGCCGCTGCTCACGCTCGTCGATGCGCCGTGGCTTCTCGGTTTTCTCGTCGTCATGTTGGTGATCATTCCGCTGTACGGAAACCTGGTGCCTGCGCACGTCTCCTTCCTCATGGCGATGCGGTATTATGCCGGGAACTGGGCTTACAGTGTGTGGCTGTTCCGCGGCGACAGCGCGCGCAAGCTCGACCGATTGGTGAAGTCGGTGCCGCTGTTGCGCGATCAACTCGGGCGCATCATCGACGACCCCGACGCGGTCGAAATGGCGATCGCCATGCAGCCGTCGTTTCGCCTGATGCACTTGCAGGGCCGCGTCCTCCACGAGGCCCTGCTGCGCGCCGTCGACGACATCGACGAGTACGAGTGGATGGACGGCGAGATGGTGGCCGGGCTGTCGCTCGGATGGAATTTCGGAGACGGGCATCTGCACGGTCGCCAGTTGCTCGCCGCGATTCAACAGCAGTGCGCCTTTGCCGAGGGGGAGTTGCGAGTCGTCATGGTGGAGTCGCAGCCGCTCGGCGGCTCGGCGATGGCCTGGGAGGTCGTCGACGCCGCGTCGGGAAACGTCGCTCGCGGCGAGACGAAAATCGCCGATATGGTGGATCGGCAGCCGTGGCCGACGGGTCCGCTGGCCGAGGCGTTTGCTGCTCGTCACCTGCGATGACGGACGAGGATTACATGCGGATATGCCTCAGCGAGGCGGAGTCCGCCGCAAACTCCGGCGAGGTGCCTATCGGCGCCGTAGTGGTGCGCGACGGCGCCGTCATCGGCCGCGCCGGCAACCGATCCATCACTGCCTGCGATCCGACCGGACACGCCGAAATCGGCGCTCTGCGCGCCGCTGCCACGACAGCTGATAACTACCGCATTCCCGGCGCGGAACTCTTTGTCACGCTCGAGCCGTGCATGATGTGCGTCGGCGCCATCATCCAAGCGCGGATCGCTCGAGTCGTCTTCGGCTGCGCCGATACAAAAGGTGGCTTCCTCGGCAGTGTGGCCGATTACTCCTGCGAGCCCCTGCTCAATCACCGCTTTGCCGTCCGCCGTGGAGTATGCGCCGACGCGGCGGCCGCGCTGTTGCGAGAGTTCTTCCGCCAACGCCGGGGCTGAGAACTTCGCCGCGAACGCACGAGGGCGCCTTGTTTGGCCCTGCCGCCCTCGCTATAGAAGCCGGACGGTTCGGAGAGGTGCGTGAGTCCGGTTGAAACGGCACGACTCGAAATCGTGTAACCCTAACGGGTTCGAGGGTTCGAATCCCTCCCTCTCCGCTCCATCCCGGCCGCCGCCGATTGGATCGCTTGCTTTAATCGTGTGATCGGCAGCATGGGCCCGGACAAAGCGTAAGAAATGCTGAGAAAATTCGTTCGAGCACATACGTAGAAGTCCTGAGCTAAAAACGTGGCCGCGGACCTATACAGCGAGGCCAATGTGAGATATACAGTTGCGCAGCTGGAATGTCCTCCTTGTTCCCCTTCCAGCCGACGGGTCGCCCGGCGGCGGGCGACCCGTCCCCCCTTTTCAACCGGTCCACGCGCAGGGCGTATTGACTGCGTCACTTGAGGCGGATCGAGCGGAAGGATAGTTTTCGCGCATGATCTTGTTCCGAAGGCCGTCGACGCCATCGGCGTGCGTGCGCTCGTGTTGCCGTCGTTGATTCGATTTGCCGCGCGTCTGGGAAGGGCGGCCTCACGTGCTTTGCCATTGTTGCTGGCGCTGGCAGTCGTCGGGCAGGTGCAGGCGTCGCCGGACGCCATCGTCAGTGGGGCGATAACCGACGGCTGCGCCGGCGACTGCAATGGCGACGGGCGCGTCGCCGTCGATGAGTTGGTTCGCGGCGTCAACATCGCCCTCGGCCGGATGGCAATCGGTTCCTGCGAGTCGATGGACCGCAACGGTGACGGGCATGTCGGAATCAACGAGCTGATCGCGGCTGTTGGAAATGCGCTGCATACATGTCCGTGTCCGTTCGACCTGCTCGACGAGCGGGCGGGGCAGGCGGAGGCCTGTGTCTTTGTCGGCCGCTGGAATTCAGCCTGCGGCCGCGCGGACCTACCGGCGACGTTCTCGGTACAGCCCAACCTGGTCGGCGTCGCCTTGGTACCCGGTGGTGAAGATCCAATCCTGACGTTCTTCGCGCAGCCGACAAGTGGCAGGGAAGCGAACATCGTCGGCTTTATTTTTGGCGAGCAAACCGAGCAGGTGGGGGGCATCGTTCGCCTCAGTGAGGACGGCCGCCGAATGACTGTGGCGCCGCAGGTATTGCTCGAAGTGGTGATCGATCAGTGTCCCTTCGAGAGTTTCGATGGCTTTCTGGCGCGCGTGGTATCGACGGACAACGCGGCCGGAGCCGAGGACTCCGCTCCGTGAGCGGAGACGTTGGGCGAAGCATGGCTCGGCTTTAATGCCGGCGGATTGCAGTATTATCTCGGTGCTAGTCATCCGTTTCCGCGGATGGAACCCAACTGGCGTGAGTACCGCACGAGTAGCAGTTTGTGGGGGCGCGGCGTCGCCGTCGCGGCGACGTTGGTGATGACCGTGCTGACTCTCTTCTGGATTGGCCTGCTGCCGGGCTGGTAGGAAGCGACTCAGCGGCGGTCGCGGGAGACGATCGAAATCGTTGCCGACACGGGGTCAAAGGACAACTGCGCCTCGCCGCGGTCGAGTTGGCGCATGACGTGGCTGACCTTCTCCTCCAGTGAGTATGCGGCGTTGCCGTAGTCGGTGCCCTCGCGCGTGACGAACTCCTCGACGATACCGCGCAGTGTTTCGGGCCGTAGGGCGTCGGGCGGAACGATGACGCCGGCAGGATCTTGTGAGTCAGACGATTGCGACATTTCAGACGGCTCGCCACGGCATGGGAATCGCGGCGGACGATGCGCGCAATCGCATTGCACGTCAACCGCGTGCCGGGAGCCCGTGCACGTGCCGGAACAATCTCTTCGGCCGCGCACCGCGGTGCCCACCAGCCGGCCAGCCGGGGATTGGCTTTTGAATTGTGGCGGCGGTATTTTCGCGCCTTCTCCAGATTCGGACGCATGGCGGCAGGAGCTTGATCGTCCGATGCAGCAAAGGGCTCAGTAGATGGTGAGAACGACAGTGGACGTATTTGAGGTGGTGCCGGTGTGCTGCAGTTTCCGATTCCGTTCCGTCGCCTGACATTATGAAAATGGATGCGCCGGCGGAGACGCGCTATGCCGATTCGGAAGGCGGCTACATCGCCTACCAGGTTTTCGGCGATGGACCGCCGTCGTGCCTCTTGGTCACCAACTGGCTGCAGAACCTCGACGTCATGTGGGCCGAGCCGACGATGGCTCGCTACCTGAACCGCCTGGCCTCGTTCAGTCGGGTGGTATGTTTCGACAAGCGGGGCTCGGGAGTTTCCGACCCGGTCCCGCTCAATGCCATCCCGACGATTGAAGAGTGGATGGACGACGCGCGCACGGCCCTGGACGCCGCCGGTGTAGAGAGGACGGCGGTGATCGGCGATACCGAAGGCGGACCGATGGCGATCATGCTGGCAGCCACGTTCCCCGAGCGGGTCACGTCGCTCGTCCTGATCAACAGCTTCGCCCGCTGGCGACGGGACGACGACTACCCGATCGGTATGCCGGAGGCGACGGCTGAAAAGCTGGTCGATCGCTACGAACAGAACTGGGGGGTAACAGCGGAGATTCTCGTTCTCACCGCTCCGTCGGTGGCCAACGACGAGCGCTTCCGCAAATGGTACCTTTGGTATCAGCGATTGGCGATGCCGCGCGGCGCGGCGGCGGCGATGTATCGCTGGGTGACGAAACTCGATGTGCGCGCGGTGTTGCCGACCATTCGAGTTCCCACGCTGGTCATCCACCGGGCTGCCAGCTCGCACTATCGGGCAGAGTTCGGCCGCTACCTGGCCGCGTCGATCCCCGAAGCCCGCTACGTCGAGATACCGGGAGCGGACGGCTACCCACTCAACGCAGGCGATTTCGAGCCGATCCTCGACGAGGTCGAACAGTTTCTCACCGGCACCCGCGCCGTGCCGACGCTCGACCGAATGCTCGCCACCATCCTCTTCACAGATATCGTCGGATCCACCCAGATGGTTGCCGACCGCGGTGATGCCGCGTGGCGCGAGGTGCTGCGACGCCACGACGAGATCGTCCGTCAGCACCTGCACCGCTATCGCGGACGCGTGGTGTCCTATATGGGCGACGGGTTTCTCGCCATTTTTGACGGGCCGGCGCGCGCCGCCACCTGCGCGGCTCGGTTGGTTGCCTCACTCGAGGAGATCGGGGTTACGGTGCGCGTCGGTCTGCACACCGGTGAAGTGGAGTTGCTGGGTGATCAGGTGGCTGGGCTGGCGGTCCACATCGCCGCGCGGGTGATGGCGTTGGCCGACGCTGGCGGAGTGCTGGCATCGGCGACCGTCAGGGACCTGGTCATGGGCTCTGGCATCGAGTTCGCCGACCGCGGCGTCCACGAATTGAAGGGCGTGCCGGGTTCGTGGTCCCTATACGAGGTGGTATCGGTTCCTTAGTCAGCCCGTTGAAAAACAGGCGCCTACTGCGGGCGGCTTGTTTTCGCCAGCTCTGCGTTGCCGAATCCTCAACAAAAGTCACGCCTTTGCTTCCGGTTCGGCGCCTTGATCTGACGCAAACCGCTCGCCCTCGCTACGTCGCCTGCTTTTCAACGGACTGCTAGCCGCGGCGGATCCGGGCGGCGCTCGTCGTTTGCCGCGATCGAAGGGGGCTTGCTCCGCAGCCGCGGGCGGCGGTAGTTTTGCCCGATGTCTGAGCGCACAGCCCCCTGGCTAATGAGGACCTACGCGGGTCACAGCGATCCGCGCGCGGCCAACCAACTGTTCCGCACCAACCTGGCCAAGGGCCAGACCGGTCTCAGCGTCGCTTTCGATCTGCCGACGCAGACGGGCTACGATTCGGATCATCTGATGGCCTCGGGTGAGGTCGGCAAGGTGGGCGTGCCGATCTGCCACATCGGCGATATGGAGGCATTGTTCGACCAGATTCCGCTGGATCGGATGAATACCTCTATGACCATCAACGCGCCGGCACCGTGGCTGCTTGCGCTCTACGTGGCGACGGCAGAGCGCCAAGGCGCCGATCCGAAGGAGTTGCGCGGGACGACGCAGAACGACGTGCTCAAGGAGTTTCTCTCGCGCGGCACGTATATTTTCCCCCCCGAACCGTCACTGCGCCTGACTGCCGACACCATCGAATACACGGTCACGCACATTCCCAAGTGGAACCCGATGAACGTCTGCAGCTACCACCTGCAGGAGGCTGGCGCGACGCCGGTGCAGGAGATCGCGTTCTCGCTTGCCAACGCGTTTGCGGTTCTCGACCGCGTCAAGGATCGCCCGGGAATCGCCGTCGACGAAGTGGTCGCGCGGCTGTCGTTCTTCGTCAACGCCGGCATTCGCTTCGTCGAGGAGTTGTGCAAGCTGAAGGCGATGACTCGCCTATGGGATCGCCTGACGTTGCAGCGATACGGGGTCGAGGACGCGAAGAAGCGCCGCTTTCGCTACGGCGTCCAGGTCAATTCACTCGGCCTGACGGCGCAACAGCCGGAAAACAACGTGCAGCGCATCGTCCTCGAGATGCTGGCCGTCACTCTATCGAAGGAGGCGCGAGCGCGATCCGTGCAATTGCCGGCTTGGAACGAAGCGCTGGGTTTGCCGCGGCCCTGGGACCAACAGTGGTCGCTACGCGTGCAGCAGGTGCTCGCCTTCGAAACGGACCTGCTCGAGTACGATACCGATATTTTCGCCGGCTCGACAGTGATCGAGTCCGTCGTCGCGCAATTGGAGGCGGCGACACTCGAAGAACTGAAGCGCATCGAAGAGCAGGGCGGCGCGGCGCAGGCGATCGATATGATGAAGCAGGCGCTGGTGGCGTCGCAAGCCGCGCGACAGCGCAAGATCGAGTCGGGGGAGATTCCCGTCGTCGGCGTCAACATCTACCAGGAGTGCGAGCCGTCACCGCTGGTTTCCGGTGGCCTGGAGAGCATCGTCACCGTCGATCCGGAGTCGGCTCGTGGACAGATCGAGCGCTTGCGCTCGTTCCGCGCTGGACGGGTCCAGGCCGATGTCGACGCGGCGTTGCGGGCCTTGGCGGATGCCGCGCGCAGTGGAGCGAACATCATGCCGCCGTCGATTCGAGCCGCCGGCGTCGGCGTCACTACCGGCGAATGGGCGGAGACTCTGCGCCAGGTATTCGGCGAGTTTCGCGCCCCGACAGGACTGCAGGGAGCCGGCGTCGCGGCTCGCACCGATGTGCTGGCCGAATTGCAGGCGCAAACCAAGAAGGTGGCGGAGAAGGTCGGCCACCCGCTGCGCTTGCTGGTAGGCAAACCCGGCCTCGACGGCCATTCGAATGGCGCCGAGCAGGTCGCGGTGCGCGCCAAAGACGCTGGCTTCGAGGTCGTCTACCAGGGGATCCGCCTGACTCCCGAGCAGATCGTCGCCTCGGCCATCGACGAGGACGTCGATGCGATCGGCCTGTCGATCCATTCCGGCTCGCACATGACGCTGGTACCGCGCATCACCGAATTGCTGCGGCAGCGCGGTGCCGCCGACGTCCCGTTGGTCGTGGGCGGCATCATTCCCGATGAGGACCGGATCAAGTTGAAGGAACTCGGAGTGGCTCGGGTGTACAC
Organism: Thermodesulfobacteriota bacterium; assembly: GCA_041743795.1. Classification (GTDB taxonomy): domain Bacteria; phylum Desulfobacterota; class Binatia; order HRBIN30; family CADEER01; genus CADEER01. The sequence goes on along the minus strand of JBGTMF010000288.1, from coordinate 3,639 downwards.
GCCTGGGGAGTCGACACTGAGTGACATCATCGGCGACATCGCCGAGTTGATCGGCGCTCGCCACGCGGCGCGCCGCTGACGGCGCGCCGCGCCCGTTCGCTTCGCCTCTCTCTTTTCCCCATGATTGGAAAAGAGAGGGGGGGCGCGGGGAGGTTGTATGGGGCTAGAGATCCGCCGCACGGATTTTGAGGAACGAGATTTCGCGGCATATGGCGCCAAGTTGCGATCCGACCTGAGCGCGCTTTCCCGCCTGTTGGCCCGTCCCGGTTTCGGAGAGGGCGAGACCACGATTGGTGCGGAGATCGAGTTTGCCCTCGTCGACGGCGCAGGCCGACCGCGGCTGATCAACGGTACTGTGGTTCGCGAAACAGACGACCCCCACCTCGCGTTGGAGATCGATCGCTTCAACCTGGAATACAATGCGGCGCCGATGCCGCTCGCCGGTGCGGCGTTCTCGACGCTGGGCGAGCAGGTGAAGAAGGCGTTGACGAGGATCGATACGGTGGCATCCCGCCACGGCGGTCGACTGGCGTTGGTCGGAATCCTACCGACCCTGGCGGCGGAAGATCTGCAATCCTCGGCAATGTCGGAGAGCCCGCGTTTTCGTGCCCTATCTGCGGCGCTGAGGAAGCTGCGGTCGGCGCCGTTCCACATCCAGATCGACGGTGACGAGAGACTCGATCTCGACTGCGACGATGTGACGATGGAGGGTGCCAATACCTCCTTTCAGTTGCACCTGCGGGTAGCGCCGGCTGACTTCGCCCGGACCTTCAACGCCGCGCAACTCGCGGCCGCGCCGGTCCTTTCGGTGTGCGCAAACTCGCCGACCTTTCTCTCCCGCTTGCTGTGGCGCGAAACTCGCGTCGCCCTTTTCGGCCACGCTGTCGACTACCGCGTCGAGGAGTCGGGATGGCGTCCGGCGCGGGTCTCGTTCGGCCATGGTTGGCTGCGCCACGGGGCTCTCGAGTGTTTCGAGGAGAGCGTAGCGCTGCACAGCCCGCTGTTGCCGGTGCTGAGCGATGAGGATCCGATGGCGATCGTCTCGGCTGGAGGCGTGCCACAGCTGGGCGAGTTGAAGTTGCATCACGGCACCGTGTGGAGCTGGAATCGCGCGGTCTACGACGACGCCGACGGAGGGCATCTGCGCATCGAATTGCGGGCGTTGCCCACCGGCCCGACGGTCGCCGACATGATGGCGAATGCGGCTCTGTTCATCGGTCTGACCCTGGGATTGCGCGAACACATAGATCATCTGATTCCGCGCATTCCATTTCGCCTCGCCCACGACAACTTCTATCGCTCGGCGCGCCACGGGCTCGATGCGGTGCTACTCTGGCCCACTAGCGATGCGCCATCGCCGAACACCAACCGCGCCAGCGATCTGCTGCAACGATTGCTGCCGCTGGCCCGTCGAGGTCTCCAGCTGGCGGCAGTCGACACAGCGGAGATCGATCTGCAACTGGGAATCATCGCCAGTCGTTTGCGGTCGCGCCGCACCGGTGCGCAGTGGCAGCGCGATACGCTTGCCCGGCTCGAGCAACGCATGCCGCGCGCCGAGGCTATGCCCGAGTTGCTGCGTCTCTACATGGAAAAGATGCACGTCGGGACCCCGGTTGGCGAGTGGGAGATAGCGTGACGGGCGTCGCTCTTCGCCGCGTCGAGGATCCGCGGGTGGCCGACGTCGGCGACGACGCGGTGGCGATGCTGGAGTGGTTGGGTGGTGCCTCGGCAATTCGCGTCCGCGGCCGCGACTCTTCGCGCTGCCGCGTCGTCGTTTCGCTATTGCACGGCAACGAGCTTTCGGGAATAGAGGCGATCCACGGCTGGCTGGTGGAGCACGATCCGCCGGTCGTCGACGCCTTGTTCCTCGTCGCCTCGGTGGACGCGGCACTGCGGGAACCGCGCTTCTCCCATCGTATCCTGCCCGGCACGCGCGACTTGAACCGATGCTTCCTGCCCCCTTTCGACGATCTGTCCGGTGCTCTGGCGAGGGCTATATTGTCCGAGATCGACGCCGCGCAACCGGAGTATGTCGTCGATATCCACAACAACAGCGGTGACAATCCGCCGTACGTAATTGGTACGGAGGTGGAGCCGTGGCGGCTCGGATTGGCCGGCGTCTTCGCCCGCCGCTACATCCATAGCGAACTGCGACTCGGTTCGCTGATGGAGGCAGTGACGGCGGTGCCGTGTGTGACCTTCGAGTGCGGGCGCATCGGTGACCCGCGCGCGGCGGCTGCTGCGCGCGGCGGAATCGATCGGTTCCTCGGCGCCGAGCGGATTGAGCCAGTCGCTCGAGATGCGGGTGAATTGGAAGTGTACGAGTCTCTCGTGCGGGTACGAGCCCGCGACGGCCTGAGGCTGGCGGTCAGCGACGCGCCGCAGGCGAGCGCCGAGCTGACCATCACTCGCGATATCGACCGTCACAACTTCGAGCGCGTCGGCTCCGAGACCGTACTCGGCTGGGTCACCAGGCCCGGCACGTGGCCGATCGAAGCGCGCGACAGTGAGGGTCGCGACCGCTCGGCGGAACTCTTCAGCATTGACCTGGATGGGACGATGCGGGCCCGAGGTTCGTGGATCCCAATCATGATGACCACCGACCCGGTCATGGCGCGGCAGGATTGTCTCTTTTATATCGTCCAACACGAACAGACAGCGCCCTGATCGAAGTTCGCCGGAGGCCCGGCGAGGTGGCATGCAGGGTTCGGCAGGTGTAGGCGATCGCTGGCACGATGAAGGGTAGCCCGTCGGCGAAATCAGCCTGGCTCGAGCGGGGCGATGACTTCGAGGGCCGTGCGCACGCCGAAGCCGCTGGGCCCTGCCGGGTGGCACGGGTAGCCGTCGGACATGACAGTACTGGAGAAGTCGATATGCGCCCACGGCGTCTTGCCGACGAACTCTCGCAGAAAGAGACCGGCGAGAATGGTGCCGGCGCCCTCCGCTCCGGTATTCTTGATGTCGGCGATCGGGCTGTTGATGTCGCTCCGGTAATCTTCGACCAATGGCAATTGCCACAGGCCTTCGCCCGCCGCCGCGGCGGCGCGCAGGCAGCGGTCGACCAGGGGCGCGTCGTTGCCCATGAGCGCCGCGTAGCGGCGGCCGAGGGCGACGCGGACGGCGCCGGTCAGTGTCGCGAAGTCGAGGATCGCCTGCGGCCGGAAGGTCACCGCATAGGAGAGTGCGTCTGCTAGAACGAGACGCCCTTCGGCGTCGGTGTTGAGCACTTCGATGGTCTTGCCGTTGAAGGCGGTGACGACGTCGCCGGGGCGGATGGCGTTTCCGCCCGGCATATTTTCGGCCGCCGGGATGTAGGCGCGCAGGCGAACCGGCAAGCGCAGCGCGGCGACCGCCTGCATCGTCGCGATGACGGTTGCGCCGCCCGCCATGTCGCGCTTCATCAGCTCCATCGCATTGGCCGGCTTGAGCGACAAGCCGCCGCTGTCGAAAGTGATTCCCTTGCCGACGAGGGCGAGATGCTCCTGTGGTGCGTCGCTTGGCTCGTACGCCATCTCGATCAGGCGCGGTTCGTTGCGGCTGGCCTGACCGACCGCGAGGATGGCGCCCATGCCTAGGCGCTGCAAATCGGCGACATCGTGCACGCGCACGCTGAGGTCGCCGTCTGCAAGCGCGGCGGCG
>JBGTMF010000287.1:0-6732 GCA_041743795.1 Thermodesulfobacteriota bacterium | reverse complement strand
GACGGGCGAAAGCCCGCCGTCGGTCGCCGAGCGGCCGGACTCCCGCCACCCCCGCCCAGCAATGCCCGCGGCGGAAGAGGACGGCGAGGCCTTGGCGATCATCCCGCTCATCCTGAGGGCGATCTGGGACATCATCGCCGGTTTCTTTCGTTCCCTGTTCGGCGGCCGCCGCTAGTCAGCCGGAGCAGGCTACGCGCTGTAAATGGTCTCTCGGAGCCATGGCAGCGTTGTGGAATCGTTAGCAAAGTCAGGACCTTGCCTCGCTCTACTCCAACGCTACGGAGGACAAGCCGATTTCGCGCCTTGCCCTGACGCCGAAATCCTCAGTCTCGCTTGCGCGCCTGTTTCTCAACGGACTCGCCCGGCCGACGGCCGTGCTGCGCCCAGATTCCTTCTCCCGGTTGGGAAACGGCCGAGAAAGGCTCAGCGGCCCGGTCCCCGCCAACCATCGCCTGTTGAAACGATCGTTTGGTTTGCGCTACTAGCTACGGGTCCGAGCAGGAAGGCCGTTTCACGGTGCCTGTCCGGTGGCTGCGCTCGGTGCTGAAGTTGGCTCCGCGGATATGCCCCCTGGGGGGCGCCGGGCGGGGTGGGTGAAGGGCGATTGGGATTTCAGGAGGAAGTGCTTCGATATGAGCCGCTATCTGTTTGCATCCGACGCCGGTGGGACGATGACCGACGTCATCATTGTCGATGAGAAGGGGCACTTTGTCATCGGCAAGGGCCCGACGACGCCCCACGACGAGAGCATCGGCTACATGGAATCGCTGGCCGAGGCGTTTACCTACCTCGGCAAGACCATCGAAAAGGATGGCAAAGAGGTCTGCGGTAGTTGCGAGAGTGCCATCTACACCGGCACGGCGATGCTCAACACGACGATCAATCGCAACGGTCTCAAGACCGGCCTGTTGGTGACGCGCGGCTTCGAGGACATCATCGTCCAGGGCCGCGGCCGCCAGACCTTCATCGGCTTCGACTGGTCCGAGATCACCCACATGCAGTACCGCAAGCACGCCGAGCCGCTGGTCCCGCGCACGCTGACGCGCGGCGTCACCGAGCGCATCGACATGTTCGGCAAGCCAGTCATCCCCATCTACGACGATGACGTGCGACGGGCCGTGCGCGAATTGCTCGATGAGGGCATCGAGGCGTTGGCCATCGTCTTTCTCTACTCGTTCATCAATCCGGCGCACGAACAGCGCGCCAAGGCGATTGCCGAGGAGGAATGCGAAAAGGCCGGTTGCGACGTCTACCTCGCCCTGTCGAGTGAGGTCGCGCCGGTGCAGCGCGAGATCTCGCGCGCCAATGCGACGGTGATCCAGGCGTATGCGACGCGGGCGGCGCGCCGCCAGTTCATCACCGTCGAAGAGAAGCTGGCCGCGCAGGGGTACGAACGCTCGCTGAAGACCGTGCTTTGTTACGGAGGTGTCACCAACATCCGCTATCCGCGCCTGTTCGAGACGATGATGTCGGGTCCGGTCGGCGGGCTGATGGGAGCTCACTACCTGGGATCGCACCTGGGTATCGACAACATCGTCTGCTCCGACATGGGCGGCACCAGCTTCGACGCCGGGGCTATCACCGCGGGCATCCTGCCGATCGATCGCGAGCCGCCGTTCATGCAGATGTACGTCAACGTGCCGATGCTCGACATCCAGTCGATCGGCGCCGGTACCGGAACGCTGATCCGCGTCGATCCGCAGTCCAACCGCATCAAGCTCGGCCCCGACAGCGCCGGCGGCGATCCCGGCCCGACGTTCCAGGAGAAGGGCAACACGACGCCGACGATTTGCGACTGCGACATGTTGCTCGGCGTTCTCAACCCGGACAACTACCTCGGCGGACGGGTGCACGTGAATCTCGAGGTGGCCAAGGAGTTGTTCGAGGAGAATGTGGCGCGTCCACTCGGTCTCGACCTCTATGTTGCCGCCGAGCAGTGTGTCGATCTCGTCAACATCATGATGCGAGAACACCTCGTGCGCTCGCTGATGCTCGGCTACGACATCCGCGACTACGTGCTTCTCGGCTACGGCGGCGCCGGGCCGATGCACTTGTTGGGTTACGCAGCAGATTATCCCTGGAAGGGGATCGCCACGGCGCCGCACGCCGCCGCCTTCTCCGCTTGGGGCGGTGCCTGCATGGACTACGCCCACCGCCGCCACAAGAGTCTGTCGGCGATGGTTCCACCGCATGCCGACGCCGACGCGAAGATGCAGGCCGGCAAGCTGATCTCGGCTGCGTGGTCCGAGTTGCAGGACGAGTTGTTGCAAGAGTTGCTCGACGAGGGATTCAGCCGCGACCAGATCACGCTGCGGCCGATCGCCTATGTCCGCTACTACGGCCAGCTCGAAGACGTCGAGGTCGAGTCGCCGTTGCCGACCCTGGCAGCCGCCGCCGACGTCGACGCGCTTCTGGCGCGCTTCGAGGAGATCTTCGGCAAGATGTTCACGCTCGCCGGCAAGCCGCCCGATCCGACGTACCTCATCACCGAGGTCAGCGTCATCGCGCAGGTGGCGACCATCAAGCCAGCCGTTCTCAAGTACGAACTCGAGGACAAGACGCCGGCGAAGAAGGCCATCAAGGGGATGCGGCCGATCTTCCAGAAGGGGCGCTGGGTCGACGGGACCATCTACGAGATGGACGAACTGCGGCCGGGGAACGAGTTCACCGGCTTGTCGGTCGTCGAAGCGTCGAACACGACGCTCTTCGTCCCCGAGGGTTGGCGGGTGCGCATCGACGAATACAAGGTCTACTGGATGGATCGAGGAGAGAAGTGATGAGTGCAGGTTCCGCGGCAGAGGTGCTCCGCTCGCCGCTCAAGGAGCGGGTCGCCGAGAACGAGCGGCTCTTCAAGCAGACCGGCTCGCTGTTCGGTCTCACCGAGATGAAGCGCAAGGCGCAGGACCCCGGGCAGTACGAAGCCGTCTGGCACATCCTGCTCAACGGCATGAACGCCGCCTGGGACGTCGGCTGCAAGGTATCGGCCTCGCCGGTCGCCGCCGAAGGCGGCGACGCGGTGTGGAATCTGCACCTGCCGACGGGTGAGTCGGTTTGCTCCTCCAAGGGCATCGTCTCGCACCCCGGCCTTCTCTCGCAATTGATCCGCTCCTACATCGAGAACGACTACGAGGTGAATCCCGGATTTCGTCCCGGCGACATCTGGGAGAACAACGACCCGCACTTCGGCGGAATCCACTCGGTCGATTTCCAGACGATGATCCCGATCTTCTTCGAGGGCGAACTCATCTGCTGGGCGTCTTCGGTGAGCCACGTCATGGACGGTGGCATGATCTTGCCCGGGTCTATCGGCTTCATGAACCCGGACTCGTTCGCCGACGGCGTGCCGGTGGTGATGGAGCGCATCGGCGAGGACGACCGCATATACCCCTGGTATGAAAAGCGAATCCAGTGCCGCACACGCGTTCCCGACTGGGTGATGGGCGATGCCCGCGGCCGCATCGCCGGCTGCTTCACGGTGCGCGACAAGGTCCTCACCCTCGTCGCCAAATACGGCGTCCAATACATGAAGGACGTCATGCACGAGTACATCGAGGACAGCCGGCGCTACGCGGTCGTGCGCATGAAGACACAGTCGGTGCCGGGGCGCATTCGCAAGGCGAATTTCAAGGACTTGGCGATGAAGGGCAAACGCGTCATCAAGCCCGAGCAGGACATCGACTGTTACATGAACGTGCCGATGGAAGTGACCGTCGACAAGGACGCGAGAATCACCTTCAACATGCAGGGCGCCAGCGGCTGGGTGCCGTTCGGCGAGAACATCACCCCGCCGGCGGTGATATCGGCGATGATGAACGGCTACTCGCACATGGTCGGCTTTGACATGTTCAATTGGGGAGCGGTCGCCGCCTGGGAAATCGAGACACCACCCGACGGTTCGTGGGCCAACCCCTATCCGGTGAATTACTTCGCCTCCTCGGGCGTCGCCTGGGCGCCGGCGATCATCTGGCTCAGCTCGCTGTACGAGACCCTCGGCCGCTTGTTCTACGCACGCGGATTCATCGAGGAGGTCGCCGCCGGTGGCGCGACGACGATGACGGGAGAGTTCGCCGGCATCAACCAGCAGGGCGTCTACGTCGCCGGCATGACCCTCGAGCAAGCCTGCAACGGCAGCCCGGCGCGCGGCATGAGCGACGGCGAGAACAGCGCATGGTCGATCTACACACCGAACGCTGACTTCGGCAACGCCGAAGTCAGCGAACTCTATTACCCGATCATGTACCTCGGCCGTAATCTCGAGCCGGATTCCGGTGGCTTCGGTAAGTTTCGCGGCGGCCTCGGCCACACGCTGGTCTGGATGATCATGAATACCCCGGGCGTCGAGTACTCCTGCGGCGACGCCGGGATTCGCTCCAAGATCTTGGGCAACCACGGCATGTTTGGCGCCTATCCCTCGGTTCCCGATCGGCCGAGTTGGGCCGCCGGCACCAACATGAAGCAGCTCATCGAGGAGCAGAAGCCGCTGGTGCATGAGCGCGGCGATCCGGAGAACCCGACGCTGGTGACCAACATCGAGGCGGAAGTGATCGACACCAAGGTCATCGCTCCGTTCGTCACACCGCGCCAGCTCAAGGACTACGACCTGGTGGTGCACCCGGTATCGGGCGCGCAGGCGCTAGGCGACCCGATCGACCGCAACCCGGCCGACGTCAAGCGCGACCTCGACAACAGCTGGACGCGAGAGCGCGTCGCGCGCGAGGTCAACGGCGTCATCGCCGACTACGACGCCAAGTCGCGCAAGTGGACGGTGGATGGGACCAAGACCGAGGCGCGGCGGGCGGAGATCCGCGCCGCGCGACGAGCGCGCGGCGTTCCCTTCAAGAAATGGTGGGCGCAGGAGCGCAAACGCATCCAGGCCAGGGAGAACATGGACGAAGCCGTCGTGACGATGTGGCGGCAGTCGATGGCGCTGTCGCCCAAGTACGGCGCCGAGCTGCGCGGTTTCTGGAAGCTCGACGAAGACTTCGTTTTCTGACGTCCGCACGGGAGATCGACATGTCACAGTACGAGAAGGCCGAGCTGAAGAAACTCGTCGACGGGGGACTCGAATGGTCGCGCGTCCAGGAGATCATGAAGGCGCCGAAGGACGGCGACCGCTTCCAGAAGTGGGTGGCGCTGCGCCAGGACGAGGTGTCGTGGAAGGAGCGCATCCTGTTGCCGTTGACGTTGAAACTCTTCATCGTCGAGAAGGGCGCGGAGCGAATCGTCAAGTGCGAGTGCGGTCATGAGTTCGGCGACTACCGGGTCAATTGGAAGATCGAAGCGAACATCTTCGTGCGCGACTCCGAGGACGGTCTCAACGAGGTGTACCGCGGCCGCGAGCAACCAGACACGACCTGGCAGCAGATCCGTGAGTACTATTGCCCCGGGTGCGATTCGCAGCTCGAGGTGGAAGCGGTGCCGCGCGGTTGTCCACCCGATTTCAACCTACTTCCCGACCTCGATACCTTCTATCGCGACTGGCTCGGCACCCCGCTCGCCGACGAGAAGGAATTCACCGACAAGACCCAGGAAGTCATCGACACCTGGAACAGGGACTAGGAGTTAGGGGTTCGAGAGGGGTGTGGGGCGAGGGGCTGAGGTATTGTTCTTCTTGATGTTCTGACAGCCGACAGCCGACAGCTGATAGGTGATTGCTGAAAGCTGACAGCTGAAAGCTGATAGCCAAAAATGGAACTGTCCGAGAATAAAGCGCTGGATGACCTGCTGGTGGTGGAGCTGACCACGGAGCTGTGGTCGGGGATCGCCGGCTCGATTCTCGGCGACTTCGGGGCGTGCGTCGTGCGTATCGAGACCCCGGGCAGCGAGCGACTCGGCAACGGCGGCGAAGCGCCGGTCGACGGGCCTTGGGACTGCGAGGCAGAGTTGGCGCATCGCAACAAGCTGAGTGTTGTGGTGAGTACCGATGAGGACGCGGGTCGCGTCGTCGTTCGCGAATTGATGGACAAGGCCGACATCGTTCTCACCGATTGGCCGCGCGCGAGACTGGACGACCACGGATTCGACTACGCGAGGGCGACGGCGCGCAACGCCCGCTTGATCTACGCGCGCGGGTCGGGATTCGGACCGCTCGGGCCGGACGCGGACCTGCCGGCGATCGACGAAATCGCGGCCGCGCGAACGGGCATGATGCCGATCTTGCCGCAGCCGGGACAGCCGCCCGTCTACGCCGGCGCGGGGGGGATGTACACCGCGGTGATGCTCGCCCTCGGCGTGACGCTGGCGCTGCACCACCGCGCGGAGACCGGAGAGGGGCAGGAGGTCGACGCGTCGCTGTTCGCCGCCAACATGTACGGCGCCAGCCTCGACGTGCAGGCGTTCCTCGCCATGGGCGGCGAGCGTTTCCTGCGCCCGATCGACCGCACCGACGCAGGCAACCCGATGAGCGGTGTTCTCTATCCGGCGGCAGACGGTAAGTGGGTGTGCCTGACGATGCCGGATACCGAACGCTGGTGGCCCGGGTTGGCCGCGGTCGTTGGACTCGACGTCGCCGACCCGCGATTCGATTCGCACGAGAAGCGGTGCGGCGAGAATCGACTCCTGATGATCGAGGTCCTCGGGCAGAAGTTCGCCGCGCAGCAGTCGAGCCACTGGAAGCACGAACTGACCGCGCACCAGCTGTCGGCCGACGTCATCGAGGAGTTCGACTATCCGGCGAACGACCCGCAGGCGCTGCGCAACCGCTACATTCTCGAAGTCGACCGCCCCGGGCTC
>JBGTMF010000286.1:0-9081 GCA_041743795.1 Thermodesulfobacteriota bacterium | reverse complement strand
CGCCGCCAACCGCCGCGGCATCAAGCTGCTCGACCGCTCGGCCCACGACCACCCCGAGCTCGCCGCGCTCTGGTTCTCCGCCGGTCGCGACGGCCTGCTCGCGCTGCTCGCGGAGTACCTGCGGCGCCGTATCAAGACCGGCCACCTGCGCTCCGTCCCCGACATCTCCGCCGCCGCCCGCCTCATCTTGGAGACCACCGTTTTCTGGGCCGTCCACCGCTACTGGGATCCGCATCCACAGGACGTCAGCGACGCGGTCGCAGCCGACATCATCATCCGCTTCGTCGTCACCGCTCTCGTCGAGGAGTGAACCATGAATCCATCCACCGACCGTCGCCGCTTCGACATCGATTGGCTGCGCATCTTCGCAACCTATCTGCTGCTCCTGTTTCACACCGCGATGGTGTTCAATCCAGCGCCCTTCTTCCACATCCGCAACGACGAGGTGTCCTTCTTCTTTCTGATCCTCTGCGGCTTCATCGGCCTGTGGCACATGCCGCTGTTTTTCCTGCTCGCCGGCTGGTCTGCGCACGCCTCGCTCTCGACTCGTGGAACCGGCGCGTTTCTCCGCGAGCGCGTACGCCGCTTGCTGGTCCCGCTCGTCGCCGGCTGCGTCTTGCTGATGCCGTCGATCAAGTTCCTGGAGCGCTCGAACGGTCTCGACGCGAACTACACCGGGCTCTACGTAGACCCGTCCCTACAGCACACGTTTCACCAGGTGATCTCGTCCGGATTGCCCGAGGCGGCCGCCTTCGACGAGTCCTTTCTCGCCTTTCTACCGACGTTCTTCACAGATCCGTCGCGCTTCACCTGGGCCCATCTGTGGTTCATCGCCTACTTGCTGATGATGACGGTCCTCTACTTGCCGCTGCTGCGCTGGATACAGCGCGGCCCGGACATGACCGCGGAGCGGCTTTCCGCCCCATGGGTCTACGCCCCGGTCGTGCCTCTCGCGCTCATCCAGATCACCATGCGACCGCTGTGGCCGGGGTTGCCGAACCTCGTCCAGGATTGGGCCAATGTCGCCTATTACACGGTCTTCCTGCTCGGCGGGTTTCTGCTGGCGCGCTTCCCGGTATTGGAATCGGCGGCGCACGGCGAACGCAACCGCGCGCTCGCCGTGGCGGGCGCCGCGACAGCCGCTCTGGTCCTCGGCGTCGCCGGGGTGATCCAGTCGGCGGCGATCATCCTCGCCCTCACCGCGGTCGCCGGGTGGTCCTGGGTAATCGCGTTCCTCGGCCACGCGCACCGTCGGCTGCGGCGCGAGGCGCCGTTGCTTGGCTACCTCACGGAATCGGCATTTCCGGTCTACCTGCTACACCCGTCGGCGATCGTTCTGCCCGGGTACTTCCTGATCCAATTGCCCATCGGGATCTGGCAGAAGTTCGCACTACTGCTGGTGACGGCCACGGGGCTGACGCTGTCTGCGTACCACTTCCTCGTCCGCAAGCACTCCCTGCCGCGCCTGTTGTTCGGAATGAAATCCCTCCATCCTCAGCCCGCGGTCGCCGGCGCAGTGCCCGCTGCAGCCGCGATCCTCGTCGCAGTAGTCCTATTACTGCCGTTGCCGGCCGTCGACGCGGAGATTCGACCCGTTACGCCGGCGGGACTCTGGTACGTCGAAGGTGGCGCCGCGCAGGTCGATATCGGCGACTGCGATGGCGCGCTATGTGGCTCGGTGCGTTGGCTGCGCTCACCCTTCGGTGAAGACGGTTGCCGGCTCCGCGACCGGTTCAACCCGGACCCGGCACTGCGCGACCGCGAAGTGGTCGGGATAGAGATCCTTCGCGACCTGCGGCCGTCCGCCTCGGATCCGGGCGTCTGGGAGGGCGGAACGATCTACGACCCGGGCAGCGGTCGTACGTATCGCGCGACCCTGCGCGTGACCGATGCGAACCGACTCGATCTCCGCGGCTATGTCGGCATCCCTCTGCTCGGCCGCACGGCGTCATGGTGGCGGGTCGGCGCCGAAGATCTCATTTGCCAGGATCGGGGCTGATCCATGCGTCGCCCGCGGTTCATCGCCCGCCAGGGAGGCCGCCCGTCGGGGCTGCTCGGCTGGATCATTGGACGCATCATGGCGGCGGAGACCACCACCGAGAACCAGATGGCCATCGACAGTCTCGAGTTGCACCCTGCGGATAGGGTTCTCGATTTCGGCTGCGGACACGGCAGGTCGCTTGTCGAGCTGTCGCGCCGCGTCGCGCGCGGTCAGGTGGTCGGCGTCGACCATTCCGAGGAGATGGTGGCGATGGCGCGCCGTTTCGTGTCACGCCAGCGCGGTTGTGACAACATCGCCGTCGAGCACTATCGCGGCGCGACGTTGCCGTTTCCCGACGACCACTTCGACAAGGTGATGTCGGTGCACACGATCTACTTTCTTCCGAACTTGCGTGCGACCCTCGCAGAACTCGCGCGCACGATGCGACCAGGCGGCCGACTGTCGCTCGTCTTCCGCTCCGCTGCCGATCCGGCGACGGGCGACTTTCCCGGCGATGTCTATCGCTTCTACGGCGTCGACGAAGTCGAGACCGATCTCCGCGCGGTCGGCTTCGAGACCGACCCAGCTTACCCGTGCACGGAAGCCAGAGGTCCGTTCGTCCTGCTGCGCAGTACCGCGGCAGAGCCCTGATCGACGCGATCGTCAGGTTTCAGCGAGATTCCGGCGCCGTGCCGTGTATCATGGCTGCGGGATCGATAAGCCGCGGCGACGGTGATGATCGGCCAATGTTGTTGAAGGGGCCGAGTGTGGTAACCCATCGCTTCAGCCTTGCCGTCGTCGGCACCGTGCCCGTGCCGCGCCGGCAAGGCCAAACCGGTTACCATGACCACCCCTTCACGCGACGAGCGCCGCGCCGTACGCCTCGAATCCGCCTTTCGCGAGGAGCAACGTCGCAGCCTCGCGCTCGGCGCGCGCACGATGGTCGTTGTGCTGGCGATCGTCTTCGTGTGGATCAACATCGAAAATGGACTCCCCGCAGCGCTGTTCTTCTATCCGTTCCTGTTCGCCTTCGCCGGACTGCTGCTGGCACCCTACCTGCTCGAGCGAGCGGGACGCGCCGCCGACTGGCACCAATACCTGTTCACTGCCCTCTGGGTAACGTTGTTCACGTTCGTTGTGCTCATCCCGAACCCGCTCGACCGCTTCGACTTGCCGGTGCAGTTCCGGTTGCAGTTCGGCAACGAGACCTACTTGTTTCTGATCGTCATCGGCGCGGCGTTCACCTACTCGGTGCGCCTGGTTCTGTGGACCGGATTCGTCGCTGCAGCGGTCTGGTCGGTCGCCGTGGGCCTGATCTACATGCGTCCGGATACGGCGGGTGAAATCTCGAACGCCGGCTGGGCGACCATGAGCGAGCCGCAACGGCTCGCGGCCATCGCGAGCCCGTATCGCGTGCACGTCGGCAAGTGGGTTCGCGAGGCACTCTTGTTGCTGTTCAGCGCGGCGATCGTCGCCGCCTTCGTCTGGCGGTCCCGCGGTCTCGTACTGCGCCAGGCCGCCGCCGAACGCGAGCGGGCGAATCTGTCGCGCTACTTCTCTGCCAACATGGTCGACGAGCTCGCCCAATCGGACGACCCCCTCGAAGAGACCCGGAGCCAGGAGATCGCCGTGCTCTTTGTTGACATCGTCGGCTTCACGCGGCTTACCGGAGAAATGGCGCCCGCCGAAGTGATCGGACTGCTACGCGAATTCCATGAACGGATGGCCGACGCCGTCTTCTCCCACGACGGCACCCTGGACAAGTTCCTCGGCGACGGTGTGATGGCCACGTTCGGCACGCCGCGTGTCGCCGCGGACGATGCGACTCGCGCCTTGCGGTGCGCACAGACGATGCTCGACACAGTCGCTGCGTGGAACCAGTCCCGCACCGCGGCAGGCAGGCCGGCCGTAAGCATCGGGGTCGGGGTACACTACGGTCCCGTCATCATCGGCGACATCGGCAGCGCGCAGTGCTTCGAGTTCGCTGTCGTCGGCGATACCGTCAACGTCGCGAGCCGGCTCGAGCATTTGACACGTGCGCTGGAGGTCGACATCGTCGCCAGCGACGCGGTGGTCGAGCGCGCGCGCCGGGAGTCCGGCGATGCGAACGACGACATCACCGCCCTGCGCTCGATCGGGGACCAGGAGATCCGCGGCCGAAGAGGTGCGATCGGCGTCTGGGTCGGCAACGCGACTCCGCGAGACGAGGCGGGAAAGCGCTAACCGACGAGTTCACATCGATGGACGCTGTGAGCCGGGCGGCGTTGGTGCGCGGCCACCAGGTCAAACCGTGAATCGGGCCGAGGCGGCCATCCGCCGCATCGAGGCGGGAAACGATTGCCTCGGTGCGGTGATCCTGGCGGCCTTCGACGGGGCGTCCAATCGCGCCCGGCAGCAGCTCGGTGAGTTGCCCAGCCCGCGGCCGAGAGCGCCTGCGCGCGTTGTTCCGGAGTGAGCCCGCGATAGGCGCCGCTTCGCGCTGACCGGCTGTACGGTTGCAGCAACTCTAGCGCACCCCTCGGCTCGAAAAACGAACACCGAGGCGTGCAACACATCTCCCGCGCCGTGCATCAGAGCGGGAAACGATCGACCTTCGGGTCCGTACGCGCAGGCGCGACCGTCCCGCAGAGTGAGCCCAGGCGACCACCTTCAACCGAAGAGGAGCAACATGAACAACTTGATTCGATCCCTCGGCGCCTCGGTGCTGGCGCTCCTTGCCGTCGCGGCTCTACCGGTGCATGCGAACGCGACCACCTACGTGGTCGACGTCGAGCATTCCAGCGTGAACTTCTCGGTCCGCCACCTCCTCACCAAGGTGCGCGGCCGATTCACCAAGTTCGAAGGGACGATCACGTTCGACCCGAGCCGTCCAAACGAGGCGAAGGTCTCGGGAGCGATCGACGCCGCGAGCGTCGACACGAATGTCGCGGAGCGCGACAACGACCTGCGCTCCGCGCGGTTCTTCGACGTCGAGAAATTCCCGAAGATCGAGTTCACCTCCACCAAGATCGACATGTCGGGCGCCGGCGGAAAGAGCGGACAGCTGCACGGCAATCTGACGATGCACGGCGTCACCAACCCGGTCGTCCTCGACGTGACCTACGCCGGCGAGGCGACAGACCCCTGGGGAAATCGGCGTGCGGGGTTCAGCGGTTCGACGCTGTTGAATCGCAAGGATTTCGGCCTGACGTGGAACGAGAAGCTCGAGACCGGCGGCGTTCTCGTCGGCGAGGAAGTCGAGATCACCATCGCGGTGGAATCCACGTTGAAAGAATAGCGCCACCCCCATCGCGCGAAGCGTCACTCAGAAACGACTGCGAGCGAGAGCCTGCGAATGGTCGCAGGCATCGGAGTCGCAAAACACGGCGATCGAGCCGACAAACACAGGAGGAAGTCATGCAAAAGCAATCGAACACGTCCCGAATGCTGCTGGCCGCAGCCGTCGCCGGCATTCTCTCGGCCGGAACGGTCGTTACGACCGGCAGCGCCGCGGAACAGGGAAACGTCAAGTGTTACGGCGTCAACGCCTGCAAGGGCCAGGGCGCGTGCGGCGGCAAGGGGCACTCGTGCGCCGGCAAGAACGCCTGCAAAGGGCAGGGCTACCAGGAGATGAGCAAGGACGAGTGCGTCGAGAAGGGTGGCCGACTCACCGAGACGGCGGAATAGACCGAGATCGCAAATCCGACGATGAGCCGTTTCCCCAATCTCGGTTTCGGGGTCGGCCTGCGGGCAGAACACTACGGGGACGTCCTCGGAGGACGTCCCCGGGTGGACTGGTTCGAGGCGATCACCGAGAACTACATCGACACCCGGGGGCGCCCCTTGTGGGTGCTCGAGCAGGTGCGGCGCGACTATCCGCTCGCGCTGCACGGCGTGGGCTTGTCGATCGGCTCGGTGGATCCCCTGGACAGAACGTACCTCCGCCAACTGCGGGCGCTCGCCGACCACATCGAACCGTCACTGATCACCGACCATCTGTGCTGGACCGGAGTCAACGGCGATAAACTCTACGACCTCCTTCCGCTTCCATACACCGAGGAAGCTCTGGCTCACGTCGTGGCGCGAGTGCGAGCGGTGCAGGATGCACTCGGGCGACAGATCCTGCTCGAAAACCCCTCGACGTATATCGCGTTCCGCCATTCAGCGATGTCGGAGTGGGAGTTTCTGGCTGAAGTCGCGGACGCGGCGGACTGCGGCATCCTCTTGGACATCAACAACGTCTACGTGGGTGCCGTGAATCACGGCTTCGGCCCGCTCGCCTACATCAACGGCCTGCCGCGAAACCGGATAGGACAGTTCCACCTGGCCGGTCACACCGACATGGGCGGTTACTTGTTCGACACCCACAGCGCGCCCGTCTGCGACTCCGTCTGGCGCCTCTACGCACACGCGGTCGAGCGCTTCGGCCCCGTCTCGACGCTGATCGAGTGGGACGCGGAGATCCCGACCTTCGCCCGCTTGCACCGAGAGGCGGAGCGGGCCCGTACGATCGCCGAGAGGACTCATGACCGGACAAGCACCTACGTTGGGAGAGCTGCAGCGATGGATGTCGTCTCTGATCCAGAACCCGGACCGGCCGCGGCCTGACCTGGACGACCCTGCCGGCCCGTGCAGTTGGATACAGCCAGCGGATCGGCGGTCGGCGGTCGCTCGTCTGGCCGTGTACACCGGCGGCTACCCCGCACGCGTTCGCGAAGCCCTCGAAGAGAGCTTTCCGGCCACAGCTCGCGTCGTCGGAGCGCACCCGTTCACAGAGCTCGCCGAACGATACAGTCACCGGGTGCCCCTGCGGTCTTTCAATCTGAACGACGCCGGCCGCCATCTATCGCTGTTTCTTCAGTCCGATCCTCTGGCCGTGGAGTTTCCGTTCCTGCCCGACCTCGCCGAGTTGGAATGGCGGATGGCGCGAGCCTTTCACGCAGCGCAGGCCGAGCCCATTGATCCCGCGGCGGTGGCGCGGTGGACTCCCGATCAGTGGGAACAGGTGGTCATTCGCTTTCAGCCCTGGCTCGCCGTCGTTGCCTCGCAGTGGCCCATCCGCCGCATCTGGTTCGCGACACAACGCACCGACGCCAAGCCGATTCGATTCGCCGCCCGACGAAGCTACGTGCTCGTACGCCGCGCCGGTTTCGCCGTGCAGTGCGACACGCTGTCGGCCGGCGAGGCACATGCCGTAATTGGCCTACAGACGCGGCGCCCCCTCGGTGAGGTCCTCGAAGAATTGGGCCCGCGCGCGCGACCAGAGCAAGTATCACGATGGTTCGCGCGCTGGATGTCGATCGGCGCGATCACCCGAAGGTCCGGGCCTAGAATCGCGGCCGCCGCCTTGCTCGGCCGACCGGCCCGACGGTAACGTCGCGCCGCCGGCACTTCATCAGGAGAGTATGAAAATGAATGATCGCAGCATTGCCGCTCTCGAGCCCCGCGGCGGCCACAACGCACGGCTCGCGGCCAACGTTCGTCCGTCCGGGTGGGTGAACCCGACGCCCGACGGGCGCTACAACCTCGTCGCGATCGGCGCCGGTGCCGCGGGTCTGGTATCGGCGGCCGGCGCGGCCGGACTTGGGGCGCGTGTTGCCATTGTCGAACGCGAACTGATGGGAGGCGATTGCCTCAATGTCGGTTGCGTTCCCTCGAAGGGAATCGTCAGCGCCGCCAGGGTCGCATTCGCCGTCCGCAACAGCGGCGAGTTCGGGGTCATCGGCGGCGACCGCACGTCGGTGGACTTCTCGGCTGCCATGGAAAGGATGCGACGGCTGCGCGCCGACATCAGCGCCGTCGACGCGGCCGCACGCTTTCGCGGCCTGGGCGTCGACGTTTTCATCGGCCAAGCCGTCTTCACCGGCCCCGATCGCCTGCAGGTGGGAGACCGCGAACTGAGCTTCCACCGCGCCGTCGTCGCCACGGGAGCGCGTGCCGCCGCACCGCCGATTCCCGGACTCGAGCGGGTTTCGTATCTGACCAACGAAACCCTGTTCTCGCTCACCGAGCTGCCGAAACGACTCGGCGTCATCGGCGCCGGGCCGATCGGCTGCGAGATGGCCCAGGCTTTTGCCCGCTTCGGCAGTGAGGTTTATCTGGTCGAAGCCATGCACGGCGTGTTGCCGCGCGAGGAGCCGGACGCCGCCGAGATCGTCCGCGCCGCTCTCGAGCGCGACGGCGTGACGTTGCGCTGCTGCGGCAAGGACCTGCGCATCGAACAGGGCGACGACGGCATCCACATGAGGGTCGAGTCGCACGGAGCGGAGTACGACATCGTCGTCGACCAGCTCCTCGTCTCGGTCGGGCGAGCTCCCAACGTCGAGGGTCTCGGTCTCGAGGCCGCCGGCGTGACCTACGACCCGAAGAAGGGCGTGATCGTCGACGACCGGCTGCGCACGTCGAACAAGCGGATCTTCGCCGCCGGCGACATTTGCTCACGGTTCCAGTTCACCCACGCCGCCGACTTCATGGCCCGCGTCGTAATCCAGAACGCGCTGTTCTTCGGCCGCAAGAAGGCGAGCGCTCTGACGATCCCCTGGTGCACCTACACCTCGCCGGAGTTGGCTCACGTCGGCCTCTATCCGGCCGAGGCCAGCGCGCAAGGGATCGAAATCGATTCCTATACGCAGCGGCTCGACGAGGTCGATCGCGCCATCCTCGACGGCGAGGACGAGGGCCTCGTCCGCATCCACGTCGCCAAGGGCACCGACCGCATCGTCGGCGCCACCATCGTCGCTGCCAACGCCGGCGACCTCATCGGCTCCATCTCCCTGGCCATGACGAACAAGATCGGCCTCGGCGCGATTGCGTCGACTATCCACCCGTATCCGACGCAGGGAGAGGCGATCCGCAAGACCGGCGATCAGTACAATCGGACCAAGCTGACCCCAACCGTCAAGCGAGTATTCGAGCGCTGGCTGGCCTGGAGTCGGTCGTAACACAGGATCGTGACCGCGACACCGCAAGCTAGCAGCCCGTTGAAAAAGTAGGCCGGGCTGCAAATGGATCTTTCGCCCCAGCTCTGCGTTGCCGAATCCTCAACAAAAGTCACGACTTTGCCTCCGGTTCGGCGCCTTGATCTGGGGCGAAATCTCTCATTTTCGCTCCTGCCCTACTTT
>JBGTMF010000285.1:0-2949 GCA_041743795.1 Thermodesulfobacteriota bacterium | reverse complement strand
GGAATTGCCGTTAGGCAGGCGCGGCTACGGGCAGTAGCGGTTCAGTTCGCGGCGGAGTTCCTCGACGGAGAGTTGTCCGGGTGCGACCGCATGCTCGAGGTAGCCGTAGGTGAGCAGCGAGCCGCACAGCGGGAAGAAAACCCGCGAGGCGAGGCCGTGTGCTCCCATGGCGATTACGATCAGGTTCTGGTCGGAATGCGCTCGCAGTAAGTCGAGCAAGCGATTGCGATCGACGTCGCTATTGGCGGTCGTCGCGACTTTGATGATGTCGGCGCCGCGGGCGGCCGCGTCGTGCACCAATGCCTCGAGTACATCGTCGTCGGGGGTGGTGGCGAAGTCGTGATGTGAGGCGATGCTCGTCAAGCCATTCTGTTCGGCGAGGGCGAGTACGGCCTCGCACAGGGGAGAATGCAACTCGATGTCGAATGCATTGGCAAACGGCAGGGCGACCTCGTAAAGCGCCAGGCGGCGACGATCGGCTAATGCGCCGCCGCCTCCCTGGTCCGGGCTGCGCACCGTGACGAGGAGAGGCGCGCCGGCCGCGCGCACCGCGGAGCAGACCGCGGCGACGTGATCCGAATCGTGGCGGGCGAACAAATCGATGCGCAATTCGATGATGTCGGCCCAGCGCAAAGCTACGGTCGCGCGCTCGGCAATCTCGTCGTCGGTGAGCGGCACGGCGATGCGCGGCTGCGAGCCGAGCTCGATCGTCCCTATGGCGACCATGTGTCACGTCCGCCGGGCGAACGGTCGCCGCTGTTGATTCGCTCACTCATGCCGAGCCTTCTAGCACAATGCTCTGGATTTTCTCATCCGTCGGTTCCACACCGTCGGCTCGACTTCCCGGTCGTCCCTGGTTAAACCGCTGTGGTGCCGAGGATGACAGCGCCTCGTGCGGATGAGTGATGCGACCTGCGGCAGGGGAAGAGGGTGCGACGAGCACTGGCGATATCGCGCATCGCGGCTATCGCGTCGGCTGCGGCGCGATACTCCTTCTCGCGGCGCTCGTCCGCATCTGGGGTCTCGACCAGATTCCCACCGGCCTATTCTGCGACGAGGCTGCCAACGGCTACAATGCGTTCTCCCTGTGGCACAGCGGCCGCGACGAGGAGGGGGCGCTTCTACCCCTCTACGTCTGGTCGTTCGGCATCAGCTACAAAAATCCCGTATTCATCTACTCGGCGATACCGGTCGTCGCGATACTCGGCCTGAGTGAGTTCACCATCCGATTGACGGCGGCGCTCTGGGGCGTCCTCGGTGTCGCTTCGATCCTGTGGCTCGGCACGTCGATGCTCGGGCGCCGCGGCGGATTGTGGAGCGGATTGTTCCTGGCGATCTCCCCCTGGCACGTTCACTTCAGTCGCGTTGCCTTCGAACTGATCGCGGTGCTGCCGCTCTTTGCCGGTGGCTTGGCCTGCTTTCTGCGGGGCGTGCGCGGCCGGCCGCGCTGGCTGGTGGCAGCAGCCGTACTGTTTGCTGCGAGTCTGTACGCCTACGCGCCGGCAAAGTTGTTCGTACCGCTGTTTCTTCTCGGCGCCGCTGGCGCCTATGCGCGGGCCTTGTTCGCGGCGTGGCGGTGGACCGTCGGGGCGATCGCGGCGGCGATTGTCACTGGGGTTCCGTTGCTGCTCTTCGACCTGGCGCACCGATCCCGCTCCGCCCAGTATTTCAATGAGACGACGATGTTGCGCGCCTCGCGCTCGCTGCTGGAGAATTTCGAGGTATTCGCCGCCAACTGGCGGACGTTCTTCACGCGCGACTTTCTCCTCCTGCACGGCGATCCACTGTTGCGGCATTCGGTGCCGGAAGTTGGCCAGATGTACTTCGTCATGGCGCCGCTGCTCGTCTTCGGCGTGCTGTGGAGCCTGCGCTGGCGGCGTCCGCAGGGGAAGTTGCTCTTGTGGTGGTTGCTGCTCTACCCGGTGGCACCGAGCCTGATGAACGAAGTACCCAGCGCCTCACGCGGCTTCTTTGGCGTCGGCGTTCTGTGTCTGTTGGCGGGCGCGGGGTTGGTTGCGCTGCAGCGCGTCCTGGTCGGCGGCGGGCGGCGCGGTTGGCGTGTCTGGTTGCACGATCTCGTCGTCTGCGTCGCCGTCGCGATGCTGCTCTTCGAAGCGGCGCGTTACGGGCATCGCTACATTACCGTCTATCCGGGCGCCGCTGCGGACGCCTTCCAGTACGGCTACGGCGAGGCGATCGCCGCGATGGAGCCGCACCGCTCGGAGTTCGACCGCTTGCTGTTGACGACCAGCAATGGCAACCAGCCGCAGATCTTTCCCTTGTTCTACAACCAATACCCGGCGGAGAAATGGTTGCAGTCCTTCGACCCAGGCTATCTGGTGGTCGATCCGGCGGAATTCGACCGCTACGACCCGCCGCGACAGCGAGTCCTCGCCGCATTGCGCGAGGGCGATTTGCGGCTGTTCGACGAGGTGGCAGTGCGTCAGCGCATCGACGACCCGGCCGGCCGGCCGGTGTTCGTCATCGCCGAGATCATCCGGCGCGGACGATACCTGCGCAACTGGTTGGTCATGGGGCCGCTGGCCAACGCCGACGGCGCGGCCCTGCAGACCAATCACTTCCCCGACGGCGTACCGACCCTCGACGCCCGCCATGAGAATGGTCAGGATCTTTACTGGCGACGGATTCTCGCCCACTTTGTCCGCATCGAATTGCACCACTTCTACCGCGCTTCGATCGAGCCCTCGGGCGCCCCGCCGGTGTGGGCCTGCGCCTACGCGACTACCGACTTGGTGGCCGACGCCGACGTCGAGGTCAGCTTGGAGATGGCCGGAAACCTCCAGTGGGTCGAGGCGTGGATCGGCGGCCGGCCGTTGACCGGCGGCGCGCAGCAACTCGGGCCGCAGTCCGTGCACTGGACCCTGTCGCTCGAGCGCGGCAGCAACCAATTGCTCGTCAAGAGTTGCCGCGGCGACGCCGATTGGTCGT
>JBGTMF010000284.1:0-10967 GCA_041743795.1 Thermodesulfobacteriota bacterium | reverse complement strand
GCCGTCCAGCCGCCGATGATCGTCCACCGCACCGAGGCCGATCTGCGGGCACTCGACACCGCGCTCGACCCCTCGGAGCGCGACGCGGGCACGCTTTTCTCCTACCGGCCGGACCTGACGAACTACATGGAGCTCGGCTTCGCCCGCGTGATCTCGCCGAGGGCGTGGCTCAGCACCTGGTCCGGGCTGTCCTCCAACGCCTCCCTCGAGCGCAACGGGCCCGGTGTCAGCGTGCCCTCCCTGGTCATTTCGTATCGCGGCGACAACGCCATCTTCCCAGCCGACGCGCGGCGGGCGCTGGAGCTGATCGGCGCGGCAGACAAACAACTGGTGGAGGTGCCCGGCGACCACTACGGCTTTGCCGTCGGAACACAACAGCGCTCCGGCGCGCCACTGGCGCTGGCGGCGCTGGTCGAGTGGCTGCAGGAGCGCTTCCCCACGGAGTGAGCTTAAGAATGAGCGCCAACGAAATTTGCCGAGCGGAACGCGTCCGTGAGATCGCCGCCGAGGGGCGGCCGCTGGTCCTGGGCGGCGTTTACGATGGGTTGACGACACGCCTCGCCGACCGGGCCGGCTTCGAGATTCTCTTTGCCGGCGGATTCAGCGTCGCTGCCTCGCTCCTCGGCGAGCCCGACTTCGGCTATCTCACACAGACCGAGATGGCGGCGACCGCGCAGCGCCTATGTCGCCTGACGGAGCGACCCATTCTGATCGATGCCGACACCGGCTACGGAAACCCGCTCAGTGTTCTGCGCACCGTCGAGCTGTGGCATTCCGCCGGCGCCGCCGGACTGTTTCTCGAGGATCAGGTCTGGCCCAAGCGCTGTGGACACATGCGCGACAAACAAGTCGTGCCGCGCGATGAGTGGGCCTCCAAGCTTCGCGCCGTCCTCTCTACGCGTCCGCATCGCGATCTCTTTCTCGTCGCTCGCACCGACGCGCGTGCCGTCCTCGGCTTGGACGAAGCGATCGACCGCGGCAAACTCGCGCGCGATCTCGGCGCAGACGCAGTGTTCGTCGAAGCCCCAGAATCGATTGCCGAGATGGAGACCATCGCCAAAGCGATCCCCGGGCTGAAAGTCGCCAACATGGTGGAGGGCGGCCGCACGCCGCTCCTCGGTCCGCAGGAGCTACACGACCTCGGCTTCGACCTCATCGTCCACCCGCTGACGGCACTTCTGGCCGCTGCGAAGGCGGTCGAAAGGTCTTACGCCGCGCTGCGGCAAACCGGCGGCTCGCAAGGCCTCGCCGAGAATCTGCTGACCTTCGAGGAATTCAACCAGGTCATCGATCTCGATCGCCACTACGCGCTCGACCGTCAGTTGCGCGAGGTAGCCGATTCCGAACCGTGACATTCGGCGAGAACCAGGCATGCCCTGACGCGTTCGGCTGGGCAGGTCTCACCGGCCTGCTAACAGCCCGCCTTCTCGAAGAGGTCCTTGAGCGCGGCGCGGATCTCCTCGTCCTGCAAGCCGAGCATCGCGCTGCGCATCGCCGTGAGTCGCTTGCACGTCGCGTCGGCGTCACCGCCGGCGAAGAGCAGGCGCGCCTGCTCGTACTGGCCGCGAAACCAACCGTCGTCGCCGGCGCGAATCTTGTCCGTATAGGCGACCCAATGCGCCATCGCCTGCTTCGGTTGGTCGTTCGCCTCGGCGATCCGAGCCAGGCCGCGCAATGCGGCCAGAGTGTTCGGATTCTGCGCCAGCACCTCGCCGTACAGGCGAGCGGCAGCATCGAGATCGCCTGTCTTCTCATGCAACTGCGCAATCGAGACCTTCTGGCGCAACCCCGGAGCCTCCCCCCCCGCATCCTCGGCGAGAGAGTATAACGCCACAGCCACTCGCGCCGCCGGCGCCGCGTCCGCCGGCGATTCGCTCATGCGTCCCGTCCGGGCAAAGGACGCCGCCAAGGTCCGCAGAGCGTCGACACGGCCCTCCTCGCGCAACGCGGCGGCACTTCGTCCGATTTCCGCTTCGGCGTCGCCATATCGCCCCAGCCGCTGCAACGCTCCCAAGCGCATGCGCGCGGCCTGCGGAGCCAGATCCGGCTGGTCCGGATAGCGCGCGGCAAACCCGTCGAGAATTTCCGCCGTCCGGACGTCGCCGGATTCGTCCGCCAGCGAGGCATGAACGGCCGCGAGGAGAGCGACCTTGGCGTTGAACTCGGCCAGCGGAAGGTCGCTCGCCGCCGGCGCCTTTGACGCGGCGGCAGCCTGCTCTTCATAGTGGAGCAGATCTTCGCCGATCCTCTTGATCGTCTCCTCACGGGCCGAGGCATCGCTTTCCTCGCGCAGGATCTCGAAACGGCACTGCAGCGAGCCAAACCGCGAGCGCACGAGATACCCTACGTCGGCGGACACCGCCGAGTAATGCTCGACCGCGGCGGCGAAGTCACCCGTCGCCTGCAGGTACTCGCCGAGCCGGTAATGTGCCTCGTCGCGGCGCGGGTGTGCCGGGTGGTGGTCGAGCAGATCTCGCAAACTCGCCAGGTATATTTCGGCCAGCGCCGCGGGCGGCTCCTCGACCGCCATCTGCGCTTCCATCGCCTTGAAGCGAAAGTAGCGGGCATCCGCAGCGAAACTCGCCTCCGCATCGCCGGCTACCGAGGCGGCGAAGGCGGCGGCTGCTTCGCCGAACCGCCCGGCGCGAAAATGGCAGATGCCACTCCAGTAGCGCGCCTCGCCGTGGTGGCGCTTCGCCTCAGCGGCCCCGCTCGCCAGGATCTTCTCGAGGAGCGGCTCGGCGCCGGCACAGTCCTCCTTTTGCAGCAACAGTTGAGCGAGCTGCCACTGCGCCGCCGGCGTGTCCGCCTTGCCCGCCCACTGCGCCGGGTCCTTGATGTTCGAAAATAACAGAGCATCGACCTTGTCGGCCCAAGCGCCGCCGGCCCGGCGCAGTTGCGCCATGACGGCACTCGCTTCGCTGCGGTGCTGTTCCGCCTGCGCCCCGCTTGCGCGATCCGCCAGATCGAGAAGGGCACGCAACTCGTAAAAGCGAATCACCGGCGCCTCGTCGGCCGCGAGCAAGCCCCCCTGCAGGAGTTCGCGCGCGTACGAGACCGTCTTCGTCCAATTGCCCCCTCGATAGTAGCTGTCGAGCAGCGCCATGCGCGCCTTCGCCTTGCGCTCCGGCGATGCCTTGCCCTCCAGGACCGACTGGAAGTCGCGACGCGCCCAATCGTAGTTCGCCAGTTCCAGGTAACAGAGTCCGCGGCCGAGGAGACTTTCGCCGATCAACTCGGCGGCGTGATCGCCGACGGCGAACTGCGAGAAGCCGGTCTCACAACTTCGCAACAGCTGCGTGCGGCGATCCCCTTCGAAGACCCTGGCGCCGTAGTACTCGAGCCAGTTCAAGTAGTACAACGCGTTGGCCGCAACCGACTGCGACGCCTGAAAATCCGCCGTCTCGTAGAGAGCTTCGAGGTCGCCGTCCTCGTCCATGACGGCGCGCGACAGCTTCTCCAACTTCCCGCTGTGCGCGCGGTAGATGCCGGCAAGGGGTGCGTGCACCGCTTCGAACGCGGCACGCGATTCCGCCGCCCGCCGATCTTCCTCTCCAGCGCGCTGGCTGCGATCGCTCTCGTCGATGTAGGCGATGACGACCTCGCCGATGCGCTCGATCAGGGCCTTCTCGGCCTGCGGCTTGCCCGCCGCGCCGCGCGCCTCGATCGCCAACTGGTCGCCACGCGAGCGAATCTCGCTGAGCGACATGGCCGAAGCGACCTGCGCGAACACAAGCACCAACGCGCATTGCGCAGCGGCGAAAGCGACGACACCGGCAGCGGCGATCCCAACCGATCTGGCAGTAGCGGCCGCCAGGGCCGTCACGACAAGTCTTTCAGGTACTTCGCCATCTCGACCTTCCAACGTTGGCCGAACGTCAACACCAACACGTCGCGAATCAGCTGCTTGTCGTCTTCGAGCTGGACCAATTCTCCGCCTCCGTGCGTCGCCAGGTCGCGATAGACCGTAGTCACCGCGTGGTAGTACTCGGGCTTGGGCGACGGCTCGAATGGTTTCCCGCCGTGCAGCGATCGCCACATCCACTGGCTGAAGCGCAGGTGCAGGCCGTCTGTAACGTCTATCGTGCTCAGGTGGCCGCCATCGTCTTTGAAGGCACGCACAACCTGCTCGAGCGGATCGACGTCCTCGGGGTGTGGCGGCGAACCGCCGATCAAAATGATCACCTTCTTCGACTTCTTGCGCCAGGCGAGGTCCTGGATCGCGGTGTCGATCGCCTCGAGCACCGCTTCCTCGTAATCACCGCCGCCCGAGGCCGAGATCTGCGAGACGAAGGACACGAGTTTGTCCGTGCGAAAACTCAGATCCGTCCAACGCGTGACGTATTCGTCGCCCTGGTCGCGGTAGGCGACGATACCGACTCGACTGGTCGGCACCATTTGCTGGATGGACTGGACCAGAGAGGTCGTCCTCTCCTTCACCTGGTCGATGACGAACTGCATACTTTCGGTCGTATCGATGACCAACACGAGATCGAGTCCGACCTTGCGCAAGCCACCGACGTAGTCACCGAAGCTGCCGCCGAGGCCGCCGATCGCCCCCGTGCCGAACGAGAGGTTCGCCGACCCGGTGGCAGGGCCTTGCGTCGATCGGCCGAGCTTGGGACCGATACCGCCGATCTTCGGCATCTCCGGCGCGCGGACATTGCGCACGCGCGGGCCACGCGTGCGCCCGGCGTCACGCCGCGGCGCGCGGGCGACGTTCAAGAGTCCCGCATAGTCCTCCAGCGATGGAGCACCGTCGAGGTCATCGAGTCCGACTTCGCCGGCATCGACAATCTTGACGTCGACCTTCTCGACCTGGCGCACCACGGTGATCGACAGTGTCGCGAGGGCGACCAGAAGACCGACGTGAATCAGCGTCGACGCCGCGAAGAAGCTGACGTTGCCCCCCGGGCTCCCCGACCACGGGTCGACCCGGCGGCGCACATCGGCGGCGTCGTCGCCGACGTCGTCTCCAACTTCACTCATCGAAACTTCGAATCCTCGTGCCGAGCGGCGCCCTACCGAGACCTCTCGGCGGCGATGGCGATCTGCGTCGCGCCCGCCTTTTGCGCGATGGACAACACTCGCACCGCCTCACCGAAGAGAACCTCGCGATCGCCTTCGAGGACGACTGGCGCGTCCGGGTTGGCCGTCAGCAACTCGGCCAGCGCCCCCTCGATGTCCTCATAGGCCGTCAACACGTTGTTGACGTAGATCTCCTGTGTCGGCGTCACACTGACGGTGATCTCGCGCGGCGCCGACGCGGTCGAATCGACCTCCGGCAGGCTGATCTTGGCGCCGGATTCGACCATCGCCGCGCTGCTCACCATGAAAATGATCAACAGGACGAGAAAGATGTCGGTCAGCGGAGTGATGTTGATGTCCGCCATGATCGCGCCCTTCTTGGAAGTGCTAAGCGCCATGGACCTGCCGGCCGACATGCAACGAGTCGAGGACCCGGTTCGAGGCAATCGTCAGCGCCGCCTCGATGCGGTCGATTCGCGTCTGGAAATAATTGAAGAAGATCACCGCGATGATCGCCACGCCGAGACCGAGGCCGGTGGCGACCAGAGCCTCTGAGATACCGGCCGCGACGACCGCGAAACCACCGCTGCCCATCACCGCCATGTTGTGAAACGCCTTGATGATGCCGACGACGGTACCGAACAGTCCGATGAACGGCGCGCTCGCGCCGACCGTTCCGAGGACCCAGAGCGGGCCCTTGAGCGCCTCCACCTCCTCGTAGCGTTTCTCCTCGGTCAACTCGGCGAGATACTCCAGTGTGTCGGTCGAATGCCGTTCGAGAATATCGCTGAAGATCCGGCCGGCTGGCGTGTTCACCTTGCCGCGCGCCTGACCGAGAGCCTCTTTGACCTGCCCCTTCTCCAGACTGGGGCAGATTCCGCTCGCCAAGCCGAGACTTTCGCGGATCAGGTTGCGAAGCGACCACAACCGCTCGAAGACGATCGAAACGGTGGCGATGGAGAAGGCGATCAGCGGATAGGTCGCCAACGCTCCTTGGTGAATCATTTCGAGAACACTCAAACCTTCCACTGATGAACCTCCGATTACGACCAGGAACTATGCGCAAGGCGATTAGACAGTGTCAATTCAGGTGGAGCCAAGGGCGTGTTCGAATATTCTTCTTGCATTTTCACGGCGTCACCGGTCGACCGCGTCTTCCGTCCGGCGGCGGCGGCGTTCATAGTGCGGCCGTGCAGCCCCTCCTCGCCGATCGACAGCCCGCCGCCTCCGGCACCGACACCTCGCATGCGACGCGGGTGCGCGCCGGTGCCGTATCCGTGGTCGTCGGCTGCCTCCTGCTCGCCGTCAAGTTCTACGCCTTCCGGATCACCGGTTCGACCGCGATCCTGTCGGACGCCATGGAGAGTATCGTCAACATTGTCGCCGCCGCCGTGGCCCTCGGCGCGCTCGTCGTCGCGTCGTGGCCGGCCGACCGCAATCACCCTTATGGACACGGCAAGGTCGAGTTCATGACAGCCGCGTTCGAGGGGGGGCTGATCGCCTTCGCCGCATTCCTCATCGTCACCGAAGCGGTTCGCAGCCTCATGGCAGGAGGCGAAATCGCGAGACTCGATATCGGCATCGCTCTCACCTTGGCGGCCGGAGCAGCCAACTATTTTCTCGGCGGGTATCTCATCCGCACCGGGCGTCAACACTCCTCGATCACATTGGTCGCCGACGGCAAGCATGTCCAGGCCGACTTCTGGACCAGCGCTGGCGTCGCCATTGGGCTCGGACTGGTGATTCTCACCGGCAAGCGGTGGATCGATCCGCTGGTCGCCATCGTCGTCGGTTTCAACCTCGCCTTCACTGGTTGGCGATTGGTGCGCGAGGCAGCGGGCGGTCTCCTCGACGAGGAAGACCCCGAACTACTGCGGCAGATACTAGATGCGATCGGTGCAGCCCAACTGCCCGGCGTCATTCGCGTGCATTTCCTGCGGGCGATTCGCAGCGGCAACTTCCGTCATGTCGACGCGCACTTGATCGTCCCCGAGTATTGGCCGGTCGACCGCGCCCACGACCTCGCCAGCGAACTGGAAGCTCGGATTACCGCGGCGCTTATCGGCGAGGCCGAGATCGCCTTTCATCTCGACCCCTGCCGAAAGGCCTACTGCAGTGAATGCGACGTCGAGGAATGCCCGATTCGCATGCAGCCGTTCGTCGCCAAACGGCAGAGCACCCTCGAGGAGGCGACTCAGCCCGAGAGGCGAACCCTGGCCTGAGCGCCGGGCGCCATTCCATCGCCGCACAATCCAGCGCGCGACGGAGTCGAGTTCAGACGTCGAACAGGCGATCCGCGTTGCCGCGCAGGATCGCGTAGCGCAACTGCGGCTTCCCTTCCGTCACGATGAGGACCTTCGCCAGCGTCGCGGCGAGGTGGTAGAAAGGCCAGTCGGTGCCGAAGAGCAACCGCTCGGAGCCGACCGTCTGGATGAGTTCCTGGAGGCTCGTGACGCCCTGTCCGTGGATCTCCATCCACGCGTTCGGATACTTTCGCGCAAGCGGGATCGCCTCGGCGACGTCGCGAGCACCGGCGTGGCCGAGAACGAACTGCACGTTTGGAAAGGTCTGCAACATGGCCTCGTAGTTGCGCATCAGGGTGAACTGGTGCGTGTACTCGGGCTCGATTCCGGCGCGCCCGGCGTGGAACAGGACCACCAGCCCGAGACGGCCACACGCCTCGTAAATGGGCATCGCCTCGGGCGCGTCGGGAAAAAACCGCTGGCCGGCGGGGTGCAGCTTGACGGCACGTGCACCGGCGCGTGCGAATCGTTCGAGCTTGCCCACCGCCTCGGCGTCACCGCAGTGCACCGAGGCGCCCGGCATCAAACGGTCCTCGGCCCCGGCCATGCGAATCGCCTGCATGAAACGCTCGGTCAGGTCGTCGCCAAAGGGAAGCCCGAAGGCGATCGGCAGAATCAGGGCGCGCTGCACACGGGTCGCGTCCATCTCGGCAAGCAAGTTGGGGATGGTGTGGGTTGCCGCCGCACCGCTACCCCAGGAGAGCTGCGCCAGCGCGCCCCACCGCAACGCGCGCAGGTCGCGCGGAGTGAAGTTCGCGTTCATGTAGACATCGAGGTCGAGTTCACAGCCGGGGTCGGCGGCGTCGCAATCGAGCAGGTGGCGGACACGCTCGGTCCGCGCCTGCAGATCGATCTCCGGCGCGAAGAGCAGCGACATACCGAGATGAGCGTGGACGTCGAACGCCGGCGGCAGGTCCTCGACCGTGCAGCGCAGCGTACCGTCGCCGTCGAGTTCGAACCATGGCAGCTCGGCCAGGCCCCGATAGCCCCGGTAACGGTGGACTCCGAACGGACCCTGTCCGGACTGCGCGCGCTCACGCTCGCGCTGCGCCTCCAGTCGGGCGGCGTCCGCGTCCGTGTAGCGTTCGCCGTCGACGCACCCCGCCGCACCGACGGCGGCGCCGACCAGAAGGGTTTCGAGGAAGGCTCGCCGCGACAGGGTCATACCGGCTGCGATACATGATGCATGTCGCATCCGCGATCAAGCAGTCTGGTCCGAGGGCACGGGTCAGTTCGCCAGCGCAGCAGAACGCGACAACGCCATGACCAGTGCCACCAAGCCACTGGTGGTGAGACCGGCGATGAAGGTGAGGTAGGCGAGGCGCAGTGCCCGGTACTTCTTCTTCGCGAGGAACACTCCCAATGTGTACACCTCGCGCACCTGCGCTTCGTAGCAGCGGCTCGGATCGTTCATCATCTCTTCCATCGCGTCGCAGTATGCGTCGAATGACATATCGACGAAGTGGCCGAAGAACAGGATATTGAATCCCGGCTCGCCCGGCCGCGGGCAGTCGGCGTCGCTGCCGCCCGCGTAGCGGGAAGGCATCGTCGCATACGCCGAGAGGGCAACGGTGATCAGGCAGAACGGCAGCAAGGTGATGATCGCCCAGCGCACCTCCGGGGCCTGGATCCGGGTGGCAGCCAGCGTAAACACCACCGAAGCCACCGTCAGCAGCATGTTTGCCTTGAGATCGGCCATCGAGCTGAGTTCTGCGTGATGGGTTCGGGTCTGCCGGATCATGTGGTCCAGGTGGGACCCGGGCTGCTCGATCTTCATAGTCTGCGCTCCTGCAGTCGGTTCGCGTCGATCAACCGCATGCCCAGCGACTACCACATCTAACATCGAACCCGCACGCGCGCGGCGTGCGGTTTGACCGCGGCCGGGTCGGTGGGGGAAAAGGCGTCATGCGCCGCCTGCTCATCGCCGTCCTCGCCATTGCGGCTTTCGTCGTCTTCGCGCTGTTTGCGTTCGTGCCGAATCTCGTCGATCGCCGCCTCAACCGAGTCGAGTCTCTCGCCCGTCAACCGGCGATCAGCCAGAGTACTCGCGCTCTACACTCCTCACTCTTCATCGCCGATCTGCACGCCGATCCTCTCCTCTGGCAGCGCAATCTCCTGGACGAGATCAACCACGGCCATGTCGACATACCGCGGTTGATCCGCGGCGGCGTCGCGCTGCAGGTGTTCGCCGCGCCGACCCAGGTCCCAGCGGGGCTCAACTACCAGAGCAACGAGCTCGATCTCGACGTCGTCACCGCACTGGCCGTCACCCAGAGATGGCCGCGCTCGACCTGGCAAAGCCCCTTCGCGCGCGCCGTCCACATGGCGCAGACCCTACGACGCGTGGCCGAGCGTTCGAACGGCCGCTTCCGTATCGTGCAAAGTGCCGGTGACCTGGCCGACTTCGTCCGCGACCACTCGAACCAACGCGAGCAGGTCGCGGCGCTCCTCGCCATCGAGGGGTTGCACGCGATCGAGGGTCGTATTGAATACGTCGACGGCCTCTTTGATGCCGGTTACCGCATGATGGGACTGACCCATTTCTTCGACAACGAACTCGGCGGCTCGGCGCACGGCGTCTCCAAAGCCGGACTCTCCGAGTTCGGCCGCACCGTCGTCAGTCGCATGCAACAGCGAAATATTCTCATCGATCTCGCGCATGCGTCGCCGCGAATGATCGACGACGTCCTCGCCATGGCAACCACCCCGGTCGTCGTCTCCCACACCGGAGTGCGCGGCACCTGCGACAACATCCGCAACCTCAGCGATGACCACCTCCGCGGCATCGCCGCGACCGGCGGCGTGATCGGCATCGGCTACTGGGATGCGGCCATCTGCGATGTCGACGTCGACGGGATCCTCCGCGCCATCGCCTACACCGTCCGCCTCGCCGGTATCGACCATGTCGGCCTCGGCTCGGACTTCGACGGCGCGACGACGACCCCCTTCGACACTGCCGGGCTCGCACAGATCACCCAGGGACTGGTCGACGCCGGCTTCTCTGCCGACGACATCGGCAAGATCATGGGCGCCAACGTGCGCCGCGTGCTGGCACGGGCGCTGCCGGCAGCCATCGCCGAGTGACAGATCGGCTTCCCGACACTGCGGGAAGCCGATCGCGCAACGAGCCGAACCGTCCCTGAGTTCGAACTCAGGCCAGAATTCAGCTACAGGCACAGGCACAGCCTAAATTGTCGGACCAGTTGACAATGGGACGATCAGGTGACAGTGTCGCCGGCAATGGATAGCACGGCAATCGAACTGCTCACTCCCGTTCGCCGGCAGGCCCTGTCCGACGCCGTTTTCGAGCAACTCCGGGCGCGCATCGTCACCGGTGAAATGGCGGCCGGCACACCACTGCCTGCTGAGCGGGTTCTCTGCGAGGCTCTCGGAGTCAATCGCAGTTCGCTGCGGGAGGCGCTGCGCAGGCTCGAGCAGGCCCGCTTGGTCTCCGTCCGACATGGCGGCACCTCGCGTATCCTCGACTACCGCGAATCGGCCGGCCTCGACCTGCTCGAAGCTCTGATTTTCAGCGCCGACGGGGTCGATACGCGGGTCGTGCGCGGAGTCATGGAGATGCGTTCGGCGATTGCCGCCGATGCGGCGCGTCTCGCCGCCTCGCGCGGCGACGCGGGC
>JBGTMF010000283.1:0-6915 GCA_041743795.1 Thermodesulfobacteriota bacterium | reverse complement strand
CGGCCGCGGCGGCCGGCGCCCGCGTCGTCCGCCATCCGGCGAATCTCGGTTACGGTAGCGCGCTGCAGACGGGCTACAAGTACGCGATCCGAAACGGCTACCCACTGCTAATTCAGATGGACGCCGACGGCCAGCATCTCGCCAGCGAGGTCGGAAAGTTGATCGCGCCGGTCGAAGCCGACGAGGCCGACCTCGTGCTCGGATCTCGCTTCCTCGAAAAGGGCTCCTACACCATGGAACCTCTGAAAAGGGTCGGCAGTGAGTTCTTTCGCCGCCTGGCGGCGCTATCGGGCCTGAGAATCTCCGACCCGACGTCGGGATTCCAGGCGATGAACCAGCGTGTGATGCGGCTCTATGCGAGCGATTTCTACCCGGTCGATTTCCCCGACGTCGATGTCCTGTTGACGGCGCATCGCAGCGGCTTGCGCGTCGCCGAGCGATCGGTGCGGATGCTCGAGGGCGAACGCGCCTCTTCTCTGCACTCCGGTTGGAAGCCGCTTTATTACGTGTACCGCACCTTGCTGGCGATCTGGGTCGCATCCGGAGTGCGGCCCGGTACGCGCTCGGTCTGAGGCGCTGCGTGCGAATCGAAGAGCTGCGCGAACTGTTCCTGTCCGCCCCGGAGGCGACGTCGACACGGCTACTGGCGGCAGTGCTCGGAATCGTCGTCGTCGGCTTGATCCTCTGGTTGGTGCGGACGCGCCGCCTGCGAGAGGAGTTTACGCCACTGTGGGTGGCCGGTGCTCTGGGCCTGGCGGCGGTCAGCCTCAGTTTCGGCCTCTTGCGGCTGCTTACGGCGCTGATCGGCGCATGGACGCCGAGTGCGACCATCTTTTTCCTCGGCCTATCCTTTCTCGGCGTCGTCTGCCTGGCATACGCGGTGCGGCTGTCGAGGATGGTGATTGACGTGAAGAATTTGACGCAGGAAGTCGCACTGTTGCGCGCGCAGATCGAAGAAGTTGAAGCCGGCACCGACGTTGAGTCGCGGCGCCGACCGTCGACCTGACGGCAGATCCAACTGCCACCTTCCGCATGCGCCCGGCGTCGTGCCGGTGCGGCTGGCGCAGTTTCGACCGGCGCCGTGGGGTGATACACCTGCAGGCTTTGCGGGTGGTGCGATGCCAGCGATGGGGAAGGCAGATAAGGGCGGTTCGGCGGTGAAGGATCACTTGCGCGCGCTGTCTGTCGCCGCCTCGCTCGGGCTGGCGGCGTCGGCGCTCTACGACGTGCCGGAAATTGGGATGATCGCGGAGCCGCGACGGTGGTGGACGCTGCTGGCCTCCGCCGGCATGGCGATGGCGGGGCTGTGGGGCTTGTCGCTGGCGCAAGAGCCGGCGCCGGCGGCGTCGTGGCCGGTGTCGCGGTGGCGATTCTGGATCGGATCGGCCTTGGCGCTTGCCGGTGCCGCGGTATGGCTGGAAGCTACGCAGAACTTGTACCTCGACTGGGTGCGGCAGTTCGACCGAACCTGGTTGGGCTGGGTGCTCGGAACGTGTCTCCTGGCGGTTGGTCTCGATATGGCCTGCGGGCAGTGGAGCCCGCAGTGGCGACGCCCCGACCGTCGCTGGCTGTGGCCGGCGTTCACGCTGGTCCTGGTGCTCGCCGCGGCCGTCCGCCTCGGCATGATCCAAACCTTCCCCGGCCCGGCGGGAATCACGCAGATCGAGGACCTCCAGTTCGGCAACTGGGGTGGGCATTATCTGGAGGGGAACAGGAACCGTTGGGAGTTCATCGGCCATGCCTGGATCTCCGCGCTCTCGATCAAGGTGGGCGGCGCCAAACTCCTCGCCATGCGCGTCGGCTACGCCCTCGTCGGCACGTTGGCCGTCGCCGCGGTGTTTCAATGGCTGCGGCTGGCGGCGGGAAATGCCGCCGCGATCGTCGGCACCGGATTCCTAATCGTCTCATCGTGGGACGCGGTGATCTCGCGCATCGGCTTCAATCCCAACGTGCTGACAATCTCCCTCATGTTCGTCTTGTTGTTGGGGCCCGCGCGCCGCGGACGACCGTCCGGGTATGCGTTCATGGGGCTGCTGAGCGGCTATCTGATGTGGGAATACATCGCCTACCGGCCGGCCGCGGTGTTTGCCCTCGTCGGCGGAACGTACTTCTCGCTGCGCGATCACCGCGCCGGATGGGCGCTTCGCCTGGGGCGGCCACTCCTCATGGTGGCGCTGATCTGCCTGATGAGCGTTCCGCTCTTCGGCAATCGGCTGAAGGGGCGCATCGCCGACGAGTACATGAACCCGATCAACCGGGCGCGGGCGACCAAGCAGTACTACAGCGATGACTACGATTGGCGGCAGGTGGTCGACATGCGACTGCAGCGGTCGAAGGATACGGTCGGCCTTCTGTACTTCCTCGGCGACTCTTCGCCGTCGCGCAATCTCGGCCGCCGACCGCTGGTCGACGGCGTGTCGGCGACATTGATGATGCTGGGGTTCGCATACTGCCTGGTGAATCCGCTGGTGCAGCCGTTCGGACTGTTCGCTCTCGCCTTCATCGTCACCACCATCGGTGCGATGATCATCACCGGTGAGTTGAATGCGCTGCGCTTCTCGGTGGCGATCCCGTACCTGTATTTCTTCGTCGGGTTGGCGGGCGCGGCCCTCCTTCGAGTATGGGGTCGGGCGTGGGGGCGGGTTGGCCGCTGGCTGGCGATCCTGGCTTTGCTGATCGGTTTCGCTTGGGCGGCCTACTCGAATCTCGACTTCCTGCAGCGCTATTGGACCTCGGAGGCGACCCATCGGGCTTCGCGCAGCAACCTGGCGTTTCTCGCCAATTGGCTCGGTTCCAACGTCGAGCCGGGCGAGCAGGTGGTTGGCGCGGCGGGCCGCAGCAGCGAGGCTCTCGGTCCCAGCGACGCGGCATGGCT
The DNA here is from genome assembly GCA_041743795.1 of Thermodesulfobacteriota bacterium. GTDB lineage: Bacteria > Desulfobacterota > Binatia > HRBIN30 > CADEER01 > CADEER01. The sequence continues at coordinate 4,040 of JBGTMF010000283.1, read as the reverse complement.
GCGCGGCGATCCGATTCCCGGCGTCATGGAATGGGACATCATGACCGCTCTGCGCGGCTGGAAGCTACGCGGAGCAACGGTCCTCACGCTCTTCGTCGGTGAGGACACGCGCGACCATATGGAATTCCTGCAAGACGTGCTGCCGGGAGTGGAGATGCAATTCACGCCGGACGAGTTGCGCGCGGGCGGCGACCTGGCGTTTGCGCGCTTGGCCGATCGCCCCGATTCACTCGATGCGGTGCTCGATCACCTGGCCTGCAATGGTGTCCGTGTCGAGTACCTCTACCGCGGCGAGCGGCCAAACGAGATTCTCCATCGATTGGAACGCGTCGAGCCGTTGGTCGGGCTGGGTACCTGGCCGACCGAGGTCGTCCACGCCTTTCATCGAGGGGTTCGCCCGCAACGCCTCGAGGTGCGCTACACGGCAATGTTCGGCATCGAGACCGCAGGCTGGTATCGATTCGAGTCGAAGTTCTACGGCGGACCCGTCAAGTTGCATGTCGATGGCCGGCCATTGCCACCGGAAGGTGGTTTTCAACTCGAGGCAGGTGAGCACGAGTTCCGCGCGGTCGCGGATCTGGCGCCGTTGGCCGGCGGCTTGAACGCTCGCTTCCTCTGGTCGGGGCCGGATTCAAACGGAGAGCTCGAGTTGATTCCGTTCTACCGGATCGCTCAACCGCTGCCGCCTTGCGCGGCCGGGGACGCGCCGGCTTGAGGCGCCTTGCGCCGGCGCGGATCGCCTCGGCGCCCCGCAGAATACGAACGGGGGCGGGAGGTATTCCCCCCGCCCCCGGCACGAGTGGTTGCGTGTCTGGCGCTGCGTCAGTTCTTGCCGGCGCGTGCCAACTCGTCGTCGATGATCGCTTTGAAACGGGGGAACGGCTGTGCGCCGCTGAGGAACCGCCCGTTGATCAAGAAAGCCGGAGTGCCGGTGACGCCGACGGACTGACCTTCGGCCATGTCGTCGCGCACGCGATCGGCGGTCTTCTTGTTGTCGAAGCAATCGCTCCACTTGGCGGCGTCGACGCTGGTTCCCTTGAGCACCTCCAAGGACTTCTCCCGAAGGTTCTCCGCGTTGATCTCGCGCTGGTTGTCGAAGTAATGGCTGTAGAGCAGCCAGAACGACTCCTCGTCCTGATCGTAGGCGCATTCGCCGGCGATGCCGGAGGTCTCGGCCCAGTTGTGGAAGGACAGCGGGAAGTTCTTGTACACCAGCCGCACCTTGTCGCCGTACTCCGCCATTACCTGTGTCTTGAGCGTCGTGTAGGCGCGCGAGCAGTACGGGCACTGGAAGTCCGAGAACTCGACGATGGTGACCGGCGCATCCTTGGGGCCCTTCGACGGATTGCCTTCGAGGGTGAGCTTTTTCATCACCTCGGCGAACGGATCGGAGGTCACGTCTTCGATCGCTCCGACCGCCATGCGGTTGCGATCGACGCCGCTGAAGATCACGTATTTCCCGTCCGGCGACATCAGAAGTCCGACTTCCTGCAGGTTGCCATCAGCGGTCAGCTTGATGGTGGCCTCCTGGGCTCCGGGCAGCTTCGAATCCTTGATGTCGGCGAGGTCGAGTGTGACCTCGGGCGGAAGGTTCGCCTTGCGGCGATAGTAGTCGAGCACCTTCTTCTTCGCCTCGTCGTCCAGCGCGCTGGCAGCGGTCGGCAACAGGACCGCAAGCGCGATCAACCCGGCGACGCCGCGCGTGGCGACTCGTTTCCAATTGTACGTTGAATTCACCATTTCTCTCCTCTCCTGAGGGTGTCTATAAAGGATCACTGGCTACCACTGCATAGGGGGGATGGCAAATCGCGAGCGGCGGCTTCGCTCTCCGATCTAGACCTACTTCCAGCCGGCCGCAACGCTGTGCTAGCCTTGCGCTCTCTCCGCTTCTCTGTATCGGATGCCGTCCGGGCTGCCGGGGCGATTTGCCGAAAGCGCCGCCAACTATGAAGTATTATCCGGTATTCCTGAATGTGGCCGAGCGCCCCTGCGCGGTGATCGGGGGCGGCGAGATCGCCGCCCGCAAGGCGGAGCACCTCATCGAGGTCGGCGCCGCGGTCACCGTCGTCAGCCCGCAAGCGGTCGCGGCCATCGTCTCGCTGGCGGCGGACGGCCGCATCGAATGGCGCCGCCGCGGTTATCGCAGTGGCGACCTCGAGGGAGCGTTTCTCGCCTACGCGGCGACCGACGACGACCAACTGCACGCGGTGATCGCCGCCGATGCCCGCGCGGCAGGTGTCCCCCTCAACGTCGTCGACCGGCCGCAGTGGTGCGATTTCATCGTGCCGTCGATCGCCCGCCGTGGCGATCTGGTTGTCGCCGTCTCGACCTCCGGACAGAGCCCGGCGATGGCGCGCCGCGTTCGCCAAGACATCGAAGCGATGCTGGCTCCCGAGTACGAGGAAGCGATTGCCCTGTTTGCCGGGTTGCGCCGCCACCTGGTCGGTCGCGGCTGGTCGTTCGAACGCCGCCGAGAGATCTTCGAGCGACTGTTGCAGTCGGATCTGTTGACCTCGTTGCGCCGCGACGACCGTAGCGAGATCGACCGCCTGCTGGTTGAGCACACGGGCGAGGCGATAACCGCCGCGGCTCTCCAGTCGGGCGGTTGAGGAGTGGCGATGGGGCTCCTCTTCTTCTCGTCCAGTCTGGTGCTGTATCTGTTCTCGACGGCGGCGTTCGTCACCCATCTGATGGGCGAACGCGAGCCGGCGCGCCGGTTTGCCTTGGCGTCGTTGCTCGGCGGCTTCGCACTGAGTACGGCGGGATTGCTGTCGCGCGCCACGGACGTCTTCTCGCTGCGCCAGTCACACGACCAACTGGCTCTGCTCGCCTGGTTTCTCGTCGCAGTCTACCTGCTTCTGCAGATGCGGTACCGCCTGGCCGTGGTCGGCGGGCTGGTCAGTCCGTTGGCTTTTCTGCTGACGCTCTCCGCCTACGTTGTCTATTCCGGCGATACCAATCTCTCCGGCCCGCTTGCCAGTGCCTGGCTGCCGGCGCACGTCGCGCCGGCCTTTCTCGGCTACGCCATTCTCGTAGTCGCCTCCGGCGTCAGCACTCTTTATTTGCTGCAGGAGCGCCAGTTGAAATCAAAGCGCTCGAGCGGGCTGACCCGGCGCATGCCGTCATTGGAAGCGCTCGACGAACTGAATTACCGCTGCGTCGCGTGGGGATTCGCGTTGTTCACTATCGGCATCCTCACCGGATCCATCCTCGCCAAGATGGCGTGGGGAACGTTCTGGTCCTGGGAACCGGTGCAGATTCTCTCGGTGTTGGCCTGGCTTCTCTACGCGCTGTTGCTGCAGACGCGATCGATCGGCTGGCGCGGCCGCCGTGCAGCGACCCTGACGCTGGCTGGATTCGTCCTTTTGGTCGTGTCGTTTCTCAGCCTGAATCTCGGCTTGTCGCACGGCAGCGGGGTCGGCTGATGGATCGCGAGGTACTCGTCGTCGGCCTCAACCATCGCACGGCGCCGGTCAGTGTGCGCGAGAGCCTGGCCTTCACGAACGATCGCATCGACGAGATCAACCGGCAGCTGTGCCGGCTCGGCGGCGTCGATGAGGCGGCGGTGGTGTCGACCTGCAACCGCGTCGAGGTCATCGCCTGCGCCGGCGACGGCGAGCGCATGCAGGAGCAGATCCTCTCGGTCCTGCGCGCGGCGCAGCCGGAGAGCAGTGTCGATCTCGACAGCATCCTCTACACGCACCGCGATCGCGAAGCGGTGCGGCACGTATTCCGAGTTGCCTCGAGTCTCGATTCGATGGTGGTGGGCGAGCCGCAGATCCTCGGACAGCTGAAGAATTTCTATGCGCGGGCGGCCAGCGTCGGCTCGACCGGAACGGTGCTGCACCGTTGCTTTCACAAGGCGTTCTCCGTCGCCAAGCGCGTCCGCACGGAGACCGCGATCGCCGCGCGCGCGGTGTCGGTGGGTTCGGCGGCGGTGGAGTTGGCGGCCCGCATCTTCGACCGTTTCGAGGACAAGACGGTCATGTTGATCGGCGCCGGCGAGATGGGCGAGCTGGCGGCGCGCCAGCTGGTGGCGG
>JBGTMF010000282.1:0-2254 GCA_041743795.1 Thermodesulfobacteriota bacterium | reverse complement strand
AGGCGACCTACACCGAGGGGATTCGCGTGTACGATGAAATGACGGTTTCGGTAGCGCCCCACCTCGACCTCGCGGAGGCGCGGCGGCGTCGCGTCATTGCGGGAGAAGCGGCCACCCACGGGGTGGCGCACATGGGTGAATTCATCACCGATCACCCGGAGGCTCGACCCCTCGTCGAGCCGATGATCCCCTCCCTCATCGCTTTCGTCGCCGGCGGTCTGACAGCTCCGCTCCGTTAGTTCACGACTTGGCAGCCGGCGAGTCGGGGTCGACGGGTTTGACCGATTGCGGCTGCGGTGAGTCGGCCACCCCTGCTTCGACCATACCGCTCAAGTCGCCGATGTTCCCCAGGCCGACTTCCTTCAAGAGCGCGTCGACCATCGGCCGCTGCGCTCGGTAGCGCAGGGCGTGGTCGACCACCGAGCGAGCCAGGTTGCCGTTGTCTGCGGCGGACGCACCGGCGCCGTTGTCGCCGGCGACGGCGCCCATGCCGCGGATGTCGATGATCTTGATCCCGTCGATCCTTTCCATCGGCTTGACCGACTGCTCGATGATGCCCGGCAATTGGCGCAGCAGCTCCATCTTGATCTCCAACTTGATCTGCTCGTCGTTCAGCGCGTTGCGCGCCTCGTTGATGGCACGCTTGCCCTCGGCTTCGACGCGATAGCGCTCCTCATCCGCCTGGGCTCGAATGCGCACCGCGTCGGCCTCGCCGGTGGCGGCTACACGAACCGCCGCGGCGCGGTCGTCCGATGCCTTCTTCTCCGCCTCGGCGGCTACCGTGATGCCAATCGCTTCCTGCTCGGCCTGCTCGCGCGCCTGCACCAGGCGCACCGCCTTGGCGCGCTCGGCGACCGCCGTTTCGCGCACCTTCTTCACCTCTTCCTCGGCGGAGACGGCCTTGGCCAGCGCCGCATCGGCCTCAGCCTTGGCGGCGGATTCCTCCTGCGACTTCGTCGAAACTGCGATCTCGCGCTCCTGATCGGCGATTCGCACCATGCGCTCGCGCTCGATCTCGCGCTGCTCGATGTGACGCTTCTTCTCGATCTCCGACTCGGCAATGGCGCGGTCGGAGGCGATCTTTGCCTGTTCGGCTTCGCGTCTGCGATCCGCCTCTTGCTCGGCGATCATGGCCGCGGCCTCGGCGGCGCGGACCTTGATCTCCTGGTCCTGCATGAGACGGGCGTATTCCTGGTCGCGGGCGATCTCCAGTGACTGGCGCTCGGTCTCCAGGTTCTTCATCTCGATGGCGATCTTGGTGTCGCGCTCGATGTCGTTGCGCTCCTTGCGACGGCGCTCGATCTCCTGCGTCAGCTTGGTCAACCCCTGGGCGTCGAATGCGTTTGATGGATTGAAGAAATCCGCCGCGGTCTGGTCGAGGCCGGTGAGTGAAACCGACTCCAACTCGAGCCCGTTCTTGTGCAGATCCTCGGCGACGGCCGACTGCACCTTCTGGGCGAAGTCGACGCGGTTTTCGTGCAGTCCCTCCATCGTCATGCCGGCGGCGACGGCGCGCAGCGCGTCGACGAACTTGCCTTCGACCAACTCCTTCAGCGCCGCCGGCTCCATGGTGCGGCGGCCGAGCGTCTGCGCCGCCGTCGAAATGGCCGAAGCGTCCGGCTTGACGCGCACATAGAACTCGGCCTGCACGTCGACGCGCATCCTGTCGTGAGTGATCAGCGCAGCCTCACGGGCGCGCAGTACCTCGAGCTTGAGGGTGTTCATGTTGACCGGAATGGTTTCATGCAGCACCGGGAGTACGATGGCACCGCCGTCGCGTACGACCTTCTCGCCGCCGAGACCGGTCCGTACAAAGGCGATCTCCTTGCTGGCGCGGTGGTACAAACGGGCAACCATCAGGCCGATAGCGAACAGTGCGATCAGAATGATGAGTGCCGGCACCAGTATCGACATCATGGAAAAGTTCATAGCGACGTTGACTCCCTCAAAAGTGGGCGCGCGCGCCCGGAATGGTCGGCAGGCTGCGGCGGCGACGATCTCGGTCGCGCCGGCTCATGGTGTATCGACCAGGGTCGGGTTGGGATTGGCGATGGCGCGAAAGCGACCGCCGCCGAGATCGCTCACCACAAGCACCGTGGTGCCCGGGGCGAGCGCGGCTGCGCCGTCCTCAGGCTCGACGAGCAAGTAGTGATCGGTGCCGAATGCGTCTTCCATCCGCGCCTGCGCCGGCGCGCCGGCGCGGGCACTGCCGGGGCCGACGATCAGGGCGGTGCGACCGATGAAGGTCCGCGGG
>JBGTMF010000281.1:0-6092 GCA_041743795.1 Thermodesulfobacteriota bacterium | reverse complement strand
GCCGCCGCGCGCGAGGCTGGTAGCGGGGCTGGCCGGTGTCGGCGTGGTGACCCTCGTTGTCTGGTCGAGCGTCGCTCCGCCCGCGTCCCTCGGGCCGAACTGGCAGGCTCCGGACGGGGATGGATCGATGGCCTGCGCAATCATCGGATATTCGACCGTCGAAGATATCGGGCTTCGTGGCGAGCGCGGCGGCCTACGTTGGATGCTCGATGAGCGCTGCGCGCGATGCAGGAAGTCGACGGCAAGTCTCAGCGTTGGTGGAGGGACGCTCGGGTGGTTGAGCGACGCCTATTGCCGCACCATCGGCTCGTTCGGGGAGCAGGGCCAGGTCACGTTTCTCGGCGGTGCCAACGACGACTTTCTGTCCGGAACACTCAACTGGGCGCGGCTGCTGATTCAGGCGCAACAGGGAATCGAGCCATGGCGTCGCAACACCCGCACGGCGCCGAAAGCGTCGCTGGCTCGCGTCGAGATGCAGCAAGCGGAGATCGAGGAACTCGTCCGCTGTGCGCGTTCGCGGGATGCGCAGTTCCTGTTCCTCCACGACTTCGTCGTCGGCGATCTCCCGGTTGGGCGCGACGCCGATCGCGCCACGCTGCTCGACCGGCGGCGGTCGGCCGTGGAGAAGGCTGGCGGAGACTTCGTCGATTTGCTCGACCGGTTCGGTGCCGAAGCGGGCGTCTCGTGGTTCAACGACTACGTGCATCTCTCGGTCATCGCGCACGACCGTGTCGCGGATCTTGCCTGCCGTCCGTCGCCCTGACGGGGTCGACCGGCTCCCGGCCACATCCGACCGATCCCGGCCGCATGCTCCGCGATCAACAACGCTTCGAGCGCTTCCCGCGCAGCGCCGTCCCGCCGCCAAGGCCACGGCAAAGTCGCTTGGCGCTGGGAGGAGAAGGAAGCCTCGGCATGGTCACCGATCAGGACATGCACAACCTGGTGCGCGTCCAGGAGGGCATGCAGTCCGCGGCGTTCCGCCAGCTGGTCTTCGGCGATCAGTAAGTGATGATCGCTCACATGCACGAGGTGCTCGACGAGCTGAGGCGCCGCTCGGCGCGTGATCGCCCGTCGGCCGCTCAGCGGGCGCCGCACTCCTTCTTCAGTTCGGCGGTTCCCGCGGCGCAGGCCTTTCTTCCTTCGGCGGCCGCGACGAGGGTCGGGTCGCCGTCGCCGAGACCCGCGAGGCCTTTCTCCGCCACGCTGGAAAAGACTTCGACCATTCTGCGGCAGTCTTCCGAGTCCTTCGGGCAGCGTTTGGCGTCGTTGGTAGCATAGGCGGCGCAGGTTGCTTGCTCCGCGTCGTCGGTGATCGCCTTGCATTTCGCCGCGTCGGATGTTGCCAGTGCCGCGCAGAGCGCCTTGTACTTCTCAATCTCTGCCGGCGGTGCGTTCGCCGGGGCGAGCTTCGGCAGCTCATTGCACTTTCCTGCGTCGCGCGACGCGATCGCATCGCGGATCATCTCGCAGGCGGGGATGTTCCCCTCCTGGCCGTTCGCCCCCCTGCTGCAGGCTTCGAAGAGCGCTTGCGCTTTGAACTCTTCCTTCGACGCACCCTTCAAGTTGCCGACCATCGTGAACTGGCGCACGCAGTTTTCCGTCTGCTCCTTCGGCAGCAGGTCGCAGAACTTTTTGTTCTTCTCCGCGATGGCGAGGCAGGTGACCGTGTCGGCCGCTGCCCTCTGGCTCATCAACGCCTGACGCCGTTGCTCATCCAGCGAATCGAGGGCTGTCACGTCGCCCGCTGCGAGCTTATCGAGGGCCTTGCCACAGTCCTCGCTCCAAGGGTCCTTGGGGACGGTCGGTTTCGTGTCAGCGGCGGCCGGCACAGCCGCCGGCGTGCCATTGTCGGCAGGAGCGGCTTTGCCGGCAGGGACAGTCATCTCGGCAGGGGCCGGTTCACCCTCGGCAGCAAGGACTTGGGTCGTCCCGATGGTGAAACCGAACAGCGCGATTCCTGCGGCTCTTGCTATGGGTCGGGGTAGCATCAGCGGTGCATTGTTTACCGCGCAGAGACGGTCTGTCAAGCTTAACGCAGACTCGGCCCGCGAGCGGCCGTGAATCAGGCACCGTCCGCGATCGCTTCCTCGAGCGCGAACGGACACCCCGGCGTGCGGCAGCGGCGGGTCACCGATCGGCGCGGGCAAATGAGCCCATGCAGCAAGCTCGGTTGCGTCGCCAGGAACTTGATCAGGGTCATGGAGCGCGACGAGCGCAAGGCGACCCGCATCGAGAAGAACCGGTAAGCGAGGGCAATCGTCGCATCGAGGTTCTCGACCGCGTGCCAGACGAACGGTGGGACGTAGAGAACGTCCCCGGGATGGAGCACCACCTCGTAGGCGGGCGCATAGGCACCGAGCTGGGGCGCGCCGTCGGACGGCCCAGGATAGTACTTCGCGTGGAAGTACGGCCGCCGGTCACAGATCGGCTGGATGAGCTGCTGATAGCGCGCCGGCCAGAGATACCACCGCTTGCGTCCGTGAATCTGAATGAACGCATTCGACTCGTGGGCACAATGCACCGGCGTGAAGGTCGCCGCCGGAGCCATAAAGAACTGCGTGAACTCGCGCAGCGAGAAGCGGCTCCGAAACCCCCGCAGCCACTCCATGTCGAGGTCCTTCCGGAGTTCCGGATGGTCGTCGACCGTGGGCATGAAGCGGAGTGCCTCGCTACGGCCGGCACGGATCGCCCCGACCAGGTGTCCCATCTTGGTGACGACTTTGCGACCGTGCTCCCCTTCCCCGTAGAGCCCCTCCTGGTCGATCTGCACCGCTTGGGTCTCTCCGTAGCGATCGGCGAAGAAATCGAGGTTCCATTTCCGTACGGCTGGCCACTGGCTCGCCAGGCCGCGGAAGACGGCAGGCTCCCAGTCCGGGCCGGCACTGTAGAAAGCCGCGTGGGTCGTGAACGTGACTTCGCGAACCGGACGCCGCTGCTCCGTGGGCCAGTCCCGGAGGTAGTCGAGCATCTGCCGGCGGTTGCGATCCCGAGCCGGTCCCAGCCAGCGTGCGAAGCGCTCCTGTCCGAGAACGTGTTCCGCGAAGTAGAGCGCCACGTATCGTCGTCGGCCGGCTGCATTCAAATCCGCCAGCATAAGCTCTCGGGGGGTGGACATGCGAAAGCCGACGGCCTCAGGCGCGACGGATCCGGGGATCACGCCACGGCATTGTCGTTCCTGGCGGGACGGTCGAGCTGCGGAACATCGTCGCGCAGCTGATAGAAGGGAACGTCCTGCTGCAATTGGTAGATGCGATGGATGTACGAGCCGACCAGCGCCCCCTGCAGGCCCAATGCACCACCGACGGCGAGGAGCAACCCGGCAGCGCGCGGCCCGACGATCAACAGAGCCACGCCCAGGACGCACGCGGCGCCGGCCACCAGCCCGCTCACCAAAAACGGTCGGCGGGCCGTGAAGAGGAAATAGTCGAGCGCAATGCCAGCCAGCGAATACAGCGATTGACCGTGGCCCGTGGACTTCGGTCGATGGCGAGCGGGCGTCTCGACGATGTGCTTTGCACGCTGCAGCAAGAGCGGACTCAGGAAGCAGCGAGCCTCGCCTTCGAAGGCGAGATTCCGCACGATGGCGACGTCGGCGGCGCGTAGCCCGCATCCTACGTCGCGCAATGAAAATCCCGTCCGACGCCGCACGTAGGCGTTCACCAGCCACGATGGCAGGCGCCGTGTGAGGCGCGGGCTCTGGCGATCGACGCGATAGGCGCAGACGAGGTCTGCGCCCTGATCCATTGCGTCCAACATCGGAGGGATGTCTTCCGGAAACAGCTCGAGATCGGCGTCAATGTGAACGATGCGCCGGCCACGCGCGAGATCGAAGCCGGCGCACGACGCCGCCTGGCTGCCGAAGTTGCGGACCAAAGCGTAAGGCTGGACGCGCGGATCGAGTGCGGCTCGGCGCTCGATCTTCGCGAGGCTGTCGTCCTTGGAGCCATCGTCCACGAGCACGATCTCGAACGTGCCCGGTCGTGCTGTTAGGACCGCGATCAGGCGATCGAGCAACTCGTCGACCGTGGCGGAGTTGTTGAACACCGGCACGACGACTGACACGTCTGGTGATCGTACCACGGTTGTGTTCGTAGGGGTTTGCTTTGCGAACGTCAATGGGCTGCGTCGGCCTTGACGGGCCGCATGGAACCCCCGAGACTGTGGTCGATGGCTGAGCCGGCGCGTCCCAATGCCGTTGCGCATGAAAACGCGAAGCCCGGCAGCCGGGACTGGCTACTCGTGCGCCCCCGGATCGACGCGACGACGCGATTTCGGTGCCCATGGATCGAAGGGTATGCCTCCGCCACGAGTGTGGCAGCCGGCGAGCGCCTGCAGTTGTTCGTGAGCACAAACCCGGCGTCCGACCTGACGATCGACGTGTACCGCACTGGCTATTACGGCGGGCTGGGCGCACGGCACGTGGCGCACCTGGGTGTGCTCTCGGGCCGTCCGCAGCCCGATCCACCCGTTGGCCCGCGACGGCTTCGGGCCTGCGCCTGGGAGGTCACAGCCGAGCTGGACATTCCGCGAGGATGGCTGAGCGGGGTCTATCTCGCGAAGCTGACCGCGTTGCGCGACGGAACCCAGAGCTACATCGTATTCGTCGTCCGCGACGAACGCACCGTCGATTTCGTGTTTCAGTGCTCCGATCTCACGTGGCAAGCATACAACCGCTGGCCAGACCGGTACTCGTTGTATGACGATGGCGTCAAGTACTGGGCCTGGGGCCGCGATGCCGTCGTGAGCTTCGACCGGCCGTACGGCAAGTACTGCCAGATCGTCGACGCGCCGCTCTCCACGGGATCAGGCGAGTGGCTCCTGTGGGAGTTCCCACTGGCATACTGGATGGAGGCACGAGGGTACGACGTCACATACGTATCCAGCCTCGATACCCACGCCGATCCGGGTGCCTTGTGCCGCGCCAGGGGGTTTCTTTCGGTCGGCCACGACGAATATTACACGCAACGGATGTACGAGGGGTTGCGGCGGCAGATCGCCGCGGGTCTCAACGTCGCGTTTTTCTCCGGCAACGTCTGCTGCGGCCAGGTCGAAGTCGACGGGCGCGTGATCGATCGTGTCGATCGGTTCGGGGGAACCCTACCCGAGGAGTACGAGTGGTTTCCCGAAGCCCGACAGCTCGCGCAACGTGCTCCGAGTGAAGCGTGGCTGGTGGGCGCACGCACTGGCCGCCCGGCCACTGGGGCCGGTGCCTGGACGTGCGCGCTGCCGGACCATTGGACGTTCGAAGGGACCGGCATGCGACGCGGTGACGGCATTCCCGGGCTCGTCGGCTGGGAGTATCAAGGTGCGCCGGCGCCGATTCCGGCGCTCGAGGTCGTCGCGACCGGCCCGACCCGCAGCCATCACGGCACTGGTACGTTCTCCTCGACCGTCTACCCGGGGCCGCGCGGGAACTTCGTCTTCTGTGCCTCGAGTTGCTGGTGGTCGCATGGGCTCGCGTGGCCGCCTGGCTACGCTCCGCCGCTCACCTATCGCGACGTCCCGCTCGGGCCCGATCCGCGCGCACAACGCATTACCGCGAACGTACTGGACCGGATGCGTCGAGTGGGAAATGCAGCGTGTTTGTCGAGCGGAAGCAGCGGTGCCCCAAGCGCCCGAACACGTTGATGGTGGCGAGCGTGGCGGACTGTGTCTCGTTTTCGAGCCACCCGGCGCCGAGCGGACGATGGTACTCGGAGGCCTGTTGTAGGGCGGTGAACTGCCCCCGGTGGTCGGGGAGGGTGGCGCCGATGCCCCGACCAAGAACGCCGGCGCCGGCAGCGTCCGAAAGCTCCGGGAGGAGCAGCATCGCGTTGAACGCTACGACCTCGTCTCGCGCGTCGCGTATCAACAGCAAGACGTCCGCCCATTCGCCCGTCAGCGCCTTTTCCGTCCATACCTGATACACCTCAGCGGCCCGTTGGCTCGGCACGGTCAAATCGAAGACGAACGGCCCACGATCGAACGCATCACGCGTCCATTCGTGGAGCCGCTGCCACGCCCTGCGAGGTAGGGTCGGGATTGCGGCGCGATCGAGGATCTCCAGCCGCAGCCCGGGCGGCAAGACGGGCTCGGGGCCGCCGCCGGTGAGC
>JBGTMF010000280.1:0-13524 GCA_041743795.1 Thermodesulfobacteriota bacterium | reverse complement strand
CGAGCACCCGCGCCGCACCGCCGCACCAGGTGAGCTCGCCGCTGACCGGCAACGGGGCGATGCCCTCCGCGCGTGCCGCTGTCACGTCGAGCGCAAACAGCAGTGAGGCGGAAGCGAGGACCTCGTCGGCCCGTTTCCGCGATGCATCCACGTCGAGTCGCTGCGACGGATCTGTGGTACAACCATTGGGATCGATCCAAAGCGCGTGGTTCCGCAGCCGTGCGGCGTCCGTATGGATCGGTTCGAGGCCGGGATGCGGCTTTGCCCAGACGCCGAAAAGGGCGTGTCTTCCGCCAGGCGTCTCGACTACGGCAACCAGAGGTTGCAGCGCCGTATGCTCGGCCGTGGCGGCCATGAGCAGCGCGAGATCGATGCACGTGCCGCCACCCATGCGACGCAACGGGTCGCTCAACACTTGGTGCGGCAAGCGGATCTTCTGGATGTCTCCGCCGACACTCGACGGCTCGTGCTGGTACTGAATGGCCCAATCCTCCGCGAGATGGCGATAGATGGCACCTATCTGCTGGAACGACGTCTGCTGAGCCGATGCGTGGCGGGCCGTCGCCAGCGTCGATACGAGCGGGTGATGGGGAAGAACGAGAGCGGCAAGCGTAAGCCACTGGTCCGTCCGGCATTCCCACTCGTTGTATGCCAGCATCCAGATTCCCAGCTGCGGTGGCGAGACCTGGGCGCCGTCGATCGATATCGCCACGGGGCACCAGCGCCGCTCGACCAAGCCGAGCAACGCATCCGAGGTGATCGACAGCTGCACGCCTGACAGATCGACGGACTCGCCGGGCTCCAGACCGCGCAGCGGCAACACGAACTGACCGAACGATCCAATCGAGACAGCCACCTCACCGCTGGCGGTCCCGTTCTCGCCGCCGTTGCGTACGGAGAGGCGGGAGATCGGTGTCATTCCGCGCATGGCGCGCGCGCAACTGAATGCCGGATCGAGCGCGAGTTGGATGGTGCGATCGCCGGCGCGCAGTTGGTGCCAGCCAGGCGGGAAGTACGACAACCTCGTCTCGCCGACGACGAGTTCGACGCCCGGGGTCAATCGACACGCCTCGCCCTGAGCGAGCCGGCGCGAACCGACCGCCGTGCCCTCGCGGCTGCCCAGGTCCTCGACCCAGCATTCGTCGCGTTCGAACCAGAATCTCGCATGGCGGCGCGAAACGGAACGGTCGGGAGACAGGTCGATCTGCGGCGACCCCAAGACACTGTCGAAACGGCCGAGGACGGTCGCCTTCTCGGGGCACAACGACCATCCCTCGCTGATCTGCGGCCCGATCAGCCGGATCAAGCGATGCGCTGGCTCGCGCACTCCCGGCGCGAAGTATGGGGCGCCGCGGGATGGAGTCGATACGGACACGACCTACTTCAGGGGCTCGAAGGCTACAATGTACTCGCCCGCCGCGAGGTCGGAGAAGCGGGCAAGCCTGAACGAAGAGCCCGGTTGCAGTACCGCCTCTGCAATCATCACATCGCGCTCCTCCTCCGATCCTGTCGGAATCAGCAGAACGATGGGGTCAATGGACTCCGGGGGAAGCGAATCGATCCGTACCACCACCTCGCCGTCGGCTCGAGCTGATACGCGGGCGAGAGGCTCTCCAGATTCGCCGGCGGCGGTGACGATCGTGTAATCCACAGCGTCGGCGGCAACGCCGCGCACGGCGCTCGACTGGGTCGCCAGTTCGAAATGCCAGTCGCTGCCGGGCCGAGCGAGTGTTTCCAGGCTCTCTACCAAAGCGCGCGAAGCCTGCTCCGCCGAGTTCATGACGACACGCAGCGCAGCTTCGGCCCGTCCGTCCCAGCGCTCTTTCCACGCTTTGATGCGAGCACGCAGTGGCGCCGACGTATTCTCGAGGATCGTGGCGCGACTGAGGGCGTCGCCGAGAACGCCTCGCAGGTAGAGCTCGCCGTGCTGTACCGAGTTCCAGTTCATGAGTTCACGGACCCGAAATACGCGATGCGCCATGCCGGCACAGGTATCGCAGCCGGCCAGATGTTCTTCGACGCGCATCTCTTCCACGTCGGCGAGCTTCGCCGTGAAATAATCCCGGCACACATCGATTGTGACGTGATCTTCGACCTTCATCCGACTAGCCCTTTCTTGTCCCCGGCGTCGAGCCGCGAGGCGCGAAGTACATCGGAGCGTTCGCAAAGCAAACAACGGCGGTTCCAGGGGGACGAGTGCTGGCGAGCCCCCTCTCGGTACGCGTCGAGTACGGAAGATCCATACTGAAGTACGCAAGCCTGCCTGCGGGTGCGCCATACAGAGCCATAATTCGATTGTGGACCACCATGTTCGTCGTCCTGGCAACCGTCAAGCAAGAGCTGCAGCCGCCGACCTCGGATGGCGTGGATATCCCTGAAACGGCCGTTGCCATGTGCCCTCTCAGGCATTGGAAGCACTCCTTTGCGCGGACGAGATCCATCGAACGACTCACTTCTCAGTCTCCAATACCGGCCCCGTGTCACTTCCTCGCGAAATCCCGAGCCGGGGAATGAAAAAACTCCATCGCCGCGTGAAATCTCCCGCAGGTCAGGCGTTCAGCGGTGGGAAATCCGAAATGTCCGAGTAAAACCATCGGTAAAGCAGGGCTGCGCTCCCTCTGATCCTTCCCGCAGCCAGGTCTCCAGAGCCGCGACGAAAGCCTCGGCTACGCTGCCCTGTCCGGCGGATGGGGGCTGCAGATCTTGCACGGACGGCAGAGCGGCGCTCGAGGCGACGAAGAACACCCACTCCGGTCCCGGTGGCCCATCGAGGTAAAGCCAACGTGGACCCATTTCGTCCGGCTCCGGCAGCCAATAGGTCCGTCGAGAGCTCAACGGGCCAGCGACTGAAGAGTATGCCTCGTTGGGAAAAAGTTGGTACACTCCTTGCCGTGCGTCGACTTGGAAGACCGCGAGATGACAGCTTCGGATCGAGTGAATCACGAAGCGATAATTTTCTGTCGACGACATTGGGATGGCCTCGGTTGACCACCACGGAACGAATGAGTCGCCGTCAGCGGAGGTGTCGGTCTGCAGCAGTACCACGACGCCCTTGCGGAGTTCCGTGATCAGAGCAGCGAGATCGACGGCAGCTGGAAAGCGACCCAACCCCTCCTGCAGGACATCCATTGCGCTCTTCACGTCGCCAGCGGCAATCGCGATCAGCGCAATCTCCAGAAGCGCGCTGGCTTCGCTCTCCATTCTAGCGTCGCCGATTGAGCGGTCGTGAAAGAAGTTCGTGCGGATCTGATGAGCCAGCACCAACAGAGCTGCCAGTGCCAGCGCCGCGGCAGCGGCAACACGCAGACGGCGCCACCACACGGTCCTAACGGAGTCCTCGTTCGTTTCAGGCTCGGGAGGAAGGTAATTCGGTTGTTCGGCTAGGTGATCCAAGACCGCGACCACCTCACGCGCCGACCCGTATCGGCGGCTCCGATCGGGCGATAGGAGTCGGTCGAGAACCGCATCCACCGCCACTGGTAGACCGGGTACGATAGATCGTGCCGACTGCCGTTCACCCCGTTCCTTGGCGCCGAAGATCTCGATCGGGCTTCGACCAACGAATGGCTTGCGGCCGGTGACCATGTGATACAGCGTGGCGCCGAACGAATATAGATCGGTTGACACGTCTGCGCTCGCCGGATCGCGCATCTGCTCAGGCGCAGAGTAGGCCGGAGTGCCGAGAATCGCTTGGTCGGGGTCCATCGTTTGCTCGTCGTCAGCAATCCGAACCAAGCCCAGATCTGCCAACTTGACCGTTCCGTCCGCCGTCAGCAGAACGTTGCCCGGCTTGATGTCTCGGTGAATCAGTCCCTTCTCGTGGGCGTAGGCTAGCCCCTCGGCGACGCAGATCGCGATCCTGATACAGCGGCGGAGATCCAACCTTCCCTCGCGATGGAGAACCCGATCCAACGATTCCCCGTCGATCAACTCCATCGCGAAGTAGAACACTCCGTTCTCATGGCCAACGGCAAGACCACGCACGATGTTCGGATGATCGAGCCGAGCAGACAACCGCGCCTCTCGGTAGAAGCGCTCGACGTACTCGGCATTCTGCGCAAAGCGCTCAGGCAGGATCTTCAAGGCGACATCGCGCTCCATGCTGAGCTGTCGCGCCCGGTAGACGACGCCCATGCCCCCCTCGCCGATACGGGCGAGCAAACGGAAGTCGGCCAACCCGAAATCCCGGAGATCCGCTGATATCTGTTCCCCCGGGATCTTTCCTCCGTCTGATTCGAGCGGCATTAGGTTACGGCAATCTCAAACAGCAGGATACTTCTCTATATAGAACGCCACGCGAGCCCTGCAGCGACCAGCAACGTCCGTCATTGAGCAGGCGCACTGCGGTGGATCTGCCATCGCCCGTCGTCGCCCTGACGCATGACCTTGGTGAACCTGCCCTCGAGCAGAAGTTGCTTCCGAGTGCGGCGATCGACAAAGCTGTCGCGCCGGGTATAGGAGACCGCGAGGTCACCGTCGTCACCCGCTAACACGGCAATGTCCCGGAACTCGATGGTCAGATCATCGACGCTCGCGAGGTAAGAGCTGAGGGTCTGCCGCTGCTCGGCAGGAAATTCAACAAACAAGGAGCCGAGTTTGTCAATGTCGCGCTCTTCATGAGCGCGCGCGTACTCGTTGAAGAACGCGGTCAATGAACCGTCCACTTCCTGGCCGTACGCCGCCGGCAGCAGCCACGCGATCAGCGGCGCGACACGCCTCAGTTCAAACCAACTAGCATCGCGATCGGATTCCACGGGCGGGGCTGGCGGAGGTGGCGCCGCGCTCCCAGCTGCCGACGGGGGGATTACCCCCTCGACTTGGAGGAACAACTGAAACGCGTCGGGGTCCGTATTGATCTCCTCTTTGCGCGACTCTTTCTCCAAGGCAGAAAGTCGCACATCCAGCCGGGTGAGCATTTTGACGGCAAGGTCTTTCTGAAGGGCGAGCACGTCGCGCTGGGAGCCCTCCACGAAATCCGAGCCCTGTGGCTCGTTCATCCCCGTTTCGGTGTCCGTAATGAACGCATCGATGCGGATGTCGTCGCCGACTGCCGAGAAGCTGCCTGTGATGAACCGACGGATTCGCAACCGCTTCGCTGTACTCCAGGGGTCGGTGCGCCATTCCCGCATCTTGATTTGAAATAGTTCTGGGGCAAACACAGACACGCCCCGCTCCTCCCCCTTGTCCAGGTCGGAGCTGAGAGCGATCGGTACCCCCAACGTCAACCACTCGTGCTCAGCGTGCCCGGTCAGGTTATTGAAGGGCGCCACAACCAACGACAATGGGGCTGACGATCCGCGCCGCGCGGTGCTCGCCGGCCGGCACTCGTCTGCCGCGGCCGTCGGCACGCCGATGGTTACTGCGCCGAGCAAGGCGAACGCAAGCAGCGAGGGTAGCCACGGTAGCAAACCGTGAACCCTCCCTCGCGCCACGCGGGTGCCGGCGTTCAGCGGGTCATCAGAGGTAGTATTCGATAGCGAGGGTTCCAAGGGCATCTGGGCGAACCATGTCGTTGTTGAGGGCGATACTGGCGCCACCGCCGAGGATGAGGGCGTCGGTGATCCGCACCTTGGCGCCGAGCAGCAGCGAGATCAAGCTGGTACCGACCTGCGTGTCGCCTTGCGCGGTGATCAGGGTTGAGTTGAATAGGTCGGTCGATCTCCCGGTGGCTACGGTGGGCGACCATCGCAGTGCCTTGTCGTATTCGGAACCACCGACGCCGAGGTCGAAAGCGAAGCGATTCACCGGTACCGAGGCACCGACGTTCCAGACGAAGCGGCGTAGCTCGGCGAAGTCGAAGTCGTAGTCGTAGCCGAGATCGAGATAGAGGCGAAGAAGTTTGTGTGGCGTTGCCTGGCCGATCACGCGAGGCAGCAACGCGACGCTGTCGGAGCCTGCGAACTCGTCGGAGCTCGGGCTGGGCAGCGCCAGCTCGGGGGCGAAAGCGATCTGCGCCCAGGAGCCGGAGTAGAGAGACGCCTTGCCTTGCAGCGTGATGCGGCCGACGCCGGCATGCGTGCCATCGTTGAAGTCGAAACCGAGGCTGCCGAAGGAGTCGCGCGAGGATGTCAGAATGCCGGCGCCGAGAAGTGCATCGACCGCCTCCTGCGAATCCGATCCCGCCACGATCCGCTGGTCGGGAGGGCTGGTCAGCTGACCCGGTGTGGTGGTGTATGCCTGGAAGGCGCGTGCCTTGGTGATCACGATCGGCAGATTGAGCGACGCTTCGAACCAGTCCGTGACGCCGTGGGTGACGGACAGGTTCACCAAGGTCACTTTCGCATCGAAGTCCATGCCGAACTTTACGATAGCCGTCTCGGCGGGGCCCTTGCCGGGCTGGAGTTCTGTAGGCTCCACCGCGTAGAACGTCGGACCGAAGGAGTCGGATAGCTCGAAATAGGAGGTCGATGCGCGAATGCTCCAGACGCCTTTCCCGAGGGTTTCGGGCGAACGCAACATCAACGGGCCCATCGCGTCCGAGCGTTTGTAAGCGTGTACCGTCGGGTCGTACTCGAACGCGACCGACTGCGCGGCCGTCGGCGGCAGCGAGGAGATTCCCTGCTGCACAGCAAGCACGATCATCTTCGATGCAGCGTCGGCTCGCGCCTGCCCGCCGAATTGTCCCCCGCTTCCCTGTGCGTTGAGCGGGCTGTTGGCGGCCACGATCGCTAACGCCGCACTGCCCGCGACCGCAAATGCTCGTGCCCGAAATGTCGAGCGGGCGCCTACGCAACCTAACGCCATCGGATTATTTCCACTGCGCTTCTCGTCAAGCATCTCTACCCCCTTACAGAAGTTCTCGTCTCGTCCGCTTAGTCCCATTCGCTACTGCGGAATCTGTTGCCCGATCCTGCGCACCCGCCAGCTTCGAATCCCACAGCAGGCGCACCCCCCGCCCATGCATGCGGTAGACTGAGCCCGCAATGGGGTGAAGGCAAATAGCAGCCTGCTTCAATCAACGTCAAGCCGATATTGAGCACTCGACTCTCGACTCAACCTTGCATCGCGTTCGCGTCCTGCGCGAACACGAACCTTTGCCCCGATTGGCCCGATCTCGAGAACGGTACCGTCCGGGCGCGAGAGTGATACAACAGTGGAGATTGGATAGGTTCCTGGAGCTACATCCTCAGCAACCGCGACCTGCAATCGCAACAAGTCACCGTCGGTCAATCGCCCCTCGTTGAGGCCAATCAGGGCAAAGCGCACCACTCCGGGCTGTCGCTCGGAGCAAAATGGCAGTTTGGCGAGACGAGAGCTTGTTCTGCATTGATGTGTTGAGAGCGCCGATGTGTCCAACCACACATCGCCAGCAGCGGCCGTGAATTCCTGTAGGTTGCGTCCGCGGAGCACTACATCCACCATCCCCCCCGCCCGCCCAGTACTCGCCGCCAGGCGCAAGGCGCGCTCGGCCGGGGCTGCCCTCACATCTGCAACCGACACGACCCCGAGAAAGATCACCACAACAGCCGATAGGTTCAATCGCGTCATCATCTCAACCTCCATTCATCTCTGATTTAGTTTCACTGGCAGCCTTCAAGGAAGGCGCTGATGCACTGCACCACTTCACCGATCGAGACCATCCCGTTGAAGTTTCCGTCGGCGGCGGGACAGGAGTTGATCGGTTCGCGCCCGAGGAAGATCCCGACCGACTGCACGACCTCACCAATGGAGACGCGGCTGTCGCCGTTGCAGTCACATGCACATGCCGCGGTGACGTTGACCGTTGCGTTGCGGCCTACGATTGGCAGGTCGACTCCCTGCGGACTGGCGCCGAACGGCGCATTGCGCACCCGCACGACGTCTCCGGGTGACACGCCTTCGCCGATTCTGAGATGACAAGACAGCAGACCGCCGTCCGGGATCGCACGCACGTTATTGGCCGTGACGGCGACGACTTTCAATCGTCTCGAATCGGGTTGTCCGTCTCCGTTCGTATCGACCATGTCTTCGAAACACGAGAGATCCTTGTCCGCAAAAGTTCCGCGCCCGATCGACGCGTCGACTCGACACAGCGCACAACCACCGTCGAGCTGCGTCGGGTCAAAAACAATCTCGGTCCCAGCGGCTGCTACTTCGTCGCACGGCGCGTTCAGAGTCGCGCGGAGCTCCACGGTATTTCCGGGGCGCCCGGAGGTGTCGGCGAGATCGACTCGCGGATTTCCCCCGGCAGCCGGCAACTGGTTGGCGACGACGTTGGCAAACTCGTCGAAGTCGCGCACCGTCGCTACGAATCCGGGTTCCGGCCGGTCGCCGCCGGTGTTGGGCTGGGGGAAAACGTTACAGCCGTAGAAGTTGACGAAGTCCTGTTCGAACAATGGAACTTGCGCGCGATGGGGGTCCTCCACGGCGATGACGTTGAACTCGTCGATTCCGCGATCGCGTGATCGTTGCACCTCCTGGTCGAGCGACGAGCAGTGAGCGGCGTCGGTGCAGGGCCGGACGGGGCGCGCTACGTTATTGTCACAGTCCTGATGTGAATTGGGGAGTCCGTCGGTGGCGAGTTGGATGACCTGACGCGCGCCTGCCCGAGCGTTTCGCGCCAGCTCGTTTGCGGCGACATCGATTGCCGGGACGACTCCTGTAGCATTCCCACTCGGCCGCGGTACCGCGCGAATCGCGGCAGCGAGATCGCGCGCGGATGCTTCGCTGGAGATGCAAGTGAACGGAACCCGCACAGTCGCGCTATTCGCGTAGGTAATCACCGTGGCGCAGACCGAGCCGTCGTGAGGAGTCTTGCTGGCGTCCTCGATGGCGCGTGCGAAACCCTCCTTCTGCAACAACCAGTCCTGCGCATCGACACTACCGCTGCCATCGATGAGAATCGCCACGTCCAGCCCCGGCGCCGCACAGATGTCATCATCGTGCGAGGGTGTCGGAGTCGCCGGCGGCATCGTGGTCACGCGCGTGCTCGTTGGAATCGGTGACGGTGTATGAGTCCAGGTTGCAGGCGGTATCACGGTTACAGTGGGGGGAGCTGGGGGAGTCGGTGTCGCTGTGCGGTCCGGCCCCACGATGACTCTTATTCGGCCATCCTGCGTCGAGATCTCCTGATGATGGCCGTCGGGGTTAGATGCTCCCGCTCGGCTCAGAAGAACTCCGACAATGCCTCCCGCAACTGCGTTCGGCGCGATCGTAACGTCGCAGGTGAACAGCTCCGCGCCGTCCGGGATCACGCTGCTTCGCGAATCTAGATCGATAACAATCGCCTGGACTCTCGTGCAGTTCGCGCCGGATGAGCAACCGACGGGGGCGTACGCGAAAGCGGTAGCATTTTTTCCAATCGAGGGATTCACCACACATGCCCGGACGATCGGACTACCAGCAAAGTTGGCCGGCCCCGCGAGGTTGATTTCCACCTCCAATCCCGCGATCGCATTGCCCCTGCTGTCGAGGCGGACGGACAGTCTGACCGTCTGACCGGGCGCGCCAACAATCTCCGGCACGAAGATGCGCGCCGGCGGCCGATCTGGCGAGGGTGTCGATGTGGGCGGCGAGGTTGGAATAGTCGGTGGAGCTTGTGTCCGGGTTCTGGTCGGTGTCGAGGATCGAGTTACCGTCGTTGTCGGCGTGAGTGTGGGCGTATGCGGGGGGGTGCGCGTTCCGGTGCTCGTTCTGGTGAGCGTGGGGGTACGCGTTGTCGTCGGCGTTCGGGTGAGCGTGGGGGTACGCGTTGTCGTCGGCGTTCGGGTGAGGGTTTGGGTTGGAGTGGTGGTGCGTGTTGGAGTGATCGTGACGGTGCGGACCGGCGTGAGCGTTGGAGTGTGGGTTGCCGTTAATCCAAGCGTGCGCGTCGGAGTGCGCGTCGGCGTAAACGTGAATGTTGGCGTTACTGTGGGTGTTGGGGTCGCGACTATCTGGGCGATCTTCTGCCGAATCGCATCGGCGAAGTCCTCAAAGGTGAGCGCCCGGATTACGAACCCAGCACTGCCGAACGGCGGCGCCTCATAACCAGGCTGTGGCCAAACGAGCTGGTCGCGGAGGTATGCGAATGTCGCGTCAGTTACGCCTACTGCCTCAGCATTGACCTCATGGACTCCGGCGGCTATCGCCCTATTTCGCGCCTCGACGGTATTTTGTTCGGTCGACGGACTGGTGGGGGCCCCATCTGTAACCAGATTGATCACCCGTCTCGAGTTTGTCGCGCAGGAGGCGTTCATGAGGCAGCTGCAAGCATCGATCGCGAGGTGCAATGGGGTATTGCCTCCGATCTGCGCCATGCTTGCGAGTTGGGCACTGACAGTTGCAGCCGTTGAGGCAGCATCGATGACTGTCGGGAGGACATGACCAATCAGTCTAGGGGTTTGGCTGTTCAACGTGCCGAACTGGACCACGGACAACTCTACGCTCCCGTCCCGTGGCATGACGGACGGGTCTCCGATGGCTGCGGCTAGCCCCTGCCGCATGAGGCGGAAATCCCCCGTACTGATGCTGCGCGAGCCGTCGACCGCAATACAGACTTGTGTCGTCACCCTTGGATCGGACTGACAGTCCTGCGCCGGCTGGCATTGGCCTCGCGCTGGGGACGAGTTCGCGACCACAACGATTGCGGCGACGGCGGTAATGTAGACTGACGCGCTGCGTACGATCGCAAAACTCGATCGACTGAGATTTGGGCGCGTGGCTGAATTCCTGGATTGCGGAACTCGGCCTCGATTCGCTTCCATTCCTCTACCTCCTGAGATCCCGTCCTGTAATGCATGGTCCTGATGCTCGTCCCCTTCGAACGGGGCTCACACCGGGCCATACAGACGGCGGAGGACGATCTCGCGACCTCAGGCGACTAATCGTGCGAATGGCGTCGATTCCGGGGCGAAACCCGGGATATGCGAGCGATCGCGGCGAGATTCCACGCGGGAGCTGTTCCGCATGATTCCCGCCGCGCCGGTTAATTCCGCGCGCAGGCGGGAACTATGGGACTGACCCGTTCAACCCCGGCGTTCGCCGGTCGTGAGGTGGAGGAACTTCAGTCCGGCAGGATGAATACGCTGGCCGACTCGCCGACTGACGTTTCGGCCGTCGTCGCGATCGGCATCACCCAGGTGCCGGGGCCGTCTTCGGCGTTCCAGTTGTCGCAGTCGAAGTTGACTCCCTGCGCACCGATTGCCAGCACCGGCTCGCCGAGAGGATCCACCAACTCGGCGTCGGCGCGCGCCGTCGTCAGTGCCAGCGGCACCGATACGTTGAACGGCGCACCGAAGCATTCGTCCGCCGTCGAAGGAGGGAGGAGCAGAGTCAATGCGACCGGCAGGCTCAGCGAAGCTGCCCCGGTGCCCGCCGCGACGCCGAGGCCGGTCTGAACCTGTATTGGCTCGTCGGCGTTGCCAGCTCGGAAGAGCACATCGTGAGAAGCGCTGGCGGCGCAGTCGAGGATGCCCGCGCTTCCGCCGGCGTCGAGTTTTGCGCAGATGACTCTGCCGTCGGGCAGGGTCGTGCCGATCGTGACCTCGTGCATCAGGCGCAGGGGAAAAATACCGTCGACGCCGGGCCCGGCACAGAGCTGGCCTTGCGTCCCCACCCATTCGCCCGCGACGTTTCCTTCGACACCGGCGGTCCGCAGGGCGCTGTTGTCGAAGTCGAGTGAAAACACCCGCTCGCCGGGTCCGCCGGTTTCGCACACGTTGCTATTGCTCTCGTCGATATGGACGACGATCTCCGCAACGGGGCTGAGGGCTCCATCGATCGAGCGCACCCGCGCCGCCGCGATCGTGTTGCCCAGGGGGAAACTCCACGCGCGGGCGATTGGCAGGCAGAACTGCACGGTCGACAGCGGGTTGACGAAGGTGAAATCCCCGAAGATGTTACGCGTGCATGGCGACGCCGATGTGCGCCCGACGGGTGTGCCGGTACCGTCGTTGACCCGGCAGCCGAGATCGTTGATTGCGTCGAGCACGGCGGCCGAGTCGTCGAAGTGCGGCGGGTCGATGCCGGGGACTCCGCCAAAGATCGAGTTCTCGATGTCGACGTCGCAGACCACGGTACTGCCGTCGCCGAGGTCGCGTGAGACCAACATCTGAAGATCCGGCAGCATCGTTTCGTCGGCGAAGGCGCTGACGCCGACGGGCCGGCCACCGAGGCCTGGCGACGCTTCTATGATGAGAGAGAAAGCGTGGCCGATCAGGCGTCCGTATACATCGCGTCCGCTCTCGTCGACGTCGATCCCGGCCACGACGCGGTCGTCCGCAGCGGCAATGCCGAAGTAGGTGATCACCGGTGCGATCGGTGTCGGGCTCGGCGTCGGCGGGATTGTCGCACTAGGCGTCGGCGAAGAGGTCGGACTGCGTCCGATACGCACGACCATCTGCCGCGGTTCGCCAATTGAGCCGATGGTGCTGCGGGCGCGCGCCGTCACGATCGTATCGCCGACGGGGAATCCCCAGGCGTGGGCGATGGGCAAGCAGAACTGGGCCTGCGTCGCCGTATCGACGAAGGAGAAGTCGCCCGTCTGGAATCGAGTGCAGGCCTGGTTGCTGGCGCGGCGCGCGAGCGGGGCGCCGGTGCCGTCATTGACGCGGCAGCCGAGGTCGTTGATCGCGTCCACGGTGGCTGAGGCGTCGGAGTACACCGGCGGATGAACGGCTGGTACGCCGCCTAGCAGACCATCGACGTCGACGTCACACACCGCCGGATTGCCGTCGCCCAGGGGGCGCGAAACCAGCAGTTGCAGGTCCGGCAGACCGGACTCGGCGAAGGCCATGTTGCCGACGGGTGCACCGTCGAGACCAGGGCGAACCTCGACGATGAGATTGAGCCCGGAGCCGAGTTCGCGGGCGAAGATCGGCCGCCCGGCTGCGTCCGTTCCACTGCTGGCGATGGGTTGGTCGGCCGCCGTCGCTATGCCGAGGAAGGTGATGATCGGCCCGGTCGCCGTGCCAGCGGGGGTGCCGCTCGGCGTTGCGCTGGGCACCCCGGTGATCACCGTCAAGGGGGTGTTGGTCGGCGTCGAAGTTTGGCCGGCGGTCGATGAAGGGGTGGCGGTCGATGATGGGGTGCCGCTTTCCGTCGGCTGTGGGATCACCGATTCGATCGCGGTCGGCGAAGCCGTTGCGATTCCGGGGGTCGCTGTGGCGACGTCCGCCGCTGTCGCTGTCGAAGAAGGTTCCGCGGTTGCCGTGATGGTCGACACATCGTCACTGCAACCGCTGAGCAGCACCAATCCAAGCGTCGCCCCAGTCAGATAGAATGGAATTCTCATAGCCCCCTCCCAGCAACCATTGACGCCCTTGATCGCCCGTTTCTTGCACAGTAGCCGCCACCCGCTACAGAATAATCGGTAAGACACTGGCTGCTTTACCGCGTCGGCGGTCACCCCGCAAATTGCCGCGCCGTGTCGTCGGGGCATCAGTTGTCTTGGTCGTCGGTTGAGCAAGTGCGACAGCTGTTCGATCGGCACCGATGCGGGACATGGGATTGCGCTAGCAGTCCCGGGGGCGCGGCTGTCCTCGCATTGCATGTTCATCAAGCGGCGTTTACCATCCCGCTCCAGTCGGCCCGATAGGAGACTCCGTGGAACGCCCCCCCATCAAA
>JBGTMF010000279.1:0-4744 GCA_041743795.1 Thermodesulfobacteriota bacterium | reverse complement strand
CGCCGCCGCATGCGCGTGAACGGACGCGTCGAGCGCGCGGGGTCGCAGATCCGCGTCGTGGTGGACGAGGTGTTCGCGAACTGCCCGAAGTACATTCAGCGCCGCGACCTCGCAGCGGAGGACGGCGTCGAGCCGCGCACTCCCATCGCGCACGCAGGGGACGCTCTCGCGATTGCGCAGCAGCAGTGGATCGCGAGCGCCGACACCTGCTTCATCGCGTCGGGCCACGGCGAGGCCGGCCTCGACGCCTCGCACCGCGGCGGCGCACCCGGATTCGTCGAGGTGCTCGACGAGCGACACATCGCGTGGCCCGACTACGCGGGCAATTCGATGTTCCAGACGCTCGGCAACCTCGCCAGCGACCCACGCGCCGGCCTCGTCTTCGTCGACTTCGCGACCGGCGACGTGCTGCAACTCAGCGGTCGCGCGCGCGTCGACTGGGACCCCGAACGCGCAGCGCTCTTCGCCGGCGCCGAGCGCGTCGTCGAGTTCGAAATCGACGCCGTCCGCGAAACGAGCGGCGCTCTGCCACTGCGCTCACACGCGAGCGAGCCGTCTCCGTTCAACCCGTGAAACGGGACGAGAAGAGCAGACACAAGACGCCACAAACCCGGAGACAGGCATCGAGTGCCGTTTCCTTCACTCGAATCACCAACGCTAGGAAGCGTTGGTTCCGCACCTGTCGGCGATTGGGTGCCTGGATCCGGACCCTCACGATTCACGGGTGAGCGAGTTTCAGCTGCACCTGCCCAGTCGCCAGGGAGCGCGTGTCTACCAGCTCTCCGTGTGGCACGTTCCGCCGAAACCCAACTCGAAGTCCAGGACCTCGGCGACATCGATGTCGCCCGCGCCGGGGACGTTTCTGCCCTTCACCTGGACCGTCCAGAAGTCCCCAGAGGACCGGGTGCTCCGATAGGTCAGCTTCACGCGCTGCAAGCCGCCGAGGGAGCCGTCGCCTTTCCAAACGAACCTGCGGCGGACCGGGTCAATCTTCGTCCAGCCCAGATGCGCCGCGGGAATCGCGAACTGCACCGAACCCACGCCGTCGGTGACCTGCAATGCGAACGGCGCGGCGCTCGGGTCTAGACCGGCGTAGGCACTTGACGGGTCGAACAGCCGTGCTTTGTAGTTGAAGCGATTGTCGTCCGAGCGAATCTTCAAACCAAAGAGATCGTTGTCGCTGCACGTGACCGGGCAGGTACAGTCGCCACCACACGCGCCCGCGCACGCGCCGTCCGCCGCGCCGTCGCATTCCTCGCCCGCTTCGACGACGTCGTTGCCGCACACCGGCGCAGGGCACGAACAATCCGTGCACGGCCCGAGCGCGCATGTGCCGAGATCCCCGCCGTCGCACTCCTCGCCGAACTCCACGATGTCGTTGCCGCAGACCGGCGGATCGCCGCCGAACACCGTCGTCGTCACCTGGAACTGGCCGCTGCCAGCCACTCGCTGCACGTACACCGACCACGGGTCCGCAGCGGGATTGGAAAACTCGCAGGCGCCAAAGACACTCGCACCGTCGGCCTTGCAGTCGTAGTTCGCAGGACCGGCCCCGAGGCCCTGCTTGACGAAGATGTTCGGATCGAAAACGCCGTTGTCCGTCCCGTTGAGCGCAAACCGGACCAGCATCGGGGCGCCGTTCAAGTTCAC
Organism: Thermodesulfobacteriota bacterium; assembly: GCA_041743795.1. Lineage (GTDB taxonomy): Bacteria > Desulfobacterota > Binatia > HRBIN30 > CADEER01 > CADEER01. Next base: position 3,094 of record JBGTMF010000279.1, on the reverse strand, counting down.
GGTGAAGGTGCTGCTGGAATTGCCGGGTCCCAGGCTCCCATTGTTCTGGTGGATGAACACCGACGTATCACCGACCGGCGGCAAGCCGCCGCAAGTCGTCGTCGGGTCGACACCGACCTGTCCGGTGATCCAACTCGCATTGTAGTAAACGCTGGCGTCCCAACTGTGGTCCATCGGCAGGCAGTCATTCGAAGAGCCGGCGGACGTGACACCAACGACCTCGAGTTCGCCGGCAAACTCCATGAACAACGGGCCGCCGGAGTCGCCGTTGCATGTATTGGAGTCCTCGCCGGCTTCTCCCACCGGATTCGCGAAGTTCCAGCAGACGAGTTTGTCGTTTCCCTCGCCGCCGGTCGCGGCGGGACTACAGTTCGCGGTTACGACGTTGCCGTAGCGCTTGACCCCATAGTCGTTGCCGCTACCCGAGGTTTGCCCGAATCCGGCGATCGTGCCGTCGAGCCCGACGCCGAGGACATCGAGGTCATGGCTGGTGTTGATCGTCGTCGGGTCGATTCCCGTGACAGGCATCGCGAGCTTGACGACGGCGATGTCGCGTCCCGACAGCGAGGGGTCGTAGCCGGGATGAACCGTGATCGACGACACGGTCGCGAGGCCGCCATGCTGGAGGTAGACCCAGTACCGCGAAGGGGTCGTGTCATCTTCGACGCAGTGGGCGGCGGTGAGGAAAGTCTGGCAGCCGATCAACGTACCGCTGCACCAACTCGACGCGTTGTTTCCGTTGATGGCTGCACCACCACCGCTGTACAGCAGCGCGCCCGTCGTCGGGAAGTCCTGGGTGTCCAGCCCGTTGACGATCCGCTGCTCGGCCCCGGCCGCCGCTGCGCCAACTGCCACAATGAAGACCGTCAGGATCACTCCACGTAGCGACATCTCGACGTCTACCCCCTTCTGATCTTCGTTTCGACGCGACCTGCGTGAACCAGATCCCCCCGTCGTCGGCGAACTCCGACCCGTCCCGGTTCCGTACTCGATCTCCACAGCCCTCGCAAATTCGGTGTCCCGAGTCAGATGATCCGGTGCGACCAGAGCCGATCGAGGAAGATCTGCCAAGGCAGGATCTCGATTCCATCGGAGGTTCGCCGATCGGCGGGATCCAGCGACACCGCGATGAAGCGGTCGAGCAATCCCTCTTCCTTCAGCGCGCGCAGGCCCTTGAGATGTTTGTCGGCGACCTGATGAGCGGCTTTGAATTCGATCGCAAGCTCGTCACCGAGAACCAGGTCGACCTCGAACCTGCTCGCAGAACGCCAGTATCGCATGTCCACGCGCTTGCGTGCGTACGACAGGTAGGCCCTGATCTCGAGAATCAGGAAGTGTTCGAACGCGTCGCCAAAGGCCTTGCTACGTTCTTGAATCGACTTCGTTCTGGCGAGGAAACGCGTCACTCCCAGATCGAACAGGTAGTGCTTCGCGCGACTCGTCGCCTTGCGCTTCTTCGTTGCGACGTATCCGGGAACGCGGAACCCGATGAGAGTATCTTCGAGAATCTGCAGGTAGTTCTTCAGCGTACCAGGAGAGACCTGCAGGTCGGAGGCGAAACCCTCGTAGTTGAGTTCTTGGCCGTTCGACAGCGCGATGACGTCGAGGAACTCGGCAAACGCGCCGACGTTGCGTGTGACAGCCTCCGCCTTGATCTCTTCCTGTAAGTACGTCGAGACGTAGCTCGCCAGATCTTCGTCGGGCTCCTCGCTGTCGTAGATCTCCGGAAGTCCGCCATGGTTGAGCAAACGGAGAAGATCGAAGCGATCGATCTCTCGGGAAGTGAGCGGAAATAGTCGGGCATCGCGAGCGCGGCCCGCGAGCAGATTCGCCCCGCCGTGGCGTAGCTTGCGCGCGCTCGAGCCGGTGAGCAGGAACGTGATCCGCTTCTTCTGGATGAGCCGCTGTACCTCATCGAGGATCGACGGGAGCTTTTGTACCTCATCGATCACGACGATTTTCGATGGGTCGGTGATCGATTCTTCCAGAAGGCTCGGATTGCGCACGAGTCGCAGGTGCGTCTGTGCGTGCAAAAGATCGACTATCTGCGCCTGCGGCAGGGTGTTCTGGATCAGCGTGGTTTTACCCGTGGCGCGCGGCCCGAACAGGAAATGTGACCGTTTATCGAGCAGCGCGGGAAGGTCGAGGATGCGCGAGTGCATATAAAACCCATATCCAAAGTGTGGAAAATCATGACAATCCACATCTTCCTTATGGTATATGGCTGAACGTCGCAATCCATGAGGCACGGCCGCCTCGCATGAGGAACCCTGGATCAGGGTCGGACCATTCCCGCCCACCCGAACTCTGAACCTCGGTCTCGAAATCTCACGCCCGCCCCTGTTGATCCTGCAACCCGTGGGTCCTCGTTCGTTCGACCAATGGTGTGCGAACCTGGAGAGGAGTGTGCCCCTTCCCTGTCCCTATTCGATGCCCGCGCATCTGAAAGTTCGCGCGCCGGGTCGCCCAGCTGATCGCCGTGGTAGTACTTCTTGAGGAGCGGCCACACGGAGGCGATGTCGTTGGGGTCGCGGCAGATGTGGATGACGAGTCCGTCGGTCTCGGCGACCGCCTGCGAGAGCTCGCGCCAGCCGAACTGGTCGTGCATATCGTGCGTCAGCGCGCGCGCTGGGACGATCGCCCCGAGGACGCGATCGATGCCGCGATCGAGATCGTCGATCGGTAGGATGGGCAGTCATATCACCGCCATGCCGACACCGCTGGCGAGCAGGAGAGTCGCAAGTGCGCCCCGCGCCACGACCGACCAGCGGGCGCCGATGTACACCGCTCCGGCAGCTAGCAGCGGAGGATAGGCCGGCGCCAGATAATACGGCTTGGCGTGCGACAAGAGAAAGAACGCGAACAGGAACGCGAAGTGCACGGCCAGCAGCCTGTGCTCGGCGCGGCGAGCGGACCGATGTAGAGGATCTGGCCGAGCGCGAACAAGCTGCGCGGGATGCTCGCCAGCGTGCCATCGCGCATGTTGCGCAGGAACTCGAGCGTCGCGAAGTCGCTCTGCACCTGCCAGATGAGTTTGGGCGCGAACACCGCGAGGGCGCCCGCCGCCGCCACCCACGGTCCGGGCGTCGCCAGG
>JBGTMF010000278.1:0-1830 GCA_041743795.1 Thermodesulfobacteriota bacterium | reverse complement strand
CTTTGCGCGGGTTCGCAGCGGCGCTGCCGCCGCCGTCGAGCGGGTGCTCACCGAAGCCAACCCATCGTGGGTGCTCGATCGCGGCGGCGGCGAGGGGCAGGACGATGCGGCCGGCATGTCGATCGCCGGATACGTCGCCCTCGGCGTCGAACACATCCTCACCGGCTGGGACCATTTGGCTTTTGTCTTCGCCCTGTTGCTGCTCGCCTACACGCTTCGCGACATCGCCGTTCTGGTGACATCGTTCACCATCGCCCACAGTATCACCCTGGCACTGACCGTACTCGGCGTCGTCGAGCCGAGCGGGAATGTCGTCGAGGCGATGATCGGATTCTCGATCGCCCTGGTCGGCTTCGAGAATGCGTGGTTGTTGTCCGGTCGCGGCTGGGTCCTGCCGGTCGCGGTGGTTGCCGGCACGCTGGCGATGGCGGTGGTTGGCAGCCAACTGCCGCTGCTCGGCATCCTCGGCATCGCTCTTTTCAGCGCCTGCCATTTCGCGCTGCTGCGGCGTTCGAGCAGTCCCGAGCGGCTGCGTGCAGCCGTTGCGTTCGCCTTCGGCCTGATCCACGGATTCGGCTTCGCCGGAATCATGCTCGAGTTCGACCTCAGCCAGGTGCGGCTGGTGCCGGCGCTGTTCGGCTTCAATCTAGGCGTCGAGATCGGCCAGCTCGCCGTCGTCGCCTGCGCCTGGCCGCTCCTGATGGCGGTGCGCCGGGCGCCGCGCACCGCCGCCTGGGTGGCCGATCTCGGCTCGGCCTCGGTCGCCGGCCTCGGCCTGTTCTGGTTTCTCACGCGCAGCTTCGGCGGGTGATGGCGAACAGCCGTTCGGCGCGCTATGGAACGCAGTCATGAGTGACGCGTTGGTCGGCCCTACGTCGCACTACTACTATTCGCAGCGCCTCAAGCTGCGCTACGTGGATTGGGGAAATCCCGAGAAGCCGTTGCTTCTGCTGATCCACGGCGGTCGCGATCACGCGCGCAATTGGGACTGGGTGGCGCTGGCGCTGCGCGACGAATACCACATCGTCGCTCCCGACCTGCGCGGACACGGCGACTCGCAGTGGTCGATCGGCGGGTCCTATGCCTTGATCGACTACACCCTTGATATCGCCCAGTTGCTCGATGCACAGGCTACCGATTCGGTGACCATTATCGGCCATTCGATGGGCGGCGCGATCGCCTTGCAATACACCGGTACGTATCCCGATCGAGTCAAGAAAGTGGTTGCCATCGAAGGGCTCGGTCCGCCGCCCGGCATGATCAAAGAGCGACCGGCGCAGGAGCGGATGCGCTATTGGGTCAAGGAGATGAAAGGCTTGGCGCAGCGCCACGCCAAGCGATACGCGAGCCTCGACGAAGCTGTGGAAAGAATGCGCGAGGCGAATCCGCACCTCAGCGAAGAGCAGGCGCGGCATTTGACCGTGCACGGTTCCTACCGCGACGAAGACGGGACCTATTTGTGGAAGTTCGACAACTACACGCGGACGACCACGCCGTACCTCTTCAACAAGAACGACGCCCGCGAGCTTTGGGGCGCCATCACCTGCCCGGTGTTGCTGTTGCGCGGCGTCGATTCATGGGCATCCGATCCGGTTGTCGATGGCCGCGTCGAGGCGTTTGAAAACTACCAATTCCACAACGTCGAAGGCGCCGGCCACTGGGTGCACCACGACCAACTCGCCGTCTTCCTGGGCCACGTGCGGAAATTCCTCGGCGTCTGACGCGGGTGTCGACGCGGCGAACTACTTGGCGCGAAGGCTGGCGCGATCGGGCACGTCCATCGGTGGTGGCGTCGCGCGGGCCGAGTCGTTGCGCTCCGTGCGAGCGCGT
>JBGTMF010000277.1:0-2348 GCA_041743795.1 Thermodesulfobacteriota bacterium | reverse complement strand
TCGCTCTGCAGGCGGCGAAGACGCGGCAAGCTTTCCGGGATCGGAACGTTCGCGCACAGCCGGATGGCGAGCGCCCGCACATGTTCGGGCAGGTTGTAGTGCAGTTGCCCCGCGACGCGCTCCGCCTCCGCGGCCTCGAGCCAGCTCAGAACGATCTCGGCAAATCGGGCCTGCCCGTCACCGGCCAGCTCTGTTGCGAAGCGAAGGATTTCCTGTTCCGCATCGAGCACGCCGCGGCGGCCGAAGCCGATGCGGTCATGGCTCTTGAGTATGGCCGCCAGGGCGGCCGGAGGATCGTCGGGCGCGCGCACCGGAGTTGCTTCGATGCTACCGGGACTCAGTGAGGAGCATGCGGCACGTGCTGCTTGGTCGGCCGCGCCGCGTCGCGGTTCTGCTGGTATATCTGCAGAGTGTGCTTGACGTGTCTGGCGGCGGTGGGAAAGCGGCTGAGTGCGCCGGCGAACATCGCCTCGACTTCTTCGTGGCTGGCGAATGGCTTGAGATCCGGCCGGCCGTGGAAGCGCTCGTAACCTCCGTCGAGGCGCGTGCAGAGGTTGCTGACGACGCATTCGGAACAGGCGTCGCCGTCTTTGCGAAAGTAGTGAGCCGCGTCGCCGAACACTTTGTGGTCGTCGAATACCATCACCGCGTTGCGGCGCTCGAAGTCCTGCGAAAAGGCGGCGTGATCGCCGAGCAGGCAGAGCGGAATGTGGGTGATGTAGAATCCTGACTTCTGCGTCGCCAGGTATTCGAGCGCATCGGTGATCGACCCCAATACCTCTTGGTACGGCGCCACCTGCTCGATGATCATGTCGTGGCTCATGTTGCCCTCGTAGGCGTACTTGAGCCGCTTGTGGGTGATGCCGAGGGAATCGAGGAAGACACAGATGTCGCGCAGGTACTTGTGGTTGTCGCGGGCGATGACGATCGTCGCGGAGAGGTGGAAGTCGTGGGTCTTGCGCAGCTCGCGCAGGTTGGCGCAGGCCTCGCGAATCGCCGCCAGGGCGCCGCGCTTGACGACCAGGTCATCGTGCAGATCGTCGGTGTGTCCGTGGATGCTGATGTCGATGCTGGTAAGGCCGGCGGCGAGGATCTCTTCACAGAACTTCTGCTGCTTGAACTTGATGCCGTTGGTGTTCATCGACTGGCGCGTGAAGCCGAGGTCCTTGGCGAAGCGCACGATGTCGACGATGCGCGGGTCGATACTCGGCTCACCGCCCGAGTAGCCGACCTCGGTGGAGCCGGAAGCCCGCGCCTGGCGCAGGGCGTCGTACACCTGCTCGTCGGTCATGTTGAGCTCGGGCCGATTGAGGCGGTCGTACACGATGCAAAATTTGCACTTGGCGTTGCAGAAGGTGGTGCTGTTCAGCAGCAGCGGTTGGCCCATGGCAACTCCGTTCGAGGCCGGCCAATCAGCCGGCCGCTGGGGCGACGGTACAGAGGGGAGAATGGGGAAGCAAGGAGTTATCGGATTTCGAAGGAAGTCGGGGTGAGCGGGCCCATGTCGTCGACGACCCCGCTGGCAACGTCGCCGAGGCCGGCCTCGGTTTCGCGCAGGCGGATCTCGAGGGCGGCGACGAGCTGTGTGTAGTTTCTCTGGGCAAGGAAGGTCGAGGCGAAGTCGGCGGGGCGCTCGCACTCGCACCACACGGCGTAGGTGTAGCGATTGAAATCGTTGTCGTAAAAGTAGGTGAGGGTCAGCGGGGCGGCCGCATCTGGCTGCCCCCAGTCGGCATAGCGGGCTGGCAGCGCCGCGCGAATTCGATCGCCGAGATCGGCTACGGCCGCGTGTGGAACCAGGTGGTAGTTGAGCGCGTGCACGCTCAGGTCGTGGGCGATCGACGACAGGCCCCAGCGCGCACCGATGCGCTCCCGCTGCGAGGCCTGCTGCACGAGGGATTCATAGAACGACGGTGCGTTGATGTGCAGCGTGACGACGCCGTCCATATAGCGCCGCAGCCACGGGCCGAGTGACATGTGTGGGGCGACCAACCTGGCGCAGGAGAGCGCGAAGCCGCAGTCGGCGAGGCCCAACCGGGCGAGTCGGTTGTTGAATGCGCCCGGGGCTGGAACGGTCATTACCCGGTCGCCGCCGTCCCAGGCGAAGCCGAGGCGGCGGACGTGTTCCGCCATCGCCGGCCGGTGCGCGAAGTGGCCGACACCACCGATGATCTCGATCGGCTCGAAGATGGAGGGGAAGGTCATTCGTTGCCCGGCGGAAGGATCGGCGGCATCGATTGCCGTAAAGCGCACCGGAGCGCCGCAGACCGCCTCAAACGCCCGTGCCCACGGCCCGAGCAGCTCTTCGTCGTCCGCGAGGGTAGCGGCGTGCCGCGCAATGGCGCGGC
>JBGTMF010000276.1:0-28515 GCA_041743795.1 Thermodesulfobacteriota bacterium | reverse complement strand
CGCATGCCGCGTCGCGGCACCTCGCCTGGCAAGCGATCTCGCGCATGGCGGCCGCCGCGGAGGACGGCCTCGGGCTGGCGACCGCGGCGGCGTTCGTTGCCCGGTCATTCAAAGACATCACCATGACCGCTCACCACCTGCACGGCGGCGCGGGCTACGTCGTCGAACATCCGCTCCACCGTCACTCCGAGCGGGCCCAGGCCTTGGCGATCCGCTACACGCCGGAGGCGGACGCGCTCGAGGAAGTAGCGAACGCTCTACTCGGTCCGGCTTGAATTTTCCTCGACCCCGGGCCGCCGCCGAGCGGTACTTCAGACGTCTTCGAGTTCCCGGTCGAGCGGCAGTGCCAGACTACTCTTGAGTACCGCGTCGACGGTCGCCAGCGTCAGGCTGACCAGCAAAAGCGCAACCAGTCCGCGCCATCCGTAGTCGGCGATGCGTGCCGCGCCGCTGATCAGCGGCAGCGCCGTCAGGACCAGCGAGACAATGACCGCGGACATCGCCAGCGGGTTGGCCGATACCTCAGCCCGCAGCAGGCGGCAGACCAGGGAGAAGACGAGGTACAGACTGAGAGCTGTGAAGAAATAGTAGGGAAAGAGAATCAGCCAATGAAGTGAACCCACGCAAACCTCCAATCACATCGTCACCGCTATGGTCCCGTCGCGGCGAAGTCAACGGCGAATTCCAATGGAGCGTCCCACCCGGGCAGGAGACGAGTCGGGACAACCCGCATGGCCCCCTCCGTAGCGGGACTCACTCTTCCACCAACCACATCGGCATCAGGACACTCTCCGGGATGTCGTCTAGGAAGCGCGAGGGCTTCGACAGCACCATGCCGACGCCCCGGTCGTACATGTTGATCGGATAAGAAATGTACAGATTCTCCTTGGCCCGCGTTGCCGCTACGTAGAGAAGGCGGCGCTCCTCTTCCAGTTCCGCGTCGGAGTGCATGCTCTGCATCGAAGGAAATCGGCCGTCCACCGCCCAGAGAATGAACACGCTGTGCCACTCGAGGCCTTTGGCAGAGTGGATCGTCGACAAGGTCAGCATGCCCTCCGGCTCGTCGATGGCGACGACGTCGCCGACACTGTCGCTCGGTGGGTCGAGCGCCAGATCCGCGAGGAGGGAATCGAGGGCCTGATAACGCGCGGCGATGCTGACCATGTGCTCGAGATCTTTACACCGCTTTGGGTAGTCGTCGCGGTGCAAACGCTTGAGGTGCGGGTCGTAGTACTGCAGGACCTGACTGAGCTGGGACTCGGGCATGGCCGATGCCTGGCGCACGTTGCGCAGCAGTCCGGCGAGGGCGCGCAGCGACGTCGAGTAGGCGCGCCCGGATTCGGCCTCCAGGCGATCGGCCGGATCCGCGCAAGTGGTCAGCTCGGCGACCAGCGACTGCGCCCGTTGCGGGCCGATGCCCTCGAGGATGAGCAGGACCCGGTACCACGAGACGGCGTCACGCGGATTGGCGACGATGCGCAGGTGTGCCAACGCGTCCTTGACGTGTGCCGTCTCGATGAACTTGAAACCGCCGCGTTTGACGAAGGGAATGTCGTGTCGGGCCAGCTCGAGCTCGAGGTCGAAAGAGTGGAAGCTCGAGCGAAAGAGAACGGCGATCTCCGGCAGCGGAACGCCTTCTTCGCGCAGTTCGAGAATGCGCTGGCAGATGAATCGCGATTGGTAGTTCTCGTTCTCCGCGGCGACCAGCAGAGGCGACGCGCCGTCGCCCCTGCTGGTGAAGAGGGTCTTCGAGTATCGCTCCTTGGCTCGCGAGATGATGAGGTTGGTGGCGTCGAGAATCGGCTGCGTGCTGCGGTAGTTCTCTTCGAGAGTGATGATACGCGCGCCGGCGAACAGATCCGGAAAATCCATGATGTTGCGAAAGCTGGCGCCGCGGAAGGCGTAGATGCTCTGCGCGTCGTCGCCGACCGCCATGACATTGTCGTGTTGCGCCGCGAGCAGGCGCACGATTGCCGCCTGCAGCGGGTTGGTGTCCTGGTACTCGTCGACCATGATGAATCGGTACAGTCGTGACAACTCGTCGCGCACGTCCTCGCGGGATTGCAGCAGGCGGTGTAGAAAGATCAGCAGGTCGTCGTAGTCGAGAAGCGCGCGCTCGCGTTTGTAGGTGTCGTACTCGGCGCGCAGTGCCGCGAGGTCGTCGGCGTGTTCGAACAGGTGTGCGTACGACGATTCAATCAAATCCGCCAACGGGAGCGATCGGTTTACAGCCATGCTGAAGATCGATGCGATCGTCTGTTTGCGCGGGAAGCGCTTTTCCTTTTTGTCGAGGCCGAGACGCGCGCGCACCAGATTGACGACGTCCTCGCTGTCGCCGCGATCGAGGATGGTGAAGCCGCTTTCCATACCGAGGGCAGCGCCGTGGCGGCGCAATACAATGTTGGCGAAGGAATGGAACGTGCCACCGGCAACGTCGTCGCAACGACCGTCGAGCAGAGTACTGGCCCGGCGCAGCATCTCGGAGGCGGCTTTGCGGGTGAACGTCAACAGCAAGATGGAGTGTGGGTCGATACCCATTTCGACCAGGCGGGCGACGCGGAAAACGAGGGTGCGGGTCTTGCCGCTGCCGGCGCCGGCGATGACCAGCACAGGTCCCTCCGTAGCCTTCACCGCATCGAGTTGCGCCGGATTGAGCAATTCTTCGTAAGCCAGGCGAAACTGTATCTCCCGCCGGGGCTGAGGACGCAGAAGATAGGTGTTGGCCGACGACATACTTCCCAACTCTGGCGACGGGCGGGCCGCTGGTCAACGGAGAGGGGGGATCACTACCGACAGACCGATGGCGTGGTATGCTATCGAGCGTGATCGCAGCAGCCGATGCCGAACTCGACCTGCGCGGAGTCGCCTGTCCGCTGAATTGGGCGCGCGCCCGCGTCCGTCTGGACGGCATGCGCAGTGGGCAGCGTCTGGTCCTGCTGCTCGATGATCGCAAGGCGCTGCGCGACATTCCGCCGGCGGCGGAGGCTGCCGGATACGCCGCCGTCGAGGTGCTGCAGTGCGCCGACTGGTGGAGACTGGTAATCGAGGTCTGAGCGCCGTTCAGTAGCTCGGAATCGAGACTCCGACTGCCAGGATGAATGCCATCAGAAACAGCGCTGCGGCAGCCCAGGTCGAGATCGCATCCTGCATGGCACTGTCGTTTTGCGAACTTCGTGCCCAGCTGTCGAAGCAGGCAAGCCTGGGGAGTACCCCAATGGCTGCGTCTTCGAGGGCGGCAAGATCGCACCGACTGGCACCGATTTCGCGCCATGGGCCCGATCGACCGCCGGCAATCAGCGGGCCCGCCGGCGGGACGCCGGATCATCCACGAGCGAAGACGCGTGCTTCGATCGTCATTCCGGCGAAAGCCGGAATCCATCGGGGCTACCAGGTGGACCCCGGCTTTCGCCGGGGTGACGGCGGGGCCGGGGTGATCTTGCACAGCGAAGGAGCGAAGTCTCAGGTCAGGCTCCCATCATGTGGATGCCCTTGTTATCCTTGACGGTGGCCAGCAGTTCCGAGACCGATTGGTTGAGGCCCGGGTGAATCAACTGTGGCGCCAACTCCGCGAGCGGTGCGAGGACAAAGCGTCGCTCGGCTAGTCGGGGGTGAGGAAGCTTTAGATTTCGCTTATTTAGGATCTCACTATTGAAGAAGAGGATATCCAGGTCGATGACGCGGGATCCCCAGCGCTTGCCCTTGACCCTCTTGCGGCCCATGGCGTCTTCGATTTTCTTGATGTTCTTGAGGAGATCGGCGGCGCTGAACTCGGTCTCGATTTCGACCACCGAATTGACGAACCACGTCTTCGCGTCGCCGTGCGGCTCGCTCTCATAGTACGACGATGCCGCTAGCACGCGTGTTTCGGGCAATTCAGCCAGCTTGTCGCGAGCCTCGCGACAGTTGGCCTTGCGATCGCCCAGATTCGATCCGATTCCTACGAAAACTCGGTGGGGCATGCCTGCCGACCTCCCCGCATCCGCCTCATCCACATCGCTCGCACATCGCTCGACCCGGGACCTTCCGCGGGCCTCTCAGCGCAAACCTACCTCGCCGTAGGCAGCGTCAAACTGCGGGGGTTATACAAAGCAGGTCGAAAAAGAGCAAATGATGCAGACAGGCAAAGTCTACGAAATAATCGTCGTCGTCTGGTCGGCCTTGTTCATAGACCGAGAACGTCCGCCATGCCGTACATCCCTGGCTCTTGATTTGCCAACCAGATGCCGGCGCGAACGGCGCCGCGGGCGAGGCAGTCGCGGCTCTGTGCCCGGTGGGTCAACTCGATACGCTCGCCGGCGCCTACAAACAACACGGTGTGATCGCCGACCACGTCGCCCCCGCGGAGGGTCATGATGCCGATCTCCCGAGCGCTTCGGGCGCCGATCAGGCCCGCCCGCGACAGCAGCACATCTCGTTCAAAATCCCGCCGCATGCCATCTGCAACGGCGCGGCCGAGGGCCAGCGCGGTGCCGCTGGGTGCGTCCACTTTGTTGCGGTGATGCATCTCGACGATTTCCGGATCGAACTCGTCGCCGAGGACAAGGGCGGCTTCGCGCACCAGCTTCAGCAGGACGTTCACGCCGACACTCATATTGGCGGCGACCACCGTCCGCGTTCGCGGCGCCAAAACCTCGAGCTCGCTGCGCTGTGCGGCGTCGAATCCGGTGGTGCCGATGGCGATGCCGGCTCCTATGTCGGCGGCGACGCGCAGATTCTCGAGGGAGGCCTGCGGCGCGGTGAAGTCGAGGGCGACGCTGGCCGGCGTGGCGGCAGTGCGATAGCTGTCGCCGACGGTGACGCCGATTTGGCCGACGCCGGCGAGAATCCCGGCGTCGATGCCGATCGACGGATCTGTCGGCCTCTCGACCGCGGCGTGCAGGTGGCAGTGCGGATTTTCGTGCACCAAGCGCACGAGAGTCCGCCCCATCCGCCCGGCGGCGCCGCAGACGATCAGCGGAACGCTCATCGATAGGCCTCGTGCCGGGTCACTGTAGCAGTTCCGCGTCTTGCATCGCCCGGCGGAGCCCCTCGCGACCCGAATCACCGAGTGGCAGCAAGGGCAGTCGCAATTCATCGCTACAATATCCGAGCATCGACATCGCTGCCTTGACGGGAATCGGATTGGTCTCGACGAAGAGCGCGCGAATCAGCGGCAGCAACTTGAAGTGTTCTACCCGGGCGCGGGCAAAATCGCCGCTGGTCGCCGCTGTAACGGCGCGCGCGCTCTGTGCCGGCCATACGTTCGCCACAACCGAGATAACCCCGGTTGCGCCAATCGCCATCAGCGGCAGAGTGAGCGAATCGTCGCCCGAGTAGATCTCCAGGGCGTCGCCGCAGAGGCGGGCGACTTCCTGGGCCTCGTCGAGCGAACCGGTCGCCTCTTTCAGGCCAACGATGCCGTCGACCTCGGCCAGACGAGCCAGCGTGGTCGCCTCGATCTTCGATCCAGTGCGGCCGGGGATGTTGTAGACGACGAGCGGCATCCCGGTCTGCTCGGCGATCTGCCTGTAGTGCTGGTAAATGCCTTCCTGCGTCGGCTTGTTGTAGTAGGGGGATATGAGAAGCGCGGCGTCGGCTCCGGCGCGCTTCGCTGCCGCCGTCAACTCGATGGCCTCGCGGGTCGAGTTCGACCCGGTTCCGGCAATGACGGGAACGCGGCCGTTGGTGATGGCGACGACGCGCTCGACGACCTGGACGTGTTCGGCATGTGTCAGGGTCGCCGACTCGCCGGTGCTGCCGCAGGGTACGAGCGCCGAAGTGCCGTTGGCCAGTTGATTCTCGACCAATCGCTCGAGCGCCGCCTCATCGATCTCTCCGCCGGAGAACGGCGTGATCAACGCCGTCATCGACCCGGAAAAGCGTGGGCTCATGCCGGGACCTCCAATTCTCCGTGAAACACTTCTTCGGCGGCGCCGCTCATGAGGACGTGTCCGTCGCTCTCGCGCCATTCGATCTGCAGGTCGCCGCCGTTGAGGTGAACGGTAGCCGCCCTTCGGCTGTGCCGGTTGAGCACCGCTGCCACCAACACCGCGCACGCCCCCGTACCGCAGGCGGCGGTCTCGCCGGAACCCCGCTCCCACACCCGCATGGTGAGCGACGTTTCGCTGTCGACGCGTACGAACTCGGTATTGACGCCCTTCGGAAAGAAGGGGTGCGTCTCAAAGCGCGGCCCGAGCGAACGCAGGTCGAGGTCGGTCGGGTCGTCGACAAAGACGACGCAGTGGGGATTGCCCATCGATACGCAGGTGATCTGGTAGACGCGGCCGGCGACTTCGAGATCGGCGGCGATGATCTGCCCTGCCGCGGCCACCGGAATCAGCGGTCCATCGAGGATCGGCTCACCCATGTCTACGGTGGCGGTTCGCACACTGTTTTCGTCGAGATGGAGGGTGATCTCCTTGATTCCGGCGTCGGTCTCGATGCGCATCGGATTGACGCGCGCTCGTCCGTGTTCGTATGCGTACTTGGCCACACAACGAATTCCGTTGCCGCACATCTCGCCGCGACCACCATCGGCGTTGTACATCTCCATGCGACAATCGGCGACGTCGGAGGGACCGATGAGGATCAATCCATCGGCGCCGATCGACGTGTTGCGCGGGCTGACGCGCCGCGCCAACGCCGGCGGATCGGCTACGCTGTGTTCGAAACAATCCACGTACACGTAGTCGTTGCCGATGCCGTGCATCTTGGTGAATGGGAGCAGTGGCATTTGGCGACGTGAGTCAGCAACCCGTTGCGAGAGTTGGGCGGGCTGAAAATGGATCGCGCAGCTCGGCTCTGCGTTGCCGAATCCGGAACAAAAGTCCCGACTTTGCCTCCCGACATCGGCAAGGTATCTCTGGTCGGGTCGCTTCGGCGCCCTGATCTGGGTCGGGATCTCTCATGTTTGTTCCTGCCGCGACATTGCTACGGACTAGCATGAGGCGCGTCAGCTGCAAAGCGGCCACGGTCACACGAATGTGGCCTCAAGGTTTCGCCGCTGGTAGCTCGCGGCGAATCTCCACGGTCTCGGAAACGGTGCTCTCGTAGCCGTCGAGGGTGTAGGCGGTTACTCGGTACGCGTAGATCTCTCCAACTTCGACCCGATGGTCTGTATAACGAAAGCGCTTGGCGCGGCGGAAGCGGTTTCGGTCTTCCACCTCGACCTCCTGCAGCGTGACGAATCCGCAGCAAGGTCTGCTTCTCTCGATGCGGAATCCCGCGAGATCGAGCATGTTCGAACCGTCGGCGTAGCGTGTCGGTCGATCCCAGGCGAGATCGATTCCCTGCTCGGCATTGTCGGCGGTCAGGCCCTCGACCGGGTTGGGAACGACCAACTCCGGAGGGCGAACGTTGGTCTTGCGCCCGCAAGCCGCCGGCAGCAGCGACGCCGCCACGACGAGGCACAGCAGGAGCGCGGATAGGCGATCGGGAAACGCGCTTTGCGGGGTCAACTGCGCAGCTTTCTCGCGCGCAAGCGACGGCGGACATTGGCTGGGGCGGTGCCGCCAGTCGCCCGCCGACGCGCCACCGCTGCTTCCGGCGTCAGCCAGGCGAGCACGTCTTTTTTGAAGGCTGGAGAGAAGAGGCGCAATTCTTCCAGGCTGAGCGAGGACAGCGATCGCTCGTCGGCAATCGCCTTGCGGACGATCGCACCGACGACGCCGTGGGCGTCGCGGAACGGAATGCCCTGCGTGGCGAGATAGTCCGCGAGCTCGGTGGCAAGGGTGTAGCCGGCGTCGGCGGCGGCTCGCATGCGATCGGCGCGAACGCGCAAGTGCGGCACCATGGCGGCGAGGACCTGTAGCGAAGCGGACAGTGTGTCGACGGCGTCGAAAAGCGGCGCCTTGTCTTCCTGCATGTCGCGGTTGTAGGCTAGCGGGAGGCCCTTCATCGTAGTCAGGATGGCGGTGAGGCTACCGTAGACGCGCCCGGTCTTGCCGCGCACCAGTTCGGCGACGTCGGGGTTCTTCTTCTGCGGCATCATCGAACTGCCGGTGGAGTAGGCGTCGGGTAGCTCGATGAAGGCGAAGTGCGGCGACGCCCAGAGGACGATCTCCTCGGCCAGGCGGCTGAGGTGCATTGCCAAAATCGACCCACAGGCGAGAAACTCGATGGCGAAATCGCGGTCGGCGACGGTGTCGAGACTGTTCTCAGTCACCCCGTCGAAACCGAGTAGTTCGGCGACGTATTCCCGGTCGATGGGAAACGTCGTGCCGGCCAGCGCGCCGGCGCCGAGCGGCAGGACGTTGGTCCGCCGCCGGCAATCGTTCAGGCGGGCGTCGTCGCGCTCGAGCATTTCGTAGTAGGCGAGGAGGTGGTGGGCGAAGAGGATCGGCTGGGCCGGTTGCAGGTGGGTGTAGCCGGGCATGATGACACCGGCATTGGCGCGAGCCAGGTCGCCGAGAGCTCGCTGCAGCGCCGTGATCCACTCGCGGACAGTGTCGATCACGTCTCTCATGTAGAGGCGCAAGTCGAGAGCAACCTGGTCGTTGCGCGACCGCGCCGTGTGCAGTTTGCCACCGACGGCGCCGACCCTCTCGATCAAGCGCCGCTCAACGGCCATGTGCACGTCTTCGTCGCTCGGCAGGGCGACGAAGGTTCCCCGGCTGAACTCCTTCTCGATCGCCTGCAGACCGCGCACGATACGGTCGCGCTCGCCGGGCGCGATGATCTTCTGGCGGGCGAGCATGCGGCAGTGGGCGATGCTCCCGGCGATATCCTGCGCGTAGAGCCGGCGGTCGACCGGGAACGATGTGGTGAATGCGTCGACCAGTGGATCGGTCGACTCTGCCATGCGGCCGGCCCAGGCTTTGTGTCCCTTTGCCATGATAGGATCTCGGCTCCCGCCGGCGGCGATCAGCCCTTGTTCCCGGCAGCGCTGCCGTGGACCTTGGCGCGGATGCGTAGACGCAACGCGTTCAAGCGAATGAAGCCCTCGGCGTCGGACTGCCGGTAGACGTCGTCCTTCTCGAAGGTCGCGACCTCGGGGTTGTAGAGAGATAGTTCGGATTTGCGGCCAGCGACCGTGGCATTGCCCTTGTAGAGCTTCATGCGGACGGTGCCGCTGACGACCTTCTGTCCCTCGTCGATGGCGGCTTGCAGCATCTCGCGTTCGGGGGCGAACCAATACCCGTAGTAGACCATCTCCGCGTAGCGCGGGATCAGGGAATCGCGCAGGTGCATGACCTCGCGATCCAGTGTCAGGGATTCCAGGGCGCGGTGGGCGGCGTGCAGGATCGTCCCGCCGGGCGTCTCGTAAACGCCGCGAGACTTCATGCCGACATAGCGGTTCTCCACGAGGTCGACGCGGCCGATGCCATGGTGGCCGCCGAGCTCGTTGAGTTTCGCCAACAGGTTCGCCGGGCTGAGGTCTTCACCGTTGACGCGGACCGGGTCGCCGGCGACGAAATCGAGCTCGACGTACTCCGCCTTGTCGGGAGCCTTCTCCGGCGACACGGAAAGCACGAACATGTCGTCATAGGGCTCCTGCCAGGGATCTTCGAGCACACCGCCCTCAAAGCTGATGTGCAACAAGTTGCGGTCCGTGCTGTACGGCTTTTCTCGCGTCACCGGCACCGGGATCCCTTTGCTCTCGGCGTATTCGATGAGCCGGGTGCGCGATCCGAGATCCCAGGTACGCCACGGGGCGATGATCTGGATGTCGGGTTCGAGCGCATAGCACGCCAGCTCGAATCGCACCTGGTCGTTGCCCTTGCCGGTTGCACCGTGTGCGACGGCATCGGCGCCCTCGCGCCGCGCGATCTCGATTTGTCGCTTGGCGATGAGCGGCCGCGCGATCGACGTACCGAGAAGATAGGTGTGTTCGTAGACGGTGGCGGCGCGGAACACCGGGAAGACGAAGTCGCGGACGAACTCCTCGCGCAGGTCGTCGATGTACACGGCGCAGGCGCCGCCGGCGCGCGCCTTGCCTTCGACCGGCGCGAGTTCCTCGCCCTGGCCGAGATCGGCGCAGAACGCGACCACCGGGACCTGGTACTGCTCGATCAACCAAGCGAGGATGACGGAGGTGTCGAGGCCGCCGGAATACGCCAGTACGATCTTCTCGGGTTTCTTGGTCATGCGCTGTCCTTCTCGGCTCGTCATTGGCCGCGCAGCAACTGGTCGTTGAGCCAGACCAGGATTGCCTTCTGCACGTGAAGTCGGTTCTCGGCCTGGTCGAAGACGATCGAGGCCGGTCCGTCGATGACTTCGGCGGTAACCTCCTCACCGCGGTGGGCGGGCAGGCAGTGCATCACCAGCGCATCCGGTTTCGCGTGTTTCAGCGCGGCGGCGTTGAGTTGGAACGCGGCGAATACCTGCTTGCGCTCCTCCGCTTCGTCTTCCTCTCCCATGCTCGCCCAGACGTCGGTATAGGCGACATCGGCGCCGGCCAATGCCTCCGCCGGGACATGCGTGATCGTGATGTCGGCACCATCGGCACGCGCGGCGGCGAGGACGCCGGCGTCCGGCTCGTAGCCCGGCGGGCAGGCGAGGGCGAAGGCAAAGCCGAAGCGCGCGGCGGCGCTGATCCACGAGTTGGCCATGTTGTTGCCGTCGCCGAGAAAGGCGATGCGCTGGCGTTGCAGCTCGCCACGCCGCTCGCGCACGGTGAAGCAGTCGCTCAGCACCTGGCAGGGGTGAAGCAAATCGGAGAGTCCGTTGATCACCGGCGTGCTGGCGCAGCGGGCCAGTTCGAGGAGCGATTCGTGGCGCATCGTCCGCGCCATGATGAAGTCGACGAGGCGTTCGAGGTTGCGGGCGATATCGGCGACGGTCTCTCGCTCGCCGAGCCTGATGTCGGCGGGCGTCAGGTAGACCGCGTATCCGCCGAGTTGTGTCATGCCGACCTCGAATGTCACCCGGGTGCGCAAGCTGGGCTTCTCGAAGATCATGGCCAAGGTCTTGCCCGCGACCAGCGGCGTGCGCTGTCCCGAGCGCAACTCGCGTTTCAGGCGCTCGCCGAGGGCGAGAATCTCGTACAGTTCGGCGGTGGTGAGATCGGCGATGGCGAGAAAGTCGCGCTTCATGGTGCGAGAACCTCCGCGAGAATCTCGAGCGCCCGGTCGACCTCGGCGGCCTTCACCGTCAGCGGCGGCGTCAGGCGTAGCACCGAGCCGCCTGTGCTGTTGACGATCAGGCCCTTGTCCCGACAGGCGTCGACATAGGGCGCACTCGCTTCGTCCAACACCGCCGCTATCAACAATCCGCGCCCGCGCACGGAGGTCAGTTTCGGCGTCGATGCGCAAAGCGAGCGCAGGCCGCTCATCAAGCGCTCTCCCATTTCGCGACAGTTCGCCAGCAGGTCCTCGCGGTCGAGGGTGTCGAGGACGGCGCAGGCGACGGCGCAGGCAAGAGCGTTGCCGCCGAAGGTCGATCCGTGCGAGCCGGCCGCGAAGCTCGCCGCCACCGGTTCGACGGCCAACATGGCGCCGATCGGTACGCCACTGCCAAGCCCCTTGGCAAGGCTTATGATGTCGGGGCGCACTCCCTCGTGCTGGTAGGCGAAGAGGGTGCCGGTGCGGCCGATGCCCGTCTGCACTTCGTCGAGAATGAGAAGGAGCCCGCGGCGATCGCAGAGGTCGCGCAACTCAGCGAGGTAACCGGCGGGAGGTACGACGACGCCGCCCTCGCCGAGGATCGGTTCGACCAGGACGCCGATGGTGCGCTCGGAGATCGCGTGTTCGACCGCGGTGACGCTGCCGTACTCGACATAGCGAAAACCTCCTTGCGTCGGCTCGAAGCCGACGCGGACCTTCTCCTGCCCGGTGGCGGCGATGGTTGCCAGGGTGCGTCCGTGGAAGGACCCCAGTGCGGTGATGATCTCGTAACGACCGTCGCCGCGGGCGTGGCCGTATTTGCGGGCCAACTTGATCGCCGCCTCGTTGGCTTCGGCCCCGCTGTTGCAGAGAAAGACGCGGTCGGCGAACGACCTTTCGACCAGCTGACGGGCGAGCTCGGCCTGCGGTTCGCAGTAGTGCAGGTTGGAGACGTGGAAGATCGCGTGCGACTGCTTCTCGAGGGCGGCGACGAGGGCGGGATGACAGTGTCCGAGCGAGGCGACGACCGTGCTGGAGAAGAAGTCGAGATACTCGCGACCATCGGCGTCCCATACCCGCGTGCCTTCGCCGCGAACCAGAGCGAGTGGGGCGCGCGCGTAGGTTGGGAACAGGTACTTGTCGCTGATCTCCTTGATCTCCTGGTTGTTCATCACTTCCTCGCTTCGCCGACGGCTCGCACTCAGGCGCCGCGCACCACCTGGGTTCCGACGCCTTCCGAGGTGAAGATTTCGAGCAGCAGGGCGTGCAGCACCCTTCCATCGATGATGTGCGTCTTGGCGACGCCTGCGGCCAAGGCCTCCAAACAGCACTCGACTTTCGGAATCATGCCGCCGGCGATGACCTCCTCGTCGATCAACTGGCGGGCATGGACGGCATTGATCGACGGCAGCACGGTTCCCTCGGCGCCGCGGATGCCGGCGACATCGGTCAGCAAAATCAGCTTTTCGGCGCGCAGTGCCGCGGCCACCTGTGCGGCGACCAGATCGGCGTTGATGTTGTACGTCTGGCCGAGATCATCACCACCGACCGGCGCAATGACGGGAATGAACCCGCTGCGGTCGAGAGTTTCGATGAGACCGGCATCGACGCTTTCGACGGCGCCGACCATGCCGATGTCTTCGCCATCGCCGGCGACCTTGAGTTTGCGCGCGCGGATCAGTTTGCCGTCCTGGCCGGAGAGACCGACGGCGCGGCCGCCGTGCTGGTTGATCATGCGCACAATGGCCTTGTTGACCGTGCCGACGAGCACCATCTCGACGACGTCCATCGTCGCGGCATCGGTCACTCGCATGCCGCGAACGAAGCGGGAATGGATTCCTAGTCTGTCGAGCATACTGCCGATTTGCGGCCCGCCGCCGTGGACGACCACGGGATTCATGCCGGTGTATTTCAACAGCACGACGTCGCGGGCGAAACTCTCCTGCAGTCCCGCGTCGATCATGGCGTGACCGCCGTACTTGATGACGATGGTCTTGCCGGCGAAGCGCTGGATATAGGGCAGGGCGTCGAGCAGGACCCGGGCGGTTTCCGCCGGGGACGTATCGCGCCTCGTCGACGAGTCGTTCATTCCGGCGGCGCCGGCACGTCGCGCGTAGCGCTACAGTATATATCTGGAAAGATCTTCATCGCTCACCACGGCCTCCAGGCGATTGCGTACTTCATTGCCGTCGATAGTCACCGTCGTATTCGGCATTTCTGGCGCGTCGAACGAGATCTCGTCAAGCAGGCGTTCCATGACCGTGTGAAGACGGCGCGCGCCGATGTTCTCGGTGCGCTCGTTGACACGCGCCGCGACGTCGGCGATCTCGGCGACCGCGTCGTCGGTGAACTGCAGGTCGATGCCCTCGGTCGCCATCAGGGCTTTGTACTGCTTGAGCAGCGCGTTGTCAGGCTCGGTGAGGATGCGGACGAAGTCGTCGCGCGTCAGCGGTTCGAGTTCGACCCGCGTCGGGAAGCGGCCTTGGAACTCGGGAATCAGATCGGACGGCTTGGTGGTGTGGAACGCCCCGGAGGCGATGAAGAGCACGTGGTCGGTACGCACGGCACCGTGCTTGGTGTTGACGGTGCTGCCCTCGACGATCGGCAACAGGTCTCGTTGCACGCCCTCGCGCGATACGTCGGTGCCGCTGACCGCATGCCGGGCGGCGATCTTGTCGATCTCGTCGATGAAGATGATGCCGGA
The DNA here is from genome assembly GCA_041743795.1 of Thermodesulfobacteriota bacterium. Lineage (GTDB taxonomy): Bacteria > Desulfobacterota > Binatia > HRBIN30 > CADEER01 > CADEER01. The sequence continues at coordinate 14,790 of JBGTMF010000276.1, read as the reverse complement.
CTGTTCGACGCGGCGAATCGCCTCGCGGGTCACCGCCTCCATGTCGAGAAGCTTGCCGGATTCCTCCTGTAGCAACGCCTCGAGAGCCTCGCCGACGGGAAGGGTCTGTTTGACCGTCTGCTTCGGCATGAAGTTGGCGAAGACGTCTTTGAGATTGAACTCCATCTCCTCCATGCCCTGGGGGGTCATGATTTCGACCATCGGCATGGATGCTTTGGTCGTCTCCAGATTCACCTCGCGGTCGTCGAGCAGGCCGTCGCGCAGCATGCGCCGGAGCTTCTCCCTGGTGCCGCCCGCCGGAGTCTCGTCGCTTCCGGTGGGCGCGCTCGTCGGCGGCGGCAAGAGGAGGTCGAGGAGGCGTTCCTCGGCCAGGTGGCGCGCTTGCACCTCGACCTTGGCGCGTTCTTCCTCACGGACGATGGTGATGCCCTGTTCGATGAGGTCGCGCACCATCGACTCGACGTCGCGGCCGACATAGCCGACCTCGGTGAACTTGGTCGCTTCCACCTTGACGAACGGCGCCTGCGCCAGTTTGGCCAAGCGGCGGGCGATCTCGGTTTTGCCGACGCCGGTGGGGCCGATCATGATGATGTTCTTCGGCGCGATCTCGTCGCGCAGACTCTCGTCGACCTGCTGGCGCCGCCAGCGATTGCGCAGAGCGATCGCTACCGCGCGTTTGGCATTGCGCTGTCCGACGATGAATCGGTCGAGTTCGGACACGATCTCGCGTGGCGTCATCTGGGTCATCGGCGGTGGCGGCGGCGGGCGGCTTGCAGCTGAGAGGCGGGCTTCAAGAAAGTTCTTCGATGACCAGGTGGTCGTTCGTGTAGATACAGAGCGATGCGGCGATCTTCATCGACTCCTCGGCGACCTGGCGTGCATCGAGGTCGGTGTTGGCGAGCAGCGCTCGCGCCGCGGCGAGTGCGAAGTTGCCGCCGGAGCCGATGGCGATCGACGGTTCGTCGGGTTCGATGACGTCGCCGCTGCCGCTGAGGACCAGGATGGTCTCGCTGCTGGCAGCCAGCAACAGGGCTTCGAGCCGGCGGAGAATCCGATCGGTGCGCCAGTCCTTCCCCAGCTCGACCGCCGCGCGCGTAAGATTTCCGTTATACTGCTGCAGCTTGGCCTCGAACTTATCGAAAAGGGTGAAGGCGTCGGATGTGGCTCCGGCAAAGCCGGCGAGGATCTTGTCGCCGTGTAGACGGCGCACCTTGCGGGCGCCGTGCTTCATGATCGACGAGCCTACGGTGACTTGTCCGTCGCCGGCCATCACCACCTTGTTCCCCTGGCGAAGAGCCAGGATGGTGGTGCTGCGGACCTCGATCTGTGTCTCCGTGCGACCCATGATTCCGAAGCGCCACAGCATGCGCGTGCCGGCAGCGCGAGGCAAGGGGGTTGGCGCAGATTCGCCGACCGGCCGGCTCCCTCCTTGGCCGGCCTACGCGCGCGGGTGTGCCTTGTCGTAGGTCTCCATAAGCTGGTCGAGATTGACGTGTGTGTATTTTTGCGTCGTCGAGAGGGAGGCGTGGCCGAGAAGCTCCTGGATGGCGCGCAAGTCGGCGCCGGCGCCCAGCAGGTGGGTGGCAAAGCTGTGGCGCAGAGAGTGCGGACTGATTTTGGCGGCGAGGCCACTCTGCACGGTGTAGTGATCAATGGCGCGGGCGACGGAGCGCGCCGTCAGGCGGCTGCCTCGCTGATTGAGAAAGACGGCGCGCTCATCGATACCTCCGCGTGGGCAGAACTCGGCCAGCCGTCGACGATAGGCGTCGAGCGCCTGTAGCGCGGCTTCGCCGACTGGCACGACTCGCTCCTTGCGCCCCTTGCCGCGAACGCGCAACAGGCCGACGTTGTCGTCGACGTCGCTCCAGTTGAGGCCGACGACTTCGCTGACGCGCAGGCCGGCCGAATAGATCACCTCGAGGATGGCGCGGTCGCGCAGGCCGGCGCTGGTTGACGCATCCGGTGCGGCGAGAAGCCGAAACATATCGTCGACGGTGAGGTAGTTCGGCAATTTCTTGTCCTGTTTCGGAGCCGCCACCTCGGCGGTGGGGTCGGTGGCGAGTATCTCCCGGCGCCGCAGATGCCGCGCAAAACGCTTGATCGCCGACAACTTGCGCGCCGTCGAAGCCGCCGCTGTGCGGCGCAACAACTCGACGAGATAGGCCCGGACGAGCCGTTGATCCATCACCCCGCAGTCGAGATCTTCAGGCGGACAGTCATGGCATTTGGCGGCGAAATCTAGAAATTGCCTGAGGTCACTGCCATAGCCCCGCAGGGTATTCGGCGAGACGTTCTCCTCGACCTCGAGATTGCGCAGGAAGTCGTCCACCTGTTCACCGAGTCGCGCCATCTCCACCCCGCCGCGCCGCCATTCGCCGGTCGATTCGATCAGCGAACGCAGCTACAATTGATCTCTACCCCTGAACCTCTTCGAAAAGGGTGCTCGAGAATCGTGTTACCCGTCAGCCTATTTCCTTACTCTCTGCGCCGCCGCGCGAGGAAAGTTTCTTGCAGAAGCAGGTTAGCAAACGCTTGCGGAGTCTGGAACCGGTGATCGTCGAGCGACGAGACATCACCGCGGGAGTCTGGCAACGGGTCGAGTTCCCCAGTCGGCGCGGTGCGGCTCTGGTCGGCTGCTGGCATCCGGCTGGCGGCCAGCGGGCGGTTATCCTCTGTCACGGGATGGAGTCTTCGAAAGAGGGCGACAAATCTGTCGCCCTGGCGGAGGCCCTTGCCGCCGCCGATTGCGACACCTTGCGATTCGACTTCTCGTACGTCGGCGAGTCGGAGGGCCGCTTTGCGGATCTCACGGTCAGCGGCGAAGTCGACGATCTCGCTGGTGCGTGGCAGTGGGTGCGCCGGCGCATCGACGGTCCGGTGGGGATCGTCGGTTCGTCCCTAGGCGGCACGGTGGCGCTCCTCTTCGCGGCGGCCGAGCCGGAGGTGGCCGCTGTGGCGACAATCGCCGCCGTGGCAGATCCCGCCGCCCGGGCGCGGGCACTGACGTCGGAGGTGCGCCGGCGTTGGCGCAGCGATGGATTCCACGATCTGCACGGAATCCGCGTCGGCGCGGCGTTTCTCGAGGACGTCGAGCACCTCGACGTCCTCGCTGCTGTCCGGCGAATACGCTGCCCTCTGCTGCTGACGCACGGGACGGCGGATGAGATCGTCACGCTCGACGATGTCCACGCCATCGCCGCGGCCAGCGGTGCCCTCGCCACCGTACGTATGTACGAGGGAGTCGACCACCGCTTCAGCGAGCCGGGGTGGCGGCGCGCGCTGCTGTCGGACATCGTGATGTGGATGCTGGCCCAGTTGAGGGTCGACGGCGCTGGCGCTGGCGTCTCGCATCTGGTGTAGCTGAGGCGGTGAAAATGCCGATCGTGATCGCCTGCCTCACGTTGTGCAGTACCTTGCTGATTGCCTGCTCGCCGGACAGCGATAGCGCGCGCGGCGTCGCCGAGCGGTTTCTCGATGAGCACTATGTGCGCATGGATCTGGCGGCGGCCATCGAACACTGCACCGGGCTGGCGCGGCACAAGGTAGAGGACGAAATGCGTCTGGTTGGAGACCAGGAGATCGACGCGACGACGCAGCGGCCGAAAGTGACGTATGAGTTGCAGGAAGAGCGACCCGACGGCGACGAGCGCACTACCTTCCTCTACCGCGGCAAGGTGAAGCTCAGTGGCGGTGACAGCTTCGCCATGCGCTGGCTGGTCAGCGTGCGCCGCGAGAGGGGTGCCTGGAAGGTTTCCAACTTCAAGGAGATGGAGTGAACGTGCGGCCGGTGCGGGAGAGCCTGTTTCGCGACCACGGCGACGGCAGTGCCCGCCTCCTCGCTGGCAGGTGTCGCGCCTGCGGGCGGTACCACTTTCCCCGCTCGACGGACTGTCCCTACTGTTCGTCCGTCGATTGTGAAGCGACCGAATTGGGGCCGCGAGGCAGGTTGTGGCTGCATACGGCGGTGCTGCAGGCGCCGCCCGGTTACCGCGGCACGGTGCCTTTCGGTTTCGGCATCGTGGAGTTACCGGAAGGCCTGCGCGTCGTCACACGGCTGACCGAAGCCGACCCCAGCCGACTGGCGGCCGAGCAGCCGATGCGACTCGTCGTCGACCGACTCCACGACGACGAGAACGGCGAAGCGGTCTACACCTACGCCTTCTCCGCGGAGCCGTGATGGAGGGAGTAGAAGTCGCCGGCGTCGGAATGCATCCGTTCGGGCGCTTCGACGATAAGAGCGCCGTCGATCTTGGCGTATACGCGGTGCGCGCGGCGTTGGCCGACGCGGGTGTCGCCGCCGGCGGATTTCAAGCGGCGTACTGCGGGACCGTTTATTCAGGTGTCGCCGGCGGCCATAGAGTTCTCACCGCCCTAGGCATGACGGGGGTGCCGATCGTCAACATCGAGGCGGGCTGTGCCAGCGGTGCGGCGGCGCTCGATCTCGGCGCCGCAGCCATCCGCGCCGGGCGTTACGACTGCGTATTGGTCTTCGGCATGGAGAAGATGCCGCGGGGGATCATCCGCTCGTCGTTCTTCGAGCCTTGGCGCGAAGAGGCCGGTCTGGCGGCGACGCCGGCCTACTTTGCTCTGCGGGCGCAACGCGCGATGCGCGAATCCGGCGTGACGCGCGAGATGTTGGCTGGCGTGTCGGTGAAGAATCACCGCAATGGCGTGCACAACCCCGACGCGATGTTCCGCAAGGAATTCAACGTCGAGCAGGTACTCCAGTCGAAGATGGTCTGCGACCCGCTGACTCTGTTCATGCTGTGTTCGCCCAACGAAGGCGCCGCCGCGCTGTTACTGCGCCGCGCCAGCGGAGGGAAAGTGGCGATCGCCGCAACGGCGCTGCGATCGCACCTGCCGGGCAGCGTGCTCGGCGAACACACCCCGCTGAGCGGCCTGGTCGACGACGCAGTGCTGCCGCCGACAGCACTGGCGGCGGCCGCCGCTTATGAGGAGGCGGGTATTGGCGCCGAGGACCTCGACCTGTGCGAAGTGCAGGACACGGATTCGGCGCGGGAACTCACCTCCTATGAGGAACTCGGCCTTTGCGGCGCCGGCGAGGCGGGGCCGTTCTTTGCCGCCGGAAACACGCAGATGGGTGGAGCCATACCGGTCAACGCGAGTGGTGGTCTTCTTGCCAAGGGCGAGCCGCTGGGAGCGTCTGGGTTGGCGCAGGTGATCGAGCTGTACCGGCAACTGCGCGGCGAGGCTGGCCGGAGGCAGGTCGCCGCAGCCCGCGTCGGCCTGGCGCACACCGTCGGCCGCGGCGCCAACGCCTCCGTCGTCATTCTCGCGCGGTGATTCGCACCGCCGGCAGCGGCGGCTCGCAGTCCGTTGAAAAAGCCCACATCATGCTTCGACAAGCATATCCTGAGCAAAGTCGAAGGGCTCAGGATGAGCGGTTCTCCGCCCGGATTATAAAGGACTTTTCCGCTCGCCCTGAGCCTGTCGAAGGGCCGTCTCGGGGTTTTCCAACAGGCGGCTATTGGCCGCGGAATATCGGGCTGCGTTTCTCCATGATCGCTCGGATTCCTTCCTTGGCGTCCTCGGTGCCGAAGGTGATGCGCTGCTGCCGGGACTCCAGTTCGAGGGCGTCTTCCAGACTGTGTTCGAGTCCCCGGTAGATCGCCTGCTTCGTCATCCTGACGGCGACCGGCCCGGCGGTTGCGATTTCGCCGGCCAATTGGCGCGCCGTGCGGCCCAGCTCCTCACGCGCGACTACGTGGCTGACGATTCCGAGGCGCGCAGCTTCGCTGGCATCGAAGACGCGGCCAGTGAACAGCAGCTCGCAGGCGATGGCGGTTCCGACCAGGCGCGGCAACAGCTTGGTCGCACCCATTCCAGGGTGAATGCCAAGGCGGACGAAGGTCATGCCGAGCTTCGCCTCGCGTGCAGCGACGCGCATGTCGCAAGCGAGGGCGAAGCAGAGCCCGGCGCCGATGGCGTGGCCGTTGATCACGGCGATGGTCGGCACCTCCAGTTTTCGGATGGAGAGGAACCGACTGTAGAAGTCCACCGGCGAGCCCTTCATACTCGGTCCATCGCCGCCGAGCCCAGCGTCCCGCGCCAGCATCGCCAGGTTGCCTCCGGCGCTGAAGGATTGTCCGGCGCCGCTGACGAGCACCACTCGCACCGCCGTGTTGGCGCGCAGTTCCTCGACGGCGCCAACCATTTCCTCGCCCATCTCCGGTGTCATTGCATTGCGACTTTCCGGGTCGTTGAGCAGGAGAGTGGCAACGCCGTCATCTTCAACCGTCACTTGAAGTTTCGTGAATCCCATGGCGGGGAGTTAACCAGTCGAGGTTACAAAGTCCAACTGCACGTTTGCCCGGCGGCGGGTCAACCTGAGACTCTCCGTCACCAGTCGCCGCGATGCGACTCGTCCCCTTGAAGAGGATGCGGTGAGCAAGTATGAAGCTGGAGTTTGTCCCGCCGCGTGCACGGCGCCGCGTTGATGGTTCCCCGCAGCGTTGCACGATCTGAAAGGAAGAGTTGAAGTATGCCTCGTAAAAAGCTCGCGATGATTGGTGCCGGCATGATCGGCGGAACCCTGGCGCACCTCGCGCTTCTCAAGCGTCTCGGCGACGTCGTGCTTTACGACGTGGTCGACGGGATGCCGCAGGGCAAGGCACTCGACCTGCTCGAGTCGGGGCCGATCGAGGGGTTTGACGCGGCGGTAGTCGGCACCAACGACATGGCGGACATCGCCGGCGCAGACGTCTGCATCGTCACCGCCGGACTCGCACGCAAGCCCGGCATGTCGCGAGACGATCTGCTCAGCACCAACGTCAAGATCATGAAGTCGATCGCCGAGGGAATCCGCCAACATGCTCCCGAGAGCTTCGTCATCGTCATCACCAACCCGCTCGACGCAATGGTGACGACGATGAAGAAGGTGACGGGGTTCGCCAAGAATATGGTGGTCGGTCAGGCCGGCGTTCTGGACTCGGCCCGCTATCGCACATTCGTTGCCTTGGAACTCGCCGTCTCCGTACAGAGCGTGTCGGCGATCGTACTCGGTGGCCACGGCGACGACATGGTTCCCGTGCGCAGCTTGTGCCACGTCGGCGGAGTTCCCATCGAAAAACTGATCCCGGCCGACCGCTTGGAGGCCATCGAAGAGCGGACGCGCAAGGGCGGCGGCGAGATCGTCAATCTGCTGAAGACTGGATCGGCCTACTACTCGCCGGCCTCGGCGGCGATTCGCATGGCCGAAGCTTACCTGTTCGACAAGAAAGAGATTTTGCCTTGTGCCGCGCTGCTCGAGGGCGAATACGGCGTCGACGGTTTCTACGTGGGCGTTCCGGTTCAGATCGGCGCCGGCGGCATCGAGAAAGTGATCGAAGTCGACCTGACGTCGCACGAGCGCGCGATGCTCGACGAGTCGGTATCGCACGTGCGTGACCTGGTCGCCGCGGCGGAGAAGTTTCTCGCTGCTTGAGCGGGGATAACAGTCCGTTGAAAAAGTAGGGCAGGAGCGAAAATGAAAGATTTCGCCCCAGATCAAGGCGCCGAACCGGAGGCAAAGTCGTGACTTTTGTTGAGGATTCGGCAACGCAGCGCTGGGGCGAAAGATCCATTTGCAGCCCGGCCTACTTTTTCAACGGGCTGATAAGGGAGATTGGATGAACGTACACGAGTTTCAAGCGAAGGCGCTTCTCAAGGAATACGGCGTCGCCGTTCCCCCCGGACGCGAGGTGACTAGTGCGGACGACGCAGCCGCGGCCTGTGAAGAACTCGGCGGAACTTGTGTGATCAAGGCGCAGATCCATGCCGGCGGGCGCGGTAAGGCCGGCGGCGTCAAGGTTTGCAAGAGCGCCGACGAGGCGCGTCAGTTTGCCGCCGGACTTCTCGGCAAGACCATGATCACGCACCAGACCGGACCCGGCGGCCGCGTGGTGAAGCGTCTGCTGGCGGAGGCGGCCAGTGACATCGACCGCGAGTTCTACCTCGGCATCGTTCTCGATCGTGCGACCAGCCGGTTGACGATGATGGCGTCGTCGGAAGGCGGCATGGAGATCGAGGAGGTTGCCGCACGCTCGCCGGAGAAGATCTTGCGCGCGACGATCGATCCCGCCGTCGGGTTGCAGGCCTACCAGGCGCGCCAGCTCGCCTTTGGTATCGGCATTCCGAAGGAGTCGGTGAACAAGTCCGTGAAGTTCATGATGGCGCTCTATGCGGCTTTCGTGAACTGCGACGGCTCCATCGCCGAGATCAACCCATTGGTGCTGACCCGCCAGGGAGACGTCATCGCGCTCGACGCCAAGATGGGTTTCGACGCCAACGCGTTGTACCGGCAGAAGGGTATCCTCGACCTGCGCGACCTCGACGAGGAAGACGCGAAGGAAGTGGAAGCGTCGAAGTTCGACCTTTCGTACATCGCGCTCGACGGCAATATCGGCTGCATGGTCAATGGTGCCGGCCTGGCCATGGCGACGATGGACATCATCAAGCACTTCGGCGGCGAACCCGCCAACTTCCTCGATGTCGGCGGCGGCGCGACGAAAGAAAAGGTTACCGAGGCCTTCAAGATCATCTTGTCGGACGCCAACGTGAAAGGTGTGCTGGTCAATATCTTCGGCGGCATCATGAAGTGCGACGTCATTGCCGACGGCGTCGTCGCAGCCGCCAAACAGATCCGCATGCAGCACCCCTTGGTGGTTCGGCTGGAAGGCACCAACGTCGAAATCGGCCGCGAGATCCTCGACAACTCGGGGTTGAACATCATCTCGGCGGCGAGCATGTCCGACGCAGCGCAGAAGATCGTCGAGGCCGTCCAGAAGGGCTGACGACATTCCCCGGGTCACCGGGTCCCCTGTGGATAAGTCTGTTGAGAACCCGCTGTGACTGCGGCGTCGCCGCCCCTGGCCACCGCCGCGGCTGCGATTTCTGGAGCTCCATGCGGCGGCAGCTTATCGCCTGCCGGCGGCCGCGATCAGGCAGAGATGACCCACTCTCAAGACTGGGCGCCAGCGAATTGCCGGGGAGAAATCGCGCCTGTGGATAACTTTGGGGAACACCGTCAGATATCGTCGCGAACGAATACGTCTCCGCTTCCCCGGTCGGAGTCGAGCAGGCTCATGTCTCGGTATAGATCCAGTTGCAAGAAGGAGTCTGGTTGGTTGCGGAAACGCGTCATCGCGGCGCTGATCTGATCCTCCGGAGCAAACATATAGAAGGTCGCCGGCGTGCGGCATGCGACGCCCTCGGAGCCCTCCTGGGCGAGGCAACTGGAGAGAAAGCTCGCGGTGAGATCGCCGATGGTACTGAGGAACTGAGCGCCTGCATCGATCAGCCGCGCGCCATCGAGGTCAAACTCGACGCTGCCACGAGGCGCCAGATCCTGGCAGCGAAAGTCGGGTGGCAGTCGCGTGCCGGCGGCAAACGAACAGACCTCGATGCGGTAATCGTTCGCCGGGTCGTCGGCTCCAGCAAGTCCGGCGATCTCGTCGTCGTCACCGAAGGAACTGACCGAACGGCAAGCCCCGGGCGGGATGGTTTGCCGCTCGAGGGTCGTCGCCGGAGGAGCGAGACCGCGCATCTGCAGGACGGTGAGCGGCGCCGACCCGAGATTGCGGAAGACGCCGCGAGTCGGCTGCTTTTCGTTCTCGAAGACGAAGTAGTGCGGCGCGCGGAAAGTGCCGGACAATACGTGCGATGCATCCAGCGTCTGAAATCCGTAGCCGCCGGAGGAAACCAGTCCCGCCACCTGATCTCGACTCTCCGCCATGCAGTCACCGTTGTCGTCGGGTCCGACGACGGTGAAGGGGGCTCCAGTCGGGCCCTGAACGAAATAGAGAATTTCGATAGGACGCGTGTCATCCGGGTCATCGCCGCAAGCGGCGAGCATGGCGATCAGTGCGACTGATCCGAGCATCGATTTGCAGGTGAGCGGCATCCGTCGATGTTTCGCAGGATCGGCGCGTTGAATCAACGGTTGCCCGGTGGCGGCACGCACGTGCGCTGGCCGTGGCGGGTGCGTCTGCCATTTCCCGGTTGATGCAGGTAGGATGACGGGCGATGACGCGGCAACGGTTCGCCGAGATGGTGGAGGAAGTGGTACGCGACCTGCCGGCGATCTTTCGCCAGCGCCTCGAAGACGTGTTGTTCGTCGTCGAGGACCAGCCGACGCGGGAGGATCTCTTGTCGGTGGGACTCGATCCCGAGCGCGACACACTACTCGGTCTTTTCGACGGCACACCGTTGGGTGAGCGCTCGCTGGCCGACGTACGCCCTATGCCCGACCGTATCGTTTTGTATTATCGGCCGCTGGTGCGACAGAATCGCACACCGTGGTCGCTGCGCCGCGAGATCCGCACGACCGTGATCCACGAAGTCGCCCACTTCTTCGGAATGGACGAGGACGAAGTCGCCGCCGAGGGATACGAGTGACGGCGATTGCGACCGAACGCGTCGATTTGAGGTTCGGGGAAGTCGATATATCGATGCTCCGCGTCGCTGAACTCGCGCCACACGTCGACTCGGAGCGCCTGCTCGGCGCGGCAATCGCCGAGGAGCCGCCGTATTGGATGCACCTGTGGCCGGGGGCGGTAGCCATCGCCCGGCGACTTGCGGCGGGCCCGTCGCTGCGCGGCTTGCGGGTCCTCGAACTCGGCTGTGGAATGGCACTACCAGCGCTGGTCGCAGCCAGGCTCGGCGCATACGTCGTCGCTACCGACTGGCATCGCGCGCCGCTGGCGATGGCCGCTGCCAGCGCGGCGATCAACGGGATGAGCATCGCCATCGTCCAGATGGATTGGCGGGCAAGTCCATTGCGAGGGCGGTTTGATTTGGTTTTGGGAGCGGATGTCGCATATGACGCTGCAGCCGAGGACGCCTTGGCGACGGCCATCGCCGGCCATTTGCGACCGGGCGGGCGGTTCCTCTTCGGCGATTCAGTCAACACATACCGGCTCGGCTTCGTCGAGAAACTGCGGGCAGCCGGCTTGTCGATCGTCGAGGCGAAAGACGCCGAACGAGAAGATGGCCGCGTCGTCTGGGTTCGTCGTCTGCAAGGGGAGAAGCGAAGTGAATCAGGAATCACGGCGGCGCGGCCCGGATAAGGGCTATCTGGTTTTCGATATCGAAACCCAGATCGATAAGGAACTCGTTCGCGATGCTTTCTATCCATCGCCCGGGATGACGGCGGAGCTGGCCTATGAACGCCTGCGCAGCGAGCACGACGGCGGCTTTCTACCAGTGACCGTGCACGCACCGGTGTCGGTGGTCTTCGGTTGGGTGACGGCTGGCCGCGTCCTCGAGCGGCTCGAGGTACTGCGTGTCGACGAATTGGGTGAAGAGGAATTGGTCCGCTTGTTCTGGCGGCGGGTGGAGCCGTTCGCCGGCACCCTGGTGACCTTCAGCGGCCGCATCTTCGATCTACCGGTTCTCGAGTTACGCGCATTGCGCTACGGCCTCTCGTTGCCGTGGTACTTCGGCGGCAAATCCGGATTTCGCGGTCGCAACGACCGGCATGACGATCTCTATGACGCGATGTCGAATCGCGGTGCCGCCCGCTTGCGGGGCGGACTTGATCTGTTGGCCAAGCTCGTCGGTTTGCCTGGGAAGGGCGCCGTCGCCGGGTCGATGGTTCAGGACCTTTGGGAGCGGGGAGAATACGAAATCATCCACCGCTACTGTCGTCGCGACGTCCTACAGACGTACTACCTTTTTCTCCACGTCGAGCGGCTGCGCGGCCACATCGACAGCGACGAATTGCGCCGTATCGAGGAGGCAACCCGCGAGTTTCGCGCGGAGCTGCAGCAGCCGTGAGCAGCGAAGTCGAAAATTTCGAACTGGTCAGTGAGTTCGCGCCGGCGGGTGACCAACCGGATGCCATCGATAGATTGACCGAAGGGGTGATGCGCGGAGACCGGCATCAGGTTCTCCTCGGCGTCACCGGCTCGGGCAAGACCTTTACGACCGCCAACGTGATCGCCCGCATCAATCGGCCGACTCTCGTGATGGCACCGAACAAGACGCTGGCGGCACAGCTCTATCACGAGTTCAAGACGCTGTTCCCCAATAACGCCGTGCGCTACTTCGTCAGCTACTACGACTACTACCAACCGGAAGCGTACGTACCGAGCACCGACACCTTCATCGAGAAGGATTCGTCGATCAACGACGAGATCGACAAGATGCGGCATTCTGCGACCAAGGCGCTGCTCGAACGCAACGACGTCATCATCGTCGCCAGCGTTTCGTGCATCTACGGTTTGGGTTCGCCCGAAGCGTACTTCGCGATGCTGGTGTTTCTCGAGACCGGCGAACGGACCGACCGCGATCAGATTCTGCGCAAGCTCGTCGACATCCAATACGATCGCAACGACTACGACTTTCACCGCGGTGCCTTTCGCGTCCGCGGCGACGTCGTCGAGATCTTTCCCGCCTCGGAGGAGTCGCGCGCCGTGCGGGTTGAGTTCTTCGGCGATCAAATCGACCGCATCAGCGAAGTCGATCCCTTGCGCGGCACTGTGCTGCGCGACCTCGAGAGGGTGGCCATCTATCCGGCCAGCCACTATGTTACGCAGCCGGCCCAGCGCAAACTTGCGATCGATGCGATTCGCACGGAACTCCGTCTCCAGTTGGAGAAGCTGCACGGCGAGTCGAAGCTGCTCGAAGCCCAGCGGCTGGAGCAGCGTACGATGTACGACCTCGAGCTGCTCGAGGAGATGGGCTTCTGCCCCGGGATCGAGAACTACTCGCGGCATCTCACCGGTCGCGCCGAGGGCGAACCACCTCTCACCCTGCTGAATTATTTCCCTGAGAACTTTCTTGCCATCATCGACGAGAGCCACGTCACGGTGCCGCAGATCGGCGGCATGTACCGCGGCGATCGCTCGCGCAAGGGGACGTTGGTCGATTTCGGCTTCCGCTTGCCGTCGGCGATGGACAATCGACCGCTCAGCTTCGACGAGTTCGAGGCTCTCGTGTCGCAATGTATCTATGTTTCGGCCACACCCGGGGACTACGAACGCGAGCAGGCACGGGGCAGGGTGGTGGAACAATTAATCCGCCCCACCGGCCTGGTCGATCCCGAGGTCGTCGTGCGGCCCGCCGGCCGTCAGGTCGACGACCTGCTCGACGAGGTGCGTCAACGCGCCGAGGTGAAAGAGCGGGTTCTGGTGACCACGTTGACGAAGAAAATGGCCGAGGATCTCACCGAGTATTACCACGAGATCGGCGTGCGCGTTCGCTACCTCCATTCGGACATCGACACCATCGAACGAGTCGAAATCATTCGTGATCTGCGGAAAGGAGTGTTCGATGTCCTCGTCGGCATCAATCTGCTGCGCGAGGGACTCGACCTGCCCGAGGTCTCGCTGGTGGCGATTCTCGATGCCGATAAGGAAGGTTACCTGCGCTCCGAGAGGTCGTTGATCCAGACGATCGGCCGCGCCGCACGCCACGTCAAGGGGAAAGTCATCCTTTATGCCGATACGATCACCAAATCGATGCGGGCGGCGCTCGACGAGACAGAGCGGAGACGCGCCGTTCAGCGGCAATACAATGAAACGCATGGCATCACTCCCCAATCGATCGTCAAGGCGATCTCCGAGTCGCTGGTACCCGGGCAGAGCCGCGCCGCCACCGACGACGTGGTCTTCGAAGAGGGCGAAGTCTATGTCCCACTGGAGGAAATCCCGCGGCGAGTGACGGAATTGCGCGCGGCGATGCGAGAGGCAGCCGCCCAGCTCGAATTCGAGAAAGCCGCCGGCCTGCGCGACGAGATCCGACGGCTTCAGGAGCTCGACCTGGCGCTGCGGTGACGGTTTGTTGAGAAAGTAGGGCGGAACGTGAACAAGAAATTTTGCCCCAGATCGAGGCGCCGACGCCGGCTGACGATTCTCAGCGGTTGGCTGGCGGCGCAGGCGGTGAACCGATACTGATTCTCCGAATTAGATTGTTTGAATTGACAAACCGAGGGGTTCCGCGTTTATTGACGCGGTAAAGTCGGGCCGTATCCGACTTGGCATCACGAAAAAGGCTTGGGGGCAATTGATGGGGAACTGTGAGAGGGCGCGATCGGCAGTACGGCGGAGGCGTCGTCCTGAAGGTCTGCTGGTTTTCGCGACGGTAGCTGCGTTGTTTATGGCGCCTGCTTCGTTGGTCGCGCACCCGACGACCGGCAGCCTGAGCGGAAGCTGCGATATATCAGTCAGCCGCTCGCGCATCACCATCAAGATGGTTATCTCCAACACCACCGAGCAGTCGATTCGCAATCTCACGCCAGGCGATCTCGGCGGCTCCGCTGTCGGCAATGCATCTGTGTATGTGCAAACCTACCCGCGGGTTCTTCGCGACCTCCTGCCGCGCAAATCGACCACCTTTCAGTGGAAAGGCGAGGTCTTCGGCTCGGGCTTTCTCGACCTGTCCGGAATCGCGACAGGAACCTGGGAGGATGGTGATCCCGCAACGACCGGCGTCATCAATTGCGCTAGGCTGACGGTCGGCGACCCATCCAATTTGACGCCGCCGCCGACGAACACTCCGGCGCCGGCCAGCACTTCTGGACCGGCGGCTACCAACACGCCGCGGCCGGGAAACTCGCAGCCGACGCGCACCCCGATACCTGCGAATACTGCACGACCGACACGCACTTCGATACCGACGAACACGGCGCGGCCGACGCGCACTCCGATCTTCACCAGCACGCCGCGGGCGACACGTACCAGCGCGGTTTCCAATGTTCCGACCGCTACCCGTACTCCGCCGGTCGCACGGCCGACCCGTACTCCGCCTGGGGCGCGTGCGACGGCTACCTTGCGGCCGACGCGGACGCCG
>JBGTMF010000275.1:0-6441 GCA_041743795.1 Thermodesulfobacteriota bacterium | reverse complement strand
ACGCCATTCTTGACCGTCGTCTGCAACGCATCGAGTGCGCGCAGCACCTCGGCAAAATTGCGCCCCACGGTCATCGGATAGGTCATCGAGAGCTTGAGTTTCTTGTCAGGCCCGATGATGAACACCGAGCGCACGGTTGCGCTGACATTCGGGGTGCGGCCATCGGGCAGATACGCCTCTGCGGGCAGCATGTCGAAGGCCTTGGAGACCGAAAGCCCGTCATCGGCGATGATCGGAAAACCCGGTTTGACGCCGCCGACCTTCTCGATATCGCTCTTCCATTTTCTGTGATCCTCGATCCCGTCCACCGAGACGCCGATCACCTTGCAGCCGCGCTTCGCCCATTCGGCCGCCAACCGCGCGACGGCGCCGAACTCGGTGGTGCAGACGGGTGTGAAATCCTTGGGATGCGAGAACAGGATCGCCCAGCTGTCGCCGATCCAGTCATGCAGCGAGAATGTTCCCAGATCGGTTTCGACCGTCAGATCGGGAATCGTGTCATTGATACGCAGGCCCATGTCAGCCTCCTTCATGCTGTTGTTGCAGTCACCGGCGATCATTTGATCAAATTCACCGGCATCGTTTCTTTCCGACCTTGCGGGCCGGCATAACGCCTGACACAGTGCCGCCAAATCCAAGGAGGTCAACACCATGATCGAGAAACGTCAGTTCTACATCAACGGCGCCTGGGTCAATCCCGCTGCGACCAATGATCACCCCGTCATCAACCCCTCGACCGAAGAACCCTGCGCGATCATTTCGCTCGGCGGGCAGGCCGATACCGATGCCGCCGTTGCCGCCGCCCGCGCCGCCTTTCCGGCCTGGATGGCAACCGCACCGTCTGAGCGTATCGCCTTCGCGGAGAAAATTCTAGAGGTCTACAAGACCCGCGCCGAGGATCTGGCGCAGGCGATGAGCCTTGAGATGGGCGCGCCCATCACCATGTCGCGCGACAGCCAGGTCACCTCCGGCACCTGGCATATCTCGAATTTCATCACCGCCGCCCGCGCGTTTCCGTTTGACGCGCCCCTGGGCGATCACGCGCCGAATGACCGGATCATCCACGAAGGCGTTGGCGTCATCGGCATGATCACGCCCTGGAACTGGCCGATGAATCAGGTCACGCTCAAGGTGATCGCGGGCCTCATCGCGGGCTGCACTATGGTGCTGAAGCCCTCCGAGGAATCGCCGCTCAACGCGCTCATCTTTGCCGAGATCGTCGATGCCGCCGGTCTGCCCAAAGGCGTCTTCAATCTGGTCAACGGCGATGGTGCGGGCGTCGGCAGCCAGCTGACGGCGCATCCTGAGGTGGACATGATCAGCTTTACCGGCTCTAGCCGGGCGGGCAGAATGATCTCCAGATCCGCCGCCGATACGCTGAAACGCGTCAGTCTGGAACTGGGCGGCAAGGGGGCGAACCTGATCTTTGCCGATGCCGATGACAAGGCGGTCCGGCGCGGCGTGCTGCATTGCATGAACAACACCGGCCAGTCCTGCAACGCGCCGACCCGGATGCTGGTCGAGCGTGCGATCTATGACCGGGTCGTGGAGGAAGCCGCCGAGGTGGCCGCGTCGATCAAGGTCGGCCCTGCCCATGAGGAGGGCCGCCATATCGGCCCGGTGGTCAACGCCGCGCAATTCGCCAAGATCCAGGACATGATCCAGACGGGCATCGACGAAGGCGCGCGTCTGGTTGCCGGGGGCACGGGCCGGCCCGATGGTCTCAATCGCGGCTACTTTGTCAAACCCACCGTCTTTGCTGATGTGACCAACGAGATGACCATCGCGCGCGAGGAGATCTTCGGCCCGGTGGTGTCGATACTGCCCTACCGCGACGAGGAAGATGCGATCCGCATCGCCAACGACACCAACTACGGCCTCGCCGGCTACGTCTCGAGCGGCAGTATCGAACGAGCGCGCAAGGTCGCGTCGAGGATCCGCGCTGGGCAGATCCTCCTCAACGGCGCTCATCCCGACTTCGCCGCGCCGTTCGGCGGCTACAAGCATTCGGGCAACGGCCGCGAATGGGGCGTCTTCGGCTTCGAGGAATACCTTGAGGTGAAGGCCGTGCTCGGCTGGAACGCGGCCTAGCAGCTCATTTCCTCGGATTGTTAGCGCTCGATTGCGAAACGAGTGCGCCATACAGCAAGCTCTCGATACGTCGCGAGAGAGAACAGGCCTACTCGAACAGATCGGATAATGCCTGGTCTCTCTCCGCTATAGCTTCGCCGGCGGCTCGAAGCGCATGACCATTTTTCCGGCCCAGGTCGTCGCGATGGGTTTCTTCGGGAGGCCAAGGGAGCGCAGGTCGTCGGCGATCGGATGGCGACCAAGGCTGATCTCGACGCTGCCGCCGAGGCGGACGCCGAGCTGCGTGGCGTGTTGGGTGAACGCCGTCCGGTGCGGCACGCCGTCGATGTAGCTGTAGGCGATCGCCGAGCCGGCCGGTTGTGAGCGGCTGCCGCCGCGCGGCATGTCGACTTCGAAGACCTTCTCGCCGTCCATTTCGAGCAGTCCGCGAAATCGATCATCGCGGCCGTAGTCGAAGTCGATGCGCTCGATCGTCTTCGGGAAGCCCCAGATGAGCGCCCCGGCATCGCGCGTGAAGGACTGGTTGACCGGCATCTTCCAGCAAAACGAGGGCAGGGCGCCGCGGACCATCGCCGTCCATGCGCCGATGTAGGGGAGCCCGCTAGCGGCGCCTTTCATGCGCACGAAGAAATTCATCGCCACCTCGTTGTAGTCGCCGAGGTCGTTGTCCTTGTAGTCGATGCATCCGAGCATGAAGAGCGTGCGGCCGGGCAGGAAATCGACGATCTCGAAAGCCTCGCCGACCAGGCGCGCGGCGGCACGACTGGGAACCACGAACGCCGCGATCGCCGCCGACGCGTCGCGCACGTCCACCGGGAAGGTCACCGTGCGACCCTGGATCGTGTATTGCGCGTTGGCTTTTGTGCTGTCCGACATTGATGACTCCTCGGAGTGATAGGTTGAGAACCTACCGCGTGCCGTAGTTTTGTCGAGGGCGGTGCAACGCTCGCTGCCGCGTCGCGCCGATGATTCCGCCGGCGCCAATGGGCTTCACGAAGCGGATGTCTCGCAGAATCGTGCCACCGCGTCGGCGAGCTCGTCGACCGTGTTGGCCTTGTACAACAAGTGGGCGATGCCAGCCTGTTGCGCCTGTTGCTTGAGTTCTTCGGAAATGTAACCGGACGTCAGAATGACGGGAATCTCCGGGCGCAGCTGCAGCATCTCGCGGGCGACGACGAGCCCGGAAGAGCCGGGCATGTTGAGGTCGGTGATGATCAGGTCGAAGGATAGCGGATGATCGCGGAACGCCTGTAGAGCTTCGGCCGGGCTGGTAAATCCGGTCACATGGTAGCCGAGCCGCCTCAGGATGCGCTCGGCGAGGAATACGAGTGGATCTTCGTCGTCGAGGTAGAGGATGCGCTGTCCGTCGCCGCGCGGCATCGCCGTAGCGGCTGCGGCGGGGGCGTTGGCGGCCGTTTCCGTTGCCGGCAAGCAGATGCGACAAGTAGTGCCATTGCCCGGGTCGCTGGTCAGGGTAACGGTGCCGCCGTGCCGGTGAACGATGCCGTGCACGACGGACAGGCCGAGGCCGGTTCCCTTGCCGGGCTCCTTGGTCGTGAAGAATGGCTCGAACGCGCGGGCGAGCGTCGACGCGTCCATTCCCCGGCCGCTGTCGCTAACCTTCAGGCACGCATAGCGCCCGGGCCGTATCGCGTCGAACTCGCCGGCCGCTTGTCCGTCGAGGTCGACAGCGTCGAGTGTGATTTCGATTCGCCCCGCCATGCCGTCGAGGGCGTGCCACGCGTTGGTTCCCAGATTGAGCAGAACTTGCTGGATCTGGGTCGCGTCGGCGAGCACGTTGGGGGCACTTGGCGAAAGTGACGTTGTCAGCTCGAGCCCGGCCGGTAGGGTGGCGCGAAGCAGTCGGACCGTTTCCTCGATGAGCGGCGGCAGGGCGACGACACTCTGCTCCTGTGGGTGTTGGCGGCTGAAGGTGAGAATCCGCTCGACGAGACTCCTGGCGCGAAGGCCGGCCGTCTCGATCTCTTTCAGACTTTCCGAAGCAGGATGACCTGGATCGATGTCCGCAAGCGCCAACTCAGCGTTGCCGAGGATGGCGCTGATGATGTTGTTGAAGTCGTGCGCGATGCCACTGGCGAGGGTGCCGATGGCCTCCATCTTCTGTGCTTGCCGGAACTGTTCCTCGAGTTGCCTGCGCTCGGTAATGTCTTCGGCGGTGCCGACGACGCGGTGCACTGCGCCTTCCGCATCGCGAATCGGAAAGGCGCGGTCGCGGATCCAGCGCACCGAGCCGTCGGGCCGCGTGATGCGATAGATTTCATCATAGTCGCCGCCGACTTGTTGCGACTTGTCGGCCTCTGCCACCCGTTCCCGATCGTCGGCATGAATCGCATCCAGCCACGAGTGCGGCGACTCGTAGAGACTTTCGCATGAGCGCCCCCAGATGGCCTGGTACGCCGGGCTGATGTACAATATCTGAGACTTGGCGGGATCGGTAACCCAGAAGACTTCGTGGATGTTCTCGACGACTTCGCGGAAGCGCTCCTCGCTGGCTTGCAACTCCTCCTCAGCCCGGCGCCGCTGTTGTTCGATATCGTGAATCTCCAGCGCCAAACCCATGTCCACTGCGAGATCATCGAGCAGTTGCAGTTCCTCGTCGTCGAAGAAGTGCGGCTCGGCTGCATACAAGTTGAATACGGCGAAGAGTTCGCCGTTGACCATGAGAGGCAGCGAAGCGGAGGAGCGATACCCCCTTTGCAGCGCTTCGCTGCGCCACGGCGCGAACAGCGGGTCGTTTGCGATGTCGTTGCAGATCGTGTGCTTTCCCGAAAGCAAAGTACGCGCGGTCGGCCCGGCGCGATTCGAAGTGATATCCAATGAAATCTGCACGGCGTCGAGATAACCGTCGACGTCGCCGGCGGAAGCGGCCGGCTCGACTCTCTGGCCTGTGCCGTCGAGTTTGCCGACCCAGGCCATGCGAAACTGTCCCTTTTCGACCGCGATGCGGCAGGCCTCGGCGAGAATCGTCTGTGGAGTCCCCTCGCGGCTGATGCTCTGATTGATGGCGCTGAGGATCGAATAGACTCGATTCAAGTGCTGAATGCGCTGCTCGCTGACCTTGCGCGCGGCGATATCTTGTTGCAGAGCGCGATTGGCCGCTTCGAGTTGGAGCGTTTTGCTCTCCAGCTTGCGAACCAGCGCCTGGTTGTACTCTCGGAGAAGTGTATCCGCGGTATCCGGCGTATCGCCGGCCGGGCTGGGCTCGATGGCGCCGGCGGCGGGGAGGTTGCGAATTCGTTCGAGAAGCTCCTCCGGCTCGGCTGGCTTGACGATGAATGCGGCGGCGCCGAGGCGCGCCGCCAGGCGCTCGTCTTCCGGTTCCGTGTAGGTCGCGGTGTAGACGACGATGGGAATGGGGCGCAGGCGATCGTCGGCTTTGCAGTGACGAAGGAAGGTGTAGCCGTCCATGACCGGCATGAGCAGGTCGGTAATGATCAGGTCAGGGGGCGACTGTCGCGCGATGCGAAGGGCTTCCTGACCGTTGGGAGCAGAGTCGACGCGGTAGCCGTGGCCGACCAACAGAGTGCTGAGGAGGTAGAGGTTGTCCGGCTGGTCGTCGACGATCAGGACACGGGCCATGGCTGCCGGATCGTTCATGCACGGAAGCGCGTCTCGCGCACTACTGTCAGTTCACCGCCGGCTGGCGGCAGGGAGCCCGCTTCCGCATCGCGCAGCAGTCGCCAGATGTGTGGTCCGAGTAGGTCGATCTCCGTCGAAATGAACTGTTCGCCGCCGAAGCGTTTCACGGTCTCGCTTTGGGCGCTGAGTATGGCCGCGTCCTGCCGCAGGACGCGCATCGCCAACGGCGTCACCAGCGGTCGCATCAGCGCCGTGGGTAGGCGCAGGCGAAAGGCGACGACGGCGTACATGCGCGTGGTGAAGTCATCGATCGGTGTGCACACGGATGTCACCAGCAGGTGGTTGTCTCTTCCCAGGCGATACTCTACCTGGGCGATCGACGGCAGCACGAAGCGATCCCAATGCTCCACCACACCGCCTTCGGGAGCGAGCAGGCGGCCGAGAATGCCCTCCGGGCGAGGCTCGCCGATGTACTCCGTCTCGACGCGGTCGGCGCCCCGGCGGACGACGGCGTGGATCTCGTTGCGCTCGCCGTTGCCGCGAAAGAGGCCGCGGTGCAGGAACGCGGTGTGCGGTACGTCGAGCGCGTTTTCCGCCGTGGCGTGCAGGGTGCCGGGGAAATCGAGCACGCGGACGATCGTCGCGTAGCGCGAGTCCGGCGGGCGCGCGAAGTCGGCGGGCTCGGTGGTCGGTTCGGTGTCGGGCTCGCCCCATACCCAGACGAATCCGTCGCGCTCGCGCGTCGCATGC
>JBGTMF010000274.1:0-28317 GCA_041743795.1 Thermodesulfobacteriota bacterium | reverse complement strand
TATCCGCGCGCGGCCGGTGCGCTCGTCGTCGCCATGGCGGTGGCCGCCAATACGCCGATGCCGGGCGGATCGACTGGCTCGACGAGCAACGCACCTGCGCTGGGGGCCGCGTCGGCGTCGCGGCCGAATCTGGTGCTCGTCCTCATCGACACCCTGCGCGCCGATCACCTCGGCATTTACGGGTACGATCGACCGACGAGTCCTCGTATCGACGCGCTGGCTCTCGAGGGAGTGCGTTTCGAACGTGCGATCGCGCAGGCGCCGTGGACGAAGCCGTCGATCGCTTCGCTGTTCACTGGTCTCTACGTGCACCGCCACGGGGTAACCGGCAGTCTCGATGCCCTCGATGCGGAGTTGCCGACGCTCGCCAGTGTCTTGGACGCCGCCGGGTATCGGACTGCGGCGTTCTCGGTCAATCCGTGGATCACCCCGGAGTTTCGTTTCAACCGCGGCTTCCAGGAATTCGAGAGCGGGCGCGCGATGGGTGCCCAGCTGACCATCCTCTACCGCACGTTGCGCCGCTCGGAGACGATGCTGAAGCGATCAGGAGTGGATCTGCCGATCTCGCGCACGGTGTTCCGTTGGGCAGGCCGGGACAATGTCAGCAATACCGACCGCGATGAAGCCCAGATACGCGCGGTGATCGACTGGCTCGGCAGATCGGATGCCGACGATGTCCCGTTTTTTCTCTATGTTCACATGATCGGTCCTCACGACCCCTACGATCCGCCGGAGAGATTCGCCAGCGCCTTTGCTCGCGCCTCGAGCACTGCGCCGCGGAATACGCCGCCACGTGTGGAAACTGTTTTCGAGAAGGCGCAGGCTCTCGAGTCGGCTACGCTGGATCGCTTGGTCGATCAGTACGACGCGGCGATCGCGCATGCCGACTTCCTCGTCGGACAGGTCATCGACCAACTGGCGGCGCGTGGCCTGAGTGAGGAAACGATCGTCGTCGTCACCTCGGACCACGGTGAGGAATTCTACGAGCACGGTAACTGGCGACACGGCAACCAACTGTACGACGAAGTCATTCGCGTTCCGCTGCTGCTTCGCATCCCGGGCGGCGAACGCGGGATAGTGCGGCGGGATCCGGCGATGCTCATCGACATCCTGCCGACAGTCGTCTCCCTCCTCGAGATTCCGGTTCCGGCCGAAATGGCGGACGTTGACGGTAGGGCGCTGTTTCCGCAGCCCGAGGATCCAGTTCAGCCGACGTTCTCGGAGCATTGGTGGTTTCAGGGGGGGAAATACGTCGCACAGGCCGTCGAGCGTGACGGACTGAAGCTTCAGTCGGCCCGCGACGAAGGTCGCGGGCGTGAGGGTGAGGAGCTCTATGATCTGCGGCGAGATGCTGGCGAGCAGGTCAACCTTTTGGCAGATAACGCCTATGCCGAATCGGAGCTTTCGGAGCTGCGTGGGCTGCTGACGAGCCTGGCGGGGGAAGGGCTGCGCGAGGCCGGGGCGGCGCTCGACGACATCGACCCGGCGACCCGTGAGCGCCTACGCAAGCTGGGATACCTCGGGGATGGTGACGGCCAATGAGGCTGGGCGGATCCGGCCCGCGAGCGACAGTCCGCCCCGGGCGACGAGGCGAGATCCGTGGTACTGTTTGCGAAAACCACTTAACATGTGATTCTTGGACGGTAACTAGAATGTCGTATCATCGACAAAGAGAACCACTTCCAGATCGTCGAGAGTGCGAGGGGGCACCGCTGTGCGAGCAGCGACTCGGGGCGCTTCGGGAAGGGGGGGGACGTGAGTAAAATATACGACGCGCTGAAACGCGCGGAGCGGGAGCGTGAGGTCTCGCGCGATCGAGATGTCGAGACCAACGGCCACCACGTCCCATACCAACCGCCGACCGATAGCGAGGACGACGACTATCGCCGCCTGCGCGCAAGCCTCCTGTTTACTCCCAGCTATTCCGAGGTTCACACGATCGTCGTGACCTCGACGCGGCATGGCGAAGGAACGACGCGGGTCGCGGTTGGACTGGCGAAGGCGCTCGCCGCTGAGGGAGACACGCGAGTGTTGTTGGTAGAAGCCAACATGCGTTCGCCTTCGCTAGCCCGCATCCTGCCTCTGGCGGACGGTCCCGGCTTGTCGGACTATCTCGCCGGCGAGGCGAGTCCCGATGCTCTAGTCAAGCGATTGGGCGACGCCAATCTTTCGATCGTCACGGCGGGAGACAGGCCCGGGATGGTCGATTGCGAGGCCATCATAACCGCCATCGCCGAACTGACGCCGAGCTTTGATTTTGTCATCATCGATGCGCCGCCAGTCAACCGATACGCCGACGTCAGCTTGCTCGGGCCCAAGGTCGACGGTGTCATCCTCGTCGTGCAGGCCGACGAAACCCCGGTGGTGGAAGCAGAGAACGCCAAGCGGGCTTTGGATCGTGTCGGAGCTCGCATCTTCGGTGTCGTTCTCAACCGCCAGAAGTCCTACGTACCGGCGACGCTGCAGGCGTTGCTGTAGAGCAGGGTGACGATGGCCGGCACGGTACTGGGGCATCGCGGCACGGAACCGGCGCTCGGGCTCTGGCTTCTGGGGTTTCTCGGGGTAGCGATTGCCCTGGTTGGGTCGTGGATGATGGGTCCGCAGGGAATGCTCAGCGGCATTCTGGTGGTCGTCGCCGTCTTCTGCATTGCCGCACGCCCGCATCTCGGTGTCGCTACCATCATGATCTTCCTGATGGTCCAGTACGGCTCGCGTCGCTATGAGCGGGCCGGCTTCGCCGGGTTTCTCGAAGGCCTGATTCCCACCGGCTCCGGATTTCTCACCATCAACAATGTCCTCGGCATCCTGCTCCTCCTCGTCCTCGCCTATCACGTGTATCGCGATGGCGATTGGGGGTTTCTGCGCAACCGACAGCTCCAGTTGGTGGCCTTGTTGACCGCGGTGTTGGTGATCTCGGGCATGTGGAACGCCGTCGACTATCGCGAGCAAGCGGAGTTGGGACTGCGGATTCGCGGACAAGATCCAATGAGGTTGATGTTCTCGCGTGGCCTCTTTCTCGTGCTGTTCGTCTTCTTTGTCCGGCGACCCAAAGACATTCGGTTGATTACCGCCATCTTCGTCGTCCTCGCTATTGCGACGGCGTGGAGTGGGTCGTCGACGGCCATACTCGGTGGCGGCCGTCCCGAGGTCGCTGCGTATCGCGCCGGCGGCACCGCGGTCTTGCTCGAAGCGGCGCAGAATCCGAATCGACTGGCGATGTTCGCGACTCTCGGGCTCGTCTTCATCTGGCAGTATCTCGAGGGGCACCCTGCACTGCGCTATCGCGGCTTTGCGTTCGCCGCCGCACTTCTGATGGTCGTGACGATCTTTCTCTCGGCGTCTCGCGGCGGCATCGTCGGCTTGGGTGTCGCCTCGGCGCTGATGTTCGTGCGGCGTCGCCAGGGATTGAAGAGTGTGACGTATGTGGCCGCGGCAGCGCTGGTGGCTGGAATGCTGGTGAGTCAACTGTTGCCGCCCGAAGCTATGGAGCGCATCACGAACTTGCCGGGTCTGTCGTCCTCGGACCGTGGCGAGGGGTCCGGATCGCTGGAGCGCCGGCAATACACCTACGGTGTCGGTATCACCATCTGGTCCGAAGCGCCGGTCATCGGGGTAGGATTGGGGAACTGGTCATACCGACGGTTTCTCAGCGATCCGGTTCGTTCGGTCGCTGTCCCTCACAACTCGTACCTCAAAGTCCTCGCGGAGGGAGGAATCGTCACTCTGTTGCTCTATCTGAGCTTGTTCTATGTGACGGTCCGGCA
Source organism: Thermodesulfobacteriota bacterium (assembly GCA_041743795.1). Classification (GTDB taxonomy): domain Bacteria; phylum Desulfobacterota; class Binatia; order HRBIN30; family CADEER01; genus CADEER01. Next base: position 24,553 of record JBGTMF010000274.1, on the reverse strand, counting down.
ACTCAACGCGATCGTCTCGCATCCGGGTGCGATGGCGTGGGCGCGCGCCGATGGGATCGATTGGTTGGTGCATGCAACCCGGATCAGTATTCTCACCTTTTTGGTATTCTCGCTGTTCGCCGACTTGTTCGATCTGATTTTCTTCTATTTCTTGATCGGCCTCGCCGCGGCGCTGATTCGTCGCTACTTCGCAGGAGAAGTGCCCCGATCTCCGGCTTTCGCGGCTTAGCTGTCCGTCGCCGATGACGTCCGAACCGTTGGCTCGATTTCTATCGCGTACAGGGCATCGAGTTCTCTCGGCCGGCGGTGTCGACTGGTACGAAGGCGGCCGCGGCTTCTTCTTGAGCCTGCCCTCGCATCGCTTACTGGCACCGAGACCCGAGGCACTGCGGGAGTTGTTTGCCGCGGGCGGCGTATATGGTGTGCGATTCCCGTCGCCGCTCCCTTCTTCCGGCAAGCTGAGCTACCAGATCGTTTGCGACGATCCCGGCTTCGGCCTCGACAACCTCAGCAGCAACGTGCGCAGCAAAGTGCGTCGGGGGCTGAAGCGATGTGAGGTCCGTCAGGTGTCCTTTGCCGAATTGTCCAACTTGGGCGAGGCGGCTGACAGCGACACCATGGCGCGGCAGGGGCGCGCTCCGAAACTGGCCGGCGCGGCTTGGCAGGAGTACTGGAAGGCGGCCGCGGACACCGAGGGGATGGAGGGGTGGGCGGCGTTCGTCGGCGGCGAACTCGCGTCATTCCTGGTGACCGTGAGTTTTTCGGACGGCCCGGTCGAGTTCATGTTGGCCCGATCGCGGACGGAGCACCTCAACTCCTACCCGAACAACGCGCTGATCTACACCTGTACGGAGGAAATGCTCTGCCGGCGAGGCGCCGCGAAGATCACCTTCGGCCTCGAATCGCTGGAGCCGGTAGGGCCGCTCGATCAGTTCAAGTTCAGCATGGGGTTTCGCGCCGAACCGCTGCGCCAGCGGGTCGTTTTTCATCCGTGGCTGCGACGGTTCCTTGCCTCGCCCGCGGTGCGCGGAATGGCCTACCGCTGGGGGACGGGGCGCGGTCCCGAGGGCGGATTCTGGCGCAAGGCCACGGGGCTTTTACGATTTGCGGAGGAGGGCGGGGACCTCGCCAAGTTGCGAGATTGACCGCGTTTCGAGAGATGTCGGAGAAGAATACACTTTCTGAACAGGAACCGATCCCATTCTACCGGCCGACTGTGTCGGAGCGGGAGATCGCCGAGGTGGTCGATACGCTGCGCTCGGGCTGGCTGACGATGGGGCCGAAGACGCTGCGATTCGAGCAGGCGTTTGCCGAACGCGTCGGCGCCGCCCACGCCGTCGCAGTCAATTCGGCAACTGCCGGCTTGCACCTGGGACTCAACGCGATGGACATGCAGCCAGGAGACGAAGTGTTGGTGCCGACCATCACTTTCGCCGCCACCGGCGCCACTGTCGTCCACGCCGGTGCCACCCCCGTGCTCGTCGACTGCGAGCCCGACACGATGAACATCGACGTGGCCGATGCCGAGCGCAAATGCGGGCCGCGGACCCGGGCCATCGTTCCCGTGCATCTCGCGGGGCACCCCTGTGAGATGGATGCGATCGCCGATCTGGCCCGTCGGCGCGGCATCCGGGTCATGGAAGACGCCGCGCATGCGCTACCGGCCGCCTACCGCGGACGAACGATCGGTTCGATTTCCGAGTTGACGGTCTTCAGCTTTTACGCAACCAAGAACATGACGACCGGCGAGGGCGGTATGGTCGTCACCGGCGATGGCGAACTGGCAGATCGAATTCGCTTGCGACGGCTGCACGGCATGAGCCGCGACGCGTGGAAGCGGTACCGTGCGGACGGAAACTGGCGTTACGACGTCGCCTATCCGGGCTTCAAGTACAATACGACGGATGTTGCGGCGGCGATGGGACTGGTTCAATTGGACCGGCTTTCAGACCTACAGGCGCGTCGCCTGGCGATCGTCGAGCGCTATCAATCCGCGCTCGCCGACTGCGCTGAGATCGAATTACCGGCTTGCCGCCAGCACGTCGATCACGCCTGGCACCTGTTTGCGGTTCGCATGCATCACGAACGCCTGCGTATCCACCGCGACGAGGTCATTGCCGAGCTGAACGCCGCCGGAATCGGTACGAGCGTTCATTTCATACCGCTGCATGTTCACTCTTACTATCGCGAGAAGTTGGGTTACAATGACGAGACGTTGCCAGAGGCGACCAGGCAATGGGAGCGGATGATCTCGCTGCCCTTGTACCCAGGGCTGTCGGACGCCGATGTCGATCGCGTCGTGGGGGCGCTGACGAGTATCTTGCTGCGACATCGCAGATAGTGCACAAAACATGCTGAAACGAATTGTCGATATCGTGGTGGCCGCCGTTGGATTGGTGCTGCTGGCGCCGGTCCTGCTCTTGATCGCGCTATTGATCAAGAGCGACAGCTCCGGGCGGGTGTTCTTCCGCCAGGCTCGCGTCGGCAGAGGCGGACGCCCCTTCCGTATCTTCAAGTTTCGTACGATGGTGCAAGGCGCCTACAAAATGGGCTCGCGCCTCACCACCAAGCGCGATCCGCGGGTGACTCGGGTGGGATTGGTCCTGCGTTGGTTCAAGCTCGACGAGGTGCCGCAGCTGATCAACGTGTTGCTCGGCGAGATGAGTCTGATCGGACCGCGCCCCGAAGATCCACACTTCGTCGCCTTCTACGACGATCGGCAGCGGCGGGTCCTCGATGTTCGTCCGGGTATGTTGGGGCCGAGCCAGATCCTCGGCCGAGACGAGTTGGAGAGCTACCCAGAGGGGCTGAAAGATACCGAGCAGTACTATCTTGACCACATTCTGCCCGAAAAGCTCGAACGCGATCTCGAGTACGTCGAGACGGCCAGCTTTGCCGGCGACATGAAGTTGCTGATCCGCGGCATCTGGGCGACCACCATCGGCGCCGTCAAAGCAAAGTTTCTCTGGCGCCGGCGGTACCGCATCGCCCTTCTGGCCCTCGACACCACACTGGCCGTGGCGGCTTGTGTGTTGGCGTTCCTCATCCGCCACGACTTCGCTTGGCCGGACCGTGCCCAGTTCTTCATCGTCCCTCTCTTGATTACCGTCGTCACTCGCGCCGTATCACTTGCATATTTTGGTGCCTACCAGGGTGTCGTGGCCTATTTCGGGATGTGGGACATGCTGGCCTTGGTGAAAGCGATTGCCGCCAGCGCTCTCATCGCCGGTGGCATCACCTTCTTCATCGGTCTGCAGTCCTTTCCGCGGTCCGTCTTCGTCATCGACTCGGTTCTGGTGCTGCTGTTCCTGGCGGGCCTGCGCTACATTCTGCGCGCTTTTGCGCGAGGGCGGACGCGTCAGCGGGGAACCCACAGGGAGAAGGCGCTGGTGGCTGGAGCGGGTATGGGGGGTGAGCAGATCGTTCGCGCACTGATGGACGACCCTGCCTGCCCGTACCGACCGGTAGGTTTTGTCGACGAGAGCCCAGAGCGATGGGGTTCGTTGATCCACGGAATCCGTATTCTAGGAGGGGTGGCGGAAGTGCCGCTGGCGGTCTCGGCCAACGGCATCGAGGCGGTTTTCATCTGCGTTTCCGACCTTTCGGAAAGGGGCGTCGCGGAAGTAGTTGAGGCCTGTCAAAAAGTTGGGGTTGAATATCGGGTCGTTCCTACACTAAGTGATTTACTGAATGGCGATCAGCGAGATGGGGAACAGCCCAGTTCGATGCCCGGAGGGATGGCCGCTACCGGGTAGGGCGCATGGGGGCGCTGCGAGCGGAAGTGCTGCGACTGATCGCCACGACCGACTACGGGGAAGTACGGACATCTGACTACGGGGAAGTACCGACATCTAGGGGGAAAGGGGAACACGATCATGGGGAACACGGTCCTGGTTACGGGGGGCGCCGGCTTTGTCGGCTCACATCTCACGCGAAGGTTGTTGGAGCGAGGACATCGCGTGCGACTGTTGGACAGTTTCGTTTACGGCGAATCGAGTATTGCAGACCTGCGGGGAGACCCGAATCTCGAGATCATGCAGGGAGACATCTGCGATCGTCAGGATCTTCGCCGCGCGACGAAGGGCGTGCACGGAGTGATTGCGCTGGCGGCGTTGGTCGGCGACCCGGCTTGCGAGCTCTATCCGGAGCGAACGATGGCGGTGAACTACCAGTCGACGCGCGACACGGTGGCCGCGTGTCGTGAGGCCGGTGTGCAGCGTATCGTCTTCGCATCGTCGTGCAGCGTGTACGGCGCCAACGGCGACAACTTCCTGCACGAAGAGTCGTTTCAGAATCCGGTATCCCTCTACGCGCGGACGCGCATCATGTCCGAAGAGTACCTCCTCGAGCAGCCCGACCTGGAGGCCGTGATTCTGCGCCTCTCGACGGTGTGCGGCACGTCGCCGCGAATGAGATTCGATCTCATGGTGAACACCATGACGGCTTGCGCGGTCACCGAGGGGCGGGTGCAGGTGCAAGGCGCCGATCAATGGCGACCGCATCTGCACGTTCAGGATGCTGCGGAAGCGTTCATGATGGCCTACGAATCGACGGCGATCAGCAACGGGATCTTCAACGTTGGAACCGAGGAGGAGAACTACACGATCGGCGAAGTCGCCGAGAAGGTGGCGGCGCAGGTACCCGGTACCGTCGTCGAATACGGCGACACGGTTTCCGACAAGCGAAGCTATCGCGTGAGCTTCGACCGCATTCGCAATACCCTCGGCTTCCGCGGCAAGCGGACGGTCGACGACGCCATCGCTGAAGTCCACGATCTCCTGAAGAGCGGTGTCGTGAGCGATTTCAGGGATATCCAGTACAACAACGCCAAGTGGCTGAGTAGCAACCACCATTGGCGCGGCGCCGCGTGACGACCGCGGGTCGGGTGCGGGTTGCACTCATTGGGTGTGGCCGCATCGCCCGGGTCCATCGCGCGTATCTCGAGAACATCCGCGAGGCGGAGGTCGTCGGCGTCTTCGACGTCGATCGGCAATCCGCCGACGCGTTCGTTTCTGGTTCCGCGATCCGGGCGTTCGCAGATCTGGGTGCGTTGATCGACGAGACGCGCCCTGACGTGGCGCATGTACTGACGCCGCCGACGACTCACGCGGCGGTTGCGTCCGAGTTGCTGACTCGGTCGGTCAACGTCTTGGTCGAGAAACCGCTGGCCATGTCGACGGTGGAGGCGGACGAGGTCCTGCGCGCAGCCAAGGCGGCAGGAGTGTGGGTGTCGGTCGACCACAACCGGTACTTCGATCCAGTCGTCCAGCGCGCCGCGAAGGCGGTTGCCGACGGGCGGATCGGGGAATTGGTGGGCGTCGACGTCTTCCAGGGCGCCGAGGTGGGCGAAGCCGAGAAGATGCTGCAACCGAGCGACGACTGGCGGGTGAACCTGCCCGGCGGCATTCTGCACAATCTGGCGTCGCACCCGCTGTACTTGATGCGTCGATTCGCGGGACCGGCCCGATCGATCGAGGTGTTGGCGACCGAGTTGGCGGCCGGCAGGCTCTCGGAGGTCCGCCTGATTGCCGCCGGCGAACGTTGCCTGGCAACAGTGACGATGTCGGCGCGCTGCCGACCGTTTATGAATCGCCTCTCGATATACGGCACGAACGGTACAATCGAGCTGAATCTGAACAACATGACGTTCATCGAACGACACACGCGCGCGCTTCCCAAATTGGTCGGCAAGGTTTGGCCCAACCTGGATGAATCACGGCAACTGCTCGTCGCGACGGCCTCCAACACCTTCGCGTACGTCTCGGGGAAGCAGCGCTTGTACCCCGGTATCGGCGCCCATCTGGCGCAGTTGTATGCGAGTCTCGCCGCCGGCGGACCGCCCGTGGTCAGTGCCGAGGAAGGCCGTGATGTCGTCGCCTGGTACGATCAGATTCTCGCCGCCGCCGGTATCGAGCATTCGGAGGGAGCTGCTTCGGTCGCATGAGGACGTTGGTGACCGGCGCGTCCGGGTTTGTCGGCGCGGCCGTCCTGCGCCGGCTGGCGGAAGAGTCGCAGCACACGGTGCGGGCCTTCGTGCGAGCTGGGCGCGTGCCGCCGAGCCGCGTCGATGAAGTAGTCGAGGGCGATCTAGCCGAGCCGAATTCGTTCGCGCGCGCGCTCGAAGGAGTGGACCGCGTCATCCACGCCGGTGCGAGGGTAGCTACCACCGGCTCCTGGCAGGAGTTCGAGTCGGTAAACGTGCGGGGTACGCGTGAATTGATCGCCGCCGCCGAACGGGCCGGCGTCGAGCGTTTTGTCCACGTCAGTTCGTTGAGCGTATACGACGTACCCGCGGACAACGCCGAGATCACCGAGGAGAGCCCGCTCGAAACCGGCGCCGGCGAGCGCGGTTTCTATGCGCGATCGAAGCTCGAGGCCGATCTCGTGGCGCAGGAGGCGATTCGCCGCGGCGCTCCCGTCACCATCGTCCGCCCCGGATTGATCTTTGGCCCGGGGCGAAAAGTTCCGCTGGCCAGGCGGGCGATCGCCGTCGGACCGCTGCGCGTTTTTTTGGCGACCCCCGACTATCTAATGCCGATGGCATTCGTCGACAACGTGGCGGATGGTCTGGTCACCGCGGCTGCCACAGCGAGTGCCGTTGGTCGGACATACACCCTGGTCGACGAACATGTGCGGCAAGATGCGTATGCGGAAATGTTTCGCCAGGCCAGTGGCGAATCGTGGCGAGCCGTCTTCGTTCCCCAAGTGTTTACCCGCACCGCAATCGCCGCCATCGAGAGATTGGCGCGGTTGGCTGGACGCAAGCCGCCGGTGACGCGCCACCAGGTGGACCGAACATTGCGCAGCGCGCATTTCGACTCGACGCGCGCGCGATCGGAATTGAACTGGACACCTCGGGTCTCTGTCTCCGAGGCGCTGCGGTGTTGCTTTGCAGAGAATCAAGGGGCCGGTCTCCGCGGCTGACGCCGCGGTGGTGACCTCTGGTTCCGGCGTGGACGATCGAGTGTGGCAATGACGGTTCGCGTGTTGATCGTCGAAGCGTCGAGTGGCGGCGTGGTCGGTGGCTCGTTGACCGGGTTCGTACACCTCGTTCGCGGTATCGACCGTTCGCGATTTTCGCTGGCGATGGCGCTCTACGAAGAGAAGAGTATCGAGCCGGAATTGGCCGAGCTCGGGGTGCCGGTGTACCGGGTTACGCGCCGGCGGATTCCCAAGCAGCACGTGTTGCTCGATTCGCCGACGTATCATCGCGCCAAACGATTGGGGTGGATCCGCGGCTCCCTCCGCTGTCTACGCCAGACCGCTCGCCTGCTCGCCGAGGAGTTGCCGGCGGCAATCCAGCTCGCCCGCATCGTACGGGCGACGCGCGCCGACGTCATCCACCTCGGCAACGGCGTGCGCGCAAACTTCGACGGCATCCTCGCCGGCATGTTCACCCGCGTACCAGTGGTGTGTCACGTCAAGGGATTCGAAAAGTACAGCGGCCGCGAACGCTGGGCGGCGCGGCGTCTCGCCTCGTTGATCTTCATGACGGACGCGATCGCGTCGCACTGTCGGGGAAACGGCATCCGCGCACCGCACGAACAGGTGGTCTACGACGCGGTGGATCCGACGTGGATGGCTCCGCGCAGATCGCGAGCCGAAGTGCGTCAAGAGTTGGCAATCGACGCCGGGCAGCCGGTGCTCCTCATCTCCGGGAACATCCAGGAGTGGAAGGGGCAGGCGATTCTCGTCGAAGCGATGGGCGCGATTGCCGAGGAACATCCGGGTGCCGTCTGCCTGGTGGCCGGTGGAATCCACCGCGCTGGCGCCGAGTACGCGGAGATGTTGCGCCGTCGAATCGCCGAACTCGGTCTCGCTGAACGCGTCCACCTGCTTGGTTTTCGCGACGATATGCCGGACCTGATCAACGCCTCCGATATCGTGGTCCACGCCTCCGTGCGGCCCGAGCCGTTCGGCCGCGTAATCCTCGAGGGAATGCTGGCGGGCAAGTTGGTGATTGCCACCGATGCTGGTGGTGTTCGTGAGCTCATCGAGAACGACGCAACCGGGTTTCTCGTCCCTCCGGGGGATGTCGATGCGCTGGCCGAGCGTCTGCGGTACAGTTTGTCGTCAATCGCCCGCGTCACCGAGATCGGGCGACGTGCTCAGCAGTGGGCGACGGAACAGTTTTCTTTGGAGCGTCACGTCGCGGAGATGGGGGCGATCTACGAACGTGCGCTCTTGGTCCCAGGACGCGCGGAAACCGCCTCGGCGGTCGTCAGCAGCGGACAGTAGAAGAACGGAGCAACATGAACATTTTAGGTATATCCTGTTTCTATCACGACGCGGCGGCGGCGTTGCTGGTCGACGGCAACCTCGTTGCGGCCTCGGAGGAAGAGAGATTCTCGAGGAAGAAGCACGACTCGGGGTTTCCCAAGCTGGCGATCCAGTTCTGTCTCGACCAGGCCGGCCTGACAGTGGCAGACATCGACTTCGTGGTTTTCTACGAGAAGCCGTTCGTCAAGTTCGAGCGAATTCTGATGACCGCCCTGCAGTCCGTTCCGAAGTCCTGGAAGGTTTTCGGCGATGCGATGACCACCTGGATGCTGGATAAGCTGTGGGTGAAGAATTACTTCCGCACCGAGCTCGGAGTTCCCAACGAGAAGATTCTGTTCTCCGAGCACCACCTGTCGCACGCGGCGAGTACTTTCCTCTGCTCGCCCTTCGATGAAGCCGCGATCCTGACGATCGACGGGGTCGGCGAATGGGCCTGCGCGACCTTTGGGCGTGGCCGCGGCAACGAAGTCGGGCTACTGCGAGAGATTCGCTTTCCGCACTCCGTCGGGCTTCTCTACAGCGCCTTCACAGCGTTCCTCGGCTTCGAGGTCAATGAGGGCGAGTACAAGGTGATGGGCATGGCGCCGTACGGCGAGCCCAAGTACGTCGACAAAGTCGAGAAGCTCTACAAGCTGGGAACGGACGGCAGTCTGTGGCTCGACATGGATTATTTCTGCTTCCATCACTCTACGGAACGCACTTACAACGAGAAGTTCGTCGCATTGTTCGGTGAACCGCGCGATCCGGACTGGCTCTTTTTTACCGAATCATCGGGATTCCCCGACTACTTCGGCGACAAGCCGGACGAATTCGCGCGAATGGCCGAGCGCAACCAGTACTACGCGGATGTCGCGGCGAGCATCCAGAAGGCGACCGAGGAGATCGTCCTCAACATGGCGCGCGCGGTGCAGCGCGAGACCGGTTTGGACAAGTTGTGCATGGCCGGAGGTGTGGCGCTGAACAGCGTCGCCAACGGTCGCATCATCAAGGAGACGCCGTTCAAGGAGGTCTTCGTGCAACCGGCAGCGGGAGATGGCGGCGGGGCACTCGGCGCCGCCCTCTACGCGCATCATTGTGTTCTCGGCAAGCCGCGGGCGTTTCGCATGGAGCACGCCTATTGGGGCAAATCCTACACCGACGCGGCGATCGGCGATTTCGTTCGCGAGAGCGGTATCGCCCACACCGCCTGCTCCAACGAGGATCAGATGCTCAACCGTGTGGTCGACCATCTACAAGCCGGGCACGTCGTCGGTTGGTTCCAGGATCGTTTCGAGTGGGGGCCGCGAGCGTTGGGGGCGCGCAGTATCATCGCTGACCCGGGGCGCCGCGACATGAAGGACATCGTCAACACGAAGATCAAGTTCCGCGAGCCGTTTCGCCCGTTTGCCCCGTCGGTCCTGGTCGACGCCGCGGAACGGTATTTCGATCTGCCCGACCCGGCCAAGCATTACCCAGCCAGGTTCATGCTGTACGTCGTCGACGTCAAGCCGGGGCAGGGCGAGGTATTGCCGGCAATTACGCATGTCGACGGCACCGCCCGCATGCAGACGGTTCATAAGGAGCACAGCCCTCTTTACTACAGCCTGATCGAGCGGTTTGGCGAGGCCAGTGGCGTGCCGGTGATCCTCAACACTTCCTTCAATCTGAAGGGAGAGGCGATCGTCAATACCCCGGCGCAGGCGCACTCGACGTTCGTGCGCAGCGGCATGGACGCACTGGTACTCGGAAACACGATCATCACCAAGGACTGATGGATGTCGCGAAGCGGCCAATGGTTCGCCAGCCTGTTGCTGGCCGCGTTCGGTGTTGGCCTGGCCGCCATCGCGATGGAAGTAGGGGTGCGAGCCCTGCACCTGGTTCCGGATCGCTTCTGGCAGTACGACGAGGTCCTCGGCACCCGTCTCATTGCGGGCAAGGAGGGGTGGTGGACGCAGGAGGACCACGAGTTCGTCGTGCCCGTGCGCATCAACTCGCTCGGCCTGCGCGACCACGAGCGCGTATTGGCGAAGCCGGCCGGCGTGGAGCGAGTACTGCTGGTCGGGGATTCGCATGTGGAGGCTCTTCAGGTGCCGCTCGAGGAGTCCGTCGGGCCGCAACTCGAGGAGCGATTGCGCGGGGTAGGCGGTGACGTAGAGGTGGTCAGCGCGGGCGTCAGCGGATACGGAACAGCTGGCGAGTTGCTGTTGTTTCGCAATCTCGGCTGGAAATTCGACCCCGACCTCGTACTGCTCGCCTTCTATCCGGGCAACGACGTCAAAAACAACAGCCCATTGCTCGAGAAGGCCCTGGTGCCTGAATACAGTGCCGACGGCGCGCTGTTGCGCATCGCCGGCAGCAAGCCGCGCCCCGGAGGGAAGTCGTGGATAGGCCGGTCGGCGGCCTATCGCTACATGCGCAAGCTCATTCTCACCCGGCAACCGAGAATCGCGGCGCTGTTGGTGAAGCTGCACTTGATGAAGAGCACCGCGATCCGGACCGAGGATGCGCCCGAAGGCGTGCCCCTCGACTACTGGGTCTACGCCGACCCGCCGGCGCCCGAGTGGGCCGATGCGTGGCTGTACACGGAACGCCTGCTCGATGATTTTCGCGGCGCGGTTGCGGACCGCGGCGCGCGATTCGCCGTGATGATCGTGCCGGCGCGCGATGTCGTCGACGCGAAGTCTTGGGCCGCGCTGCAACAGATCTACCCGCAAATGAAAACGGCAACCTGGAATCCCGAGATGCCGACTGCGAGGATTCTCGAGTGGTGCAGAACTCGCGACGTCGCTTGCCTCAATCTCGCGCCGATCTTTCGGCTTGCGCGAGACGGTGGCTCGACGCCGCTGCACTTCGTGCACGACGGACACTGGACTGCGGCGGGCCACGCCCTGGCGGCCGAAGCCGCTGCGGAGTTCATCGGCGTTGAAACATTGCTTTGATTCTTGATTGATCTTGGAGGTTGAATGAAGTTCATCGATGATGTGAAGGCGAGGTTCGGCATTGCCGGCGAACTCCTCGGGTTCCTCTGGGAGCGCAAGCTCTGGTGGTTGATACCGATGGTGCTCGTTTTACTCGCGTTTGGCGGATTGTTGGTAACGGCGCAGAGTTCCGCTTTGGGACCGTTCATCTACACGCTGTTCTGAGGTCGTTGCGGGACGGCACTCGAGCGCCCCGACGGAATGAGCGTGGCATGCATCGCGGAACTCTCAAGATTCTCTTTACCATCAACCGTATGGATGTCGGCGGCAGCCAGACGCACCTCTTGCAGGTGTTTCGATTGCTCGATCGGGAACGCTTCGATCCGGTTCTGTACTGCCTGTCCGGAGAGGGGGCTTTGCTCGACGACGTGAGATCGGCCAGGGTGCGTGTCGTCGATGGCCGCGTGCGCACCGGATTCCGATCACCGCGGGTGATTCCGTCGATCCTGCGCCTAGCGCGCATGTTCCGTACCGAATCCGCCGACATCGTGCACAACTATCTGTTGCGCGCGAATGCGGTTGGATCGGTTGCGGCGCGATTGGCGAGAGTGCCCGTTGTGCTGGCGAGCAAACGCGGTTGTCATGAAATGCGCGGTTGGGAGCTGCGCGGGGCTCAACTAGGCAACGCGTTGAGCGATTGCGTGACGACCAACGCCGAGGCCGTGCGCGAGTTTGTTCACCAAGACGAGTCCTGCGCTCTGTCGAAGATGGTGGTGATCCCGAGTGGAATCGACACGGATCGATTCCAGCCCCTGGAAGACGCGGACTACAAGGCGCGGCTCGGTTTGCGACCTGGCGATCCGGTGGTCGGCATCGTCACCCGGATGCGCGTGCGCAAGGGCGTCGAGGAGTTTCTCGAAGCGATGATCCGCGTGCGAGAGCGGCATCCAGGGACTCAGGCGGTGATTGTCGGCGAAGTGGAACTGGACGAGTCACTGCGCGACGTCGTCGCCGCCGGCGGTCTCAGCCAGGATCTGCATCTGCTGGGCCGACGATCGGATATGCCGGAGGTGCTGTCCGCTTTCGACCTGTTCGTGTTGTCGTCGCACGACGAGGGCATGTCGAATGCCATTCTCGAGGCGATGGCGATGGAGAAGCCGGTGGTGGCGACCGACGTCGGTGGTACCGGAGAGGTGGTGCGCGAGGGGGTCAGCGGCAGGCTGGTAGCGCCGAGGGTCGTCGCTCCGCTGGCGGATGCGATTGCCGAAGTCCTGGCCGACGCGGCGGGGATGGATGCGATGGGGCGGGCAGGGAGGAAGATCGTCGTCGATGAGTTCTCGGCGCGGTCGATGGTGCGGCAGATGGAGAATCTCTACGAAAAACTCACGGTGGCACGAGGCGGGCTTCGCCGCGGCGCGACCACCGTTCAGGCAACATTTGGATTGTGAGGATTGCAATGGAAGTAACGTACATCGGGCACGCGGCGATGATGATGCATTCGCGAGACAAGACGATCCTGATGGATCCCTGGCTGAACGACCCCACCTATCACGGCTCCTGGTGGCACTTTCCCCCGTTGGAAATGACGGTGGGCGACCTGCCGAAGATCGACTATTTGTACATCTCGCACGAACACCCCGATCATTTCGATCCGCCGACGCTCGAGCGCATCGATAAGAACGTCGAAGTGATCATCGCCAGGTTCGAGCGCCGCCGCTTCCGCGAGCGGCTCGACCGCATCGGCTTCAACAAGGTAACGGAGCTCGGGTATCACGAAGACTATAAGCCCGCAGGGTCGGATCTGACGTTGCGCCTGATTGCGCCGGACCGGGCATGGGACGACAGCGCCATTCTCGTCCGCGACGACGAGAACGTCGTACTCAACGTCAATGACTGTCACTTGGACGATACGACGCTGTCGGAACTCGGACAGGCTTTCGACATCGACCTCGCCTTTCTGACGTTCACAGGAGCAAGCCAGTATCCAAACTGTTTCGATTTCTCGGTGGAATCGCGTCGCGAGCGATCGCTTGCATCGAAGTACTCTCACGTCGAGGAATTCGTTCACTGGGCAAAGCTCCTGCGCACGAAGCGCGCCGTTCCGGCCGCCGGCAACTTCGCTCTCCTCTCGCCCGAGCAGCTCTTCATGAACGATCCCGCCTACGCGAACACCCCTGAGGAAGCGCTTGCCGCCTTGGCGGCGGGCGCTCCCGAGATCGAGGGTCTGCAGATGAACCCGGGAGACCGGTGGAGCGAGCGAGAAGGGCACCGCCGTTTCAAACCGGCTCCCGACTGGAGCCGTCGGATCGAGCAGATCGAGGCGCTCAGCGAGGCGATGCGGGGGCGCATCGAGGCCTATTACGCCGCGGAGCCTCCCGCCGGACCTGGGCTGTTCGAGCGGTTTCGAACCTACTTCAACACCGTTCTCGAAAACGATCCCGCCGCCGCGCCCTCCGTCGGCATCTCGGTGTGGTGGCACGTCGAAGGTCCCGAGGGAGGTGACTGGTCCATCGACTTCCGTCGCGACAGGGATTGGGTCCAGTTCGGTGAGCCGAGCGATTGGAACCTGCGCATCAGCATCCCTGACAAGCTGCTCGATCAGGGAGTGACGGGACAGGGGATCTGGGACAACATCGTCCTGTCGTTCCGCGTGCGGTTGTCGCGCCGCCCGGATGAGTACATGCAGGGCTTCTGGACCTGGTTCTGCAAGATCTGAAGTCCGTGCCGCTCCGCCTTAGCTCGCCGTCGCAACCTTCCGCTCTGGTACCGCAACCGGGAACCGCACGCGTGAGGATTCTCGGCTACGTCGTCGACGGTTGGCTGGCGGCGATTCTCGCCGCGGCGACGCTGCTCTTCTGTCTGCAGCTTTCGTGGGGCTTGCCGAACGGCAACGCATCCTGGGCGGCGGACGCAATCGGCCCTGTGACGACGCTGGGGGTGGTGCACAGATCCTTCGCCGAGTGGAACTCGGGTTGGTACTTCTTCAAGTACCCGATGGGCTACCCTTTTCTCTTGTTTCTCGCATCCGCTCCCTATCTGGGATGGCTCCTGGTCACCGGAGGGTGGCGGTCGCCGACGGCGAGCTACCCGTACGGATTCCGCGATCCCGAACAAGCGCTGTACGTCATGGCGATGCTCGGCCGCCTGCTGAACGTCGCCTTCGCGCTGGGGGTCGTGGCGGTGACCTACGGGATTGCGAACCGGCTCTTCGGGCGCTGGCCGGCCCGCGTCGCGGCCCTGCTGATGGCGACGGCGTATCCCATCATCTACTACGCGCACACGACCAATCTCGACATCAGCTACTTGTTCTGGTTGTTGCTGGCTCTCTACGCGGCGATCGTCGCAGCGCAGTCGCAGCGCATCGCTCCCTGGCTGACGCTGGGTGTGGCGGCGGCGATGGTGGTGTCGACCAAAGAGCAGGGCTTCGCCTTTCTCCTGCCGCTGCCGCTTCTCGCCGTCGGACGAAGGCTCGCGCACGAAGGCGTCGGTGCTATCTGGAGTCGTCGCTCGCTGGCGATGGCGGGTTCGGCGATCGCCACGGTCATCGTCGCGAACAATGTGTGGTTCAACCCTTCGGGCTTCGTTGCACGCATTGCGTTCCTGCTCGGTCGCCCGCTCGAGCCGGTGACGGTACGGCTGGTGCCGCTGGAGTTCGCCTGGTGGAAGGGGGCCAAGGAACTGGTCTACGTCCGGCAATTGTGGGACGGCGTCGAGAGCACGCTCGGGACACTCGTTACCTGCCTCTCCGTCGCCGGTGCGGTGTTGGTGTTGTACCGGCATCGGGCGGCGGCCGCGTGGCTGCTGGCGCCGGCGGCGGCGCAGTATTACCTCTCACTTCGCGGCCTCGACCTGATCACCCTCCGCTACCTGTTACCGATCAGTGTCATCCTGGCAATCCTCGCCAGCGTATCCCTGCGAGAAGGGTACCAACTCGCCGCAGGGCGACAATGGCGCAAGGCAGTGGTCGCCCTCGCACTCGTGATCGGCATTCTGTCTCTGGCCAGAGCCGCCGAGATGCACTGGTTGTTCTACGGCGACTCGCGCTACCGGGCGGAGGCGTGGATCGAGGCCAATGGCGCCAGCGGTGCGGTCGTCGAGTATTACCAGAAGGAGACGTATGTACCGCGATTCGCCGGCGCGGTGCGCGGCGAGCACATCGAAATGAAAGATCGGACGATCGCGGCGTTTCAGACGCGCGATCCGTGGGCAGCCGTCCTCAGCTCGGCTTCGATCCAGAGCGTCACGCGCGTCTGGAATCCCGATTGGCGTGAAAGCCGCGACCTGTTGCAACCGGTTGCGGAGGCGGAGAAGTTCCGCGGCGCCCTCGAACGCGGGGAACTCGGCTATCGCGAGGCGGTTGCCTTTCGCCAGGACCCTGTGTTGTTGCGGTTGCGTATCACCAGTCTTGCGCCCGAGATCCGAATCTATGTCCGCGAAACGCTTGCCCGCAACTGAGTTGGCGGCTTCACCGGCATGCGCCGGTATGCGGGTGTCGGTTCTGCCGCGCTGCTCGCCGCAGCCCAGCCGGGTCCCATCGTGACGGACTGGCCGACAGTTCGCAGCGAACCGCCGCGCGACGAAGGCGGCCGGCCGCTTTCCGTGGAGTCGATCCTCGGAGAACGCGAAGCACCGCGCGGAGTGGACGGAGAAGAGGTGGCGGCGGCAACGCGCCCGATCGGAGCCTCGACGTACAAGCCGTGGTGGAAGGTGTGGTTGCCGATTCCGCTGTTGATCGTCCTCCTCGACGTCTCGCTTCCCGTCACCTTTTGGCAGATTCCGAAGCTGAGTGGCATGGCGGACGACTTCAACTACCAGTTTCTCTACGACTTGCACCATTTGAACTCCAATCTGCCCGCCGGGGTCCGCGTCGTGGCCTTCGGCAGCTCTGTGGCGAGTGCTTTCGATCCATTCCAGGTCAGTGGTCTGCTGCAGCAAAGCTTTCCGGATGCCGGCATCGAGGTGCGGCGTCTCCTGCAACCGGGCATGAAACCGTCGGACTATCGCGTGCTCTGGTCGGCGGAGCTGGAACGCGTCGACCCAGCCGTGCTGGTCGCGGTTTTCAATCTCGTCGACTTTCTCAATCCCAGTTTCGAGCGCGCCCTGAAGCCCGGCATCCGCTACGTACTGCCGCCGTGGGAGACCCTGCGCACGCGCTACGAGTACATACCGGGATGGACGGAGAAGCTGGAGATGGTGGCCGCCAGCGTCAGCAATCTCTATCGGTATCGAAAATTGATCCGCTCCTCGATTCGCGATCACGCGAAGCTGGTGCGGTCGTGGTGGCGCGCCGGCACAGCGACGCAGCCGTACGGCATTTTTGCCGACGGCTACACCGAGCCGCGCTTCGGAGTACCGGTGGGTGAGGAGATCGAGGTTTGGATCGACCCCGGATGGATCGAGCAGCGCGGTCGGGCGCGGATCAGCTTCGAGTATGACGGTCGCATCGTCGCGCGCATCGAGGCGGAAGAGCCGGGGTGGACGACCGCGGCGATCTCGCTTCCGGCGGATGCGGTAGGCGTCGTCCACGGCACGGTCGAGGGCGGTTGGTCGCGCCGCGCGGCCGGATCCGAAGCGGACTTCCGTCTGCTCGGAGTGCGATTGAAGAATCCCCCGGTCCTTGGCGAGGCCAAACGATCCAAACCCCCGCTTCGCTATCCGCCGGTTGCACAGAGCGACATCAAGCCCTTCCTGCGCATGGGGTCGCTGCGTGGGCGCGAGTACGCCGAGCGGTGGTTCGGGATGCTGCGCGCCGACAGTGATTTTGCCAAGCGCTATCGACTGTACCGCGAGGCCAAGTCCGAACGGGTACAGCAACCGTTCGAAGCGAGCGAAGAGTTCGCTGAACTGGCGATGATGCTGCGTGGGTTCGCCGCCGGCGGCAGGCGCGTGGTCATGGTCAACACGCCTGAGAGCCCGCTGCTCGAAGGCGTCGTCGACAGCCAATTTTATGCCGACTACCTTTCGTTCTTCGAAGGCCTGGCGAACTCCGACCCGCGCATCACCTTCGTTGATCTGCACGATGAAGTGCCGGCGGAGGACTTGAACGACTGGCACCACCTGAACTTCGTCGGCCAGATCCGCGTTGGAACCCTACTGGCACGCCGCCTCGATCCGGTCGTCGCCGATATCCTGCGAGAAGGCGCTGAGGGTCCATAGTGCTCTTCAATTCGGTGACATTCGTACTTTTCCTCCCCGTCGTTCTGCTGTTGGTCGGGGCCGCGCCGCAACGGCTGCGCAACTGGGTGATCCTGGCCGCGAGCTATCTTTTCTACGGCGCGTGGGACTGGCGCTTTCTCGGCCTCATCCTGACCTCGACCCTGATCGACTATGTCGCGGCGTTGGTGATTGCCTCGTCGGGCGATCGCCAACGTCGCCGCATGGCACTGGCGACCAGCCTGATCGGCAACCTGGGAATCCTCGGCACGTTCAAGTACTTCAACTTCTTCGTCGACTCGGCGGTGGAGCTGATCGAGTGGTTCGGGTGGCACGCATCGCGCCCGGCGCTGAGCCTGATCCTGCCGGTCGGCATCTCGTTCTACACGCTGCAAACGATGTCGTACACGATCGACGTCTACTATGAGCGGATTCGCGCGACGCGCAGTTTGCTCGACTTTGCGGTGTACGTAGCGTACTTCCCGCAGCTCGTCGCCGGGCCGATCGAGCGGGCGCAGGACCTGCTGCCGCAGATCATCTCCCCTGGCAAAGTCAGTGGCGAGAGGATCAACATCGGCCTCATGCTGATGTTGATCGGCTACACCAAGAAGGTCCTGATTGCCGACTCCATCGCGCCGATCACGGCCGATATTTACGACGACCCGAGCGCGCACACCGCGGGCGTACTCCTGCAGGGCGCCTATCTGTACACATTTCAGATCTTCTGTGACTTCTCGGGGTACAGCGACATCGCTCGCGGCGTCAGCGAGTTGCTCGGTATCCGCCTTGGCGAGAATTTTCGCCAACCGTATTTGTCGCAGTCGGTGACGGAGTTCTGGCGGCGCTGGCACATGTCCTTGGGGAGCTGGTTGCGGGACTACGTCTACGTTCCTCTCGGCGGAAACCGCGGCAGCTCGATGCGCACCTACGTGAACCTCATGATCACCTGGCTGTTGTGCGGGTTGTGGCACGGCGCGGCTTGGACCTTCGTCGTCTGGGGTGGGTTGAACGGAATCTACATTTGCATCGAACGCTGGTTGGGCATCGGTCGTGGCAATCCCCCACTGCCACAGGATCGCCGTGAATGGGGGATGCGAGTCGTTCGCACCGTCCTGACGTTTCACCTGATCACCTTCACTTGGGTGGTGTTCACCTCGCCGAGTTTTTCCCACATGGTCGACTTCGTTCGCGGCGTATTGGTGTTCGATCATCTCGGCGACATTGGACCGATTCCCTTCCTGGTGGCGCTGGCAGTGTTATCCATCGACATCTCCCAGAACGCCGCCGGCGACCACACGGTGTTTCTGCGGCTGCCGTGGTGGCTCCAGTCGCCGCTTTATGCCGCCTTGTGTTTCGCCATGATTCTCTATGGCGATCGCGAGATTCCTTTCATCTATTTCCAGTTTTGAGGCGGAGGCATGCGAATCGGTCACGTGATCGGCCAATTGACGGCGGGGGGCGCCGAGGGACAGCTGCGCCTGCTGACGTCTGCGCCGAGTCGTCGCTCGACGCCGTATGTGTATTGCCTCAGTCGACGACTGGAGCCGCACGGCCGCTTGCTCGAGGAGAGCGGTGTACCGGTGCGCGTGGTCGGCGGCGGCCGCCTTACCCGGGTCCAGCGGCTGCGCGACTTGATGGCCGCGGATCGAATCAACATCGTGCACGCCTGGCTATTCATCGGCAATGCATACGCGTGGATCGCCAATGGCGGTCGCCGTCCGCTGATGACTTCAGCCCGCAACTGCAAGCGTCAGGGAATGGCCCTCGATTTCCTCAACCGCAGGGCCTTCGCCGCGAGTGTCGCGATCATCGCAAACTCGCGGCAAGTGGATCATTACATTCAGCGTGAGTACGGCGCACCCAAGGAGCGTATCCGGGTCGTGCACAACGGCATCGACCTGGATCGATTCTCCGGCCGTGTGCGACCGTTTCCATCGACGACACCTACCGTTCTGGCGATCGGTAGGGTGGTGCGCCAGAAGAACCCCGAGCTATTTGTGCACAGCGCGAAAGCGCTACTGCGGAGGATGCCGGGCGTCCGCTTCCGCTGGATCGGTGCCGGTGAGATGCGCGACCGCATGCTCCAGGAGGTCGCCGCCGCCGGACTATCGGAAGAAATTCGTTTCGAGGGCGAACGGCGCGACATCGAGCGCGAACTCAAGGACGCCGATGTGTTGTGGCTCACCTCGGATTGGGAAGGATTGCCGAACGTCGTGATGGAGGCGATGGCTAGTGGCGTGCCGGTGGTGGCAAGCGACGTCGGTGGTACCGCGGAGCTGTTTCGTACGGGACGCGAAGGGAGCCTCGTCCGTGCCGGTGACGTCGATTCCTTCGTCGACGAGACGCGGCGACTTCTGGAGGACGGCGCGACCTATGTGGCGGCGTCGCGGGCCGCCCTGGCCAGCGCGAGCGAGTTCTCGGTGGAGACGATGGTGACGTCGATGGAGGAAGTCTACGACGACGTCACCGCTCGCTTGGGGAACTGGTGAGACATGATCACCCGAATCGATGATCCGCCACTCGTCTCGGTGGTCATTCCGATCCGCAATGAGGCGGAGTCGATCGCTGCCTGCCTCGAGGCAGTAGTGGCGCAGGACTATCCGAGCGAGGCGATGGAAATTCTCGTCGTCGACGGCGATTCGGATGACGAAACGGCTGCCGTCGTCGAGGAGTTTTCGCGGCGGACCGGGGGCCGGATTTGCTTATTGCAGAACCCCGCACGGATCGTCCCACCGGCTCTGAACCTGGCGATCCGGGCGGCGCGCGGTGCCGTCATCGCGCGCGTCGACGGACATACCCGCATCGACCCGGACTACCTGCGCGTCGGTGTCGAGACGCTTGCACGCACCGGCGCGGACAACGTAGGCGGACCGATGACCGCCGTGGGCGGCGGTACCCTCGGCGATGCCGTCGCCCGCGTCACCTCGTCGCGCTTCGGAGTGGGCTCCTATTTTCACTACGGGACGACGGAACGCGAGGTCGACACCGTGTACCTGGGCATGTGGCCGCGCGCGGTGTTTTCGAGGATTGGGCTTTTTGACGAAGAGCTCGTGCGCAATCAGGACGACGAGCTGAACTATCGCCTGCGCAAGGCCGGCGGCCGTGTCTTGCTCAACCCAGAGATGCGCTCGCACTACCAGAATCGGCAAAGCCTGCGTCACCTTGCCCGACAATATTTCCAGTACGGTATGTGGAAGGTGCGGGTATTGCAGAAACACCCGTTACAGATGAGCTGGCGGCACTTCGTTCCGCCGGCGTTCGTCGGCCTCTTGCTGGCGCTCACCGGCGCGGCACCGTTTGTATCGGCGGCGGCGATCCTCGGCGTCGTCGTCGCGCTCGCGTATTTGATGGTCGTTTCCCTACTGGCGGCGAATCTATCCGCTGCCGACGGGATTGGTGCCTGGGCGGCGGCGACCGCGGCGTTTGTCATCATCCACGTCTGTTGGGGGGCCGGGTTCTTGTTCGGGCTGATGCGCTTTGCCCGACGATGGCGAATGGCGGAGACGCCGCCGCCGTGCCTGGCAACGTCGGAGCGGGATGGTCTGGCGGTACGCGCTGGCAGGAGCGCGGGCGGTCTTCTCGGACGCCCGACTGGCGACATGTGAGGAACGGCGTCATGCGGGCCAGAGAGAAACTGACGGTGGAAGAGAAGATCTCGATCGCGCTCGATTTGCTCAAGCGTGAGCGGACCCTGGACGAGATCCTCGACTACTATCGCGTCAGTCACACCACCGTGTACAAGATCCGCAATGCGTTCCTCGAAGGAGGGCGACGCGCCCTGGGTGGTGTTGACAATCCCCGCGGCGATCTGGAGGCTCGCGTTCGCGCATTGGAGAGTCGAATGGGCGCGGAGACGAGAGAAGCGGCTCGAGGGCTCCGGTCGACCGCGCGAACTGGCAGGTCCCGCCCTGACGGGCAGGATTCAGGTGTGAGGTAAATGGCTGATCTATATATGATTACGGGAGGAGCGGGCTTCATCGGCTCGAGCCTCGCCCAGGAGATTCTGCGGCAGGGTGGCCGCGTTCGCATCTTCGACGATTTCTCGACCGGGTTTCGCGAGAATGTCGAGTCCCTCGGCAAAGAGGGGGTCGAGGTGTTTGAAGGCGACCTGCGCAGTTACGAGCAGGTGCGTGCCGCGATGAAAGGCGTCTCCTTCGTTTCGCACCAGGCCGCGCTGCGGTCGGTCGAGCGGTCGGTCGACGACCCTCTCAGCACCAACGCCGTCAACGTCGGCGGCACGATGCACGTGCTGTCTGCGGCGCGCGAGGCGGGAGTGCGTCGCGTCGTCTACGCGTCCTCTTCCTCGGTATACGGCGACTCGGTTGAACTACCGAAGCACGAGGCCCTGACACCGTCTCCGGTTTCGCCGTACGCGGTGTCGAAGCTCGCCGGCGAGCACTACTGCCGGGTATTCGCCAAACTCTACGGCCTGGAAACAGTGAGCTTGCGTTACTTCAACGTCTTCGGCCCGCGACAGAGTCCGACGTCGCAGTACGCCGCCGTCGTGCCGCTCTTCATCAGGGCGGCCTTGCAGGGCGAACCGTTGGAGATCCACGGCGACGGACGGCAGTCGCGCGACTTCACGTACATCGACAACGTCGTGCAGGCCAACTGGCGCGGCTTCCATTCGCCCGGAGTGGGCGGCGAGGCGTTCAACGTCGCCTGCGGTGAGCGCCACGATCTGCTCGAGATCGCCGATCTCATCGGTACGTTCGTCGGTCGTAAGCTCGAGCTCCGCCACACGGAAACCCGCCGCGGCGACGTCAAGCACACCGAGGCGTCGATCGACAAGATCCGCACGATGACGGGATACGAGCCGACCGTTGGCTTCGTCGACGGCATGCGAAAGACCTTCGACGCGCTGGCGCAACAGGCAAATTGACAGTGTGGAGGCCAGTCGGTAGGTTTCGCAGTTCGCTCGAGGGAAAACAGTGAGTATACTTGTCGACAAAACCACCCGCGTGGTGACCCAGGGGATTACCGGTTCGACCGGCCAGTTCCACACCCGCACGTGCCGCGAGTACGGTACCCAGATGGTGGCCGGAGTCACGCCCGGCAAGGGGGGCACCGACTTCGAGGGCATTCCGATTTTCGACACGGTCGAGCAATCGGTCCGCGAAACCGGCGCCAATGTCTCGGTGATCTATGTGCCGCCGCCGTTTGCCGCCGACGCGATCATGGAGGCCGCCGACGCCGGTGTGGCGCTCGTCGTCTGCATCACCGAGGGTATCCCGGTACTCGACATGATGCGGGTCAAGCGGTTCCTCGATGGACGGCCGACACGCCTGATCGGGCCGAACTGCCCGGGGATCATCACGCCGGGCGAATGTAAGATCGGCATCATGCCCGGGTATATCCACAAGCCCGGGAGAATCGGCGTCGTCTCGCGCAGTGGCACCCTGACCTACGAGGCCGTGCATCAACTGACGACGCTCGGTCACGGTCAGTCGACGTGTATCGGTATCGGCGGCGATCCTATCGTCGGCACCGGCTTCGTCGACGCCTTGCGCCTCTACCAGGACGATCCGGACACGGATGCGGTGATCCTGATTGGCGAGATCGGCGGCAGTGCTGAGGAAGAGGCGGGGCAATTCATTCAGACCCATATGACGAAGCCCGTGGTCGCTTTCGTCGCCGGTCAGACGGCGCCGCCGGGGCGCCGCATGGGGCATGCCGGTGCGATCATCGCAGGCGGAAAAGGCACCGCGGCGGATAAAATTGCGGCATTTGAAGCCGCCGGAGTGCGCGTCGCCCGCAATCCATCGGAGATGGGTTCGACGATGGCGACGTTGCTGGAAGGTCGAGGGTAGTCATGGTCGAGCGAACGCTTTCCATCGTCAAGCCGGACGCGGTTACGAAGCACAATACCGGTGCCATCCTGGCGCGGATCGAGCAGTCGGGACTGCGGCTCATCGCCTGTAAGATGCTGCGACTATCGCAGCAGGATGCCGGGCGTTTCTACGCGGTACACCGTGAGCGGCCGTTCTACGGTGACCTGACCACGTTCATGTCGTCGGGCCCTATCGTCGTCAGTGTCCTCGAGGGGGAGGGTGCGATCGGTCGATGGCGCGATCTCATGGGCGCCACCGATCCGGCAAAAGCCGGCGAGGGGTCGATTCGACGCGAGTTCGGCACGAATGTGGAGCGGAATGCGACGCATGGATCAGATGCCCCGGAAACAGCTCGCTGGGAGATCAGTTTTTTCTTTGCCGAGCAGGAGCTGTGCCCCGACGAATGAGCTCGTGCCGCTGACGGCGCGCGAGCTTCGGCGCTGGGCGTCGGCGCGCAATCTTCAGCCGGATCAGACGACGCGGATCCTGCGCGGCGTCTATTTGCGGTCCGCCGCGTCGTTCGCCGAGGTGCAAGAGCTCGGACGGCCGTTGCGCGTCGCATTGGCCTCGTATTTCCGGTTGGACGAATTGCCGGAGCCCGCCGTTACGGAGGCGACCGATGGCACGCGCAAGCTCCTCTTCCGTCTCAGGGACGGGGGCGCGATCGAGACCGTCTTGATTCCGAGTCCTCAACGCCTGACTGTGTGCGTCTCGTCGCAGGTCGGCTGTGCGATGGGCTGTGACTTCTGCGCCACGGCTGGTTTGGGTCTGCGGCGCAATCTGACGTCTGCTGAGATCATCGCGCAAGTGCAGGCGGTGCGGCGGTCGCTGCCGGCCCACTTGCGAGTGAGCAATGTCGTGTTCATGGGGATGGGTGAGCCGCTGCACAACTATGACGCGGTCGTCGAAGCAATCGAGACGATGCGCGCCGATTGGGGATTCGGTCTATCGAGTCGGCGAATCACGGTGTCGACGGTCGGCCTCCTGCCCGAGTTGGCGCGGCTCGTCGAGGAGACCGAGGTTGCTGTCGCCGTATCGCTGACCGCCGCCACCGATGGTTTGCGCGATCGGTTGATGCCGGTAAACCGCCGCTACCCCGTGGCGCAGGTCGCCGAAACCTGTCGCCGGCTGCCGTTGGCGCAGCGTCGCCGGATCGTCTTCGAGTACGTACTCCTCCGCGGTGTCAACGACCAAGCCGACGACGCCGGCGCATTGGCCGATCTGCTGCGGGGAATTCGCGCCAAGGTCAACTTGATTCCGTTTAATCCCTTTCCAGGTGCTGGCTACGAGCGACCCTCCGCCGCGGCAGTGCGCGGGTTTCAGGAGCAGCTGTTGGCGCGTGGAGTGAGTGCCACCGTGCGGCGTCCGCGCGGCGACGACGTCCGCGCCGCC
>JBGTMF010000273.1:0-7171 GCA_041743795.1 Thermodesulfobacteriota bacterium | reverse complement strand
CCGGCGAGGGCGCGATCGCCCACGGCGGCAAGGCCCGCCTCGGCGTCGACGCCCGCGGCCGAAAGCACTGGCGCACCGACGAGCAGCCCAGCGATCAGAGGCCGGGCGACAGCGACGGCGACCCGTTCACGAAGCTCGGCATCACGATGACCGAGGAGACCGCCGAGAAGAGCGGCAAGACGTACGTCGGCTTCTCTGGCGAGGCGTACGCGCAGCTGGCGAAGTTCCGGGCACTGAAGGACCAGGGGCTCGTCTGCGCGCCTTCGGGACGTGCGGCCGAGTGCCCGACTCGACCCGTCTCATGCAAAGTCGTCGCCTCGACCACATGTCCCCTATCTTCCCCCCGCCACAAGAAGCGCTCGGTATCACGACCTTTCAGATCGTCGCATTTGATGAGGGAGGTGGCAGCCGGTCCACCAAGGTGGACGTTGCGGTTTGCGCGGAGTTGTTCCATGACGCCACGCTGATCGAACAGATCTTCCGCAACGTGCAGCATCCAGCCTGCTCCCGCGCTGATTTCAACACGGATTTTGTGATCGCGAGCGATAGTACCGAGCCCATGGGCGAGTAAAGCCTTTCGATCCGTTCTGCGTGCCCCGGCGCACCGTTTCTCACCGGCCGGATGATTCGACGCCGGACCGCTTAGCGCCAGGGTGAAGGTCCTACCTGGTGGTACTCGGTGCGGCATGGCGCACTCCTCTCGTGACCAACCGCGGTGCGCGGTGAGAATCCGCGGGACGCCCGCCCCGCGCACCCGGACGGGTTCTGTCTCCAGGTAGAGGCGTGCGGCTTCCCTTCGGCGCGGGATTTTGCGAGGCAAGCTGCGCGATGAATCGCGGCGACGATGGGCGGCCGGTGTCGCCGCTGTATGCGAACTACGTCCTCGGACTGTTGTTCGTCGTCTATGTCTTCAACTTCATCGACCGGCAGATCCTCTCGATCCTCCTCGAGGCGATCAAAAAGGACCTCGGCGCGTCGGACACGCAGATGGGCATCCTCTCCGGCTTGGCCTTCGCACTGTTCTATACGTTCGCCGGCATTCCCATCGCCCGCTGGGCGGACCGCGGCACGCGCCGCTCGATCATCGCCCTGGGCCTCGCCGTGTGGAGCGCGATGACCGCACTGTCGGGTCTGGCACGAAGCTTCCCCCAGTTGGCACTAGCGCGCGTTGGCGTCGGCATCGGCGAAGCGGCGGGCAGCCCGCCGTCGCACTCCCTGATCGCCGACTACTTTCCGCCGCACCAGCGGGCGACGGCGTTGTCGATTTACTCCATCGGCGTCTATGTCGGCGCGATGATCGCGCTGCTGGCCGGCGGTCAGATCGTCGAGTTGTTCGATTGGCGCACGGCGTTCTTCATCGTAGGCCTGCCCGGAATCCCGTTGGCGCTATTGGTTCGCTTTACTATACGCGAGCTGCCGCGAGGCTACTCGGAGTTGCGTCAGGTCAGCGCCGCGCCGCCGTCGACGCGCGAGGTGATCCGCTTCCTCGCCGGCCAGAGATCGTTCGCGCTCATCACCCTCGGCGGCGCGGTGCAGTCGCTGTCGGGCTACGGTGTGTTGGCCTGGGGGCCGACCTTCCTGCGCCGCGTGCACGGCATGGGCAGCGCCGAGATCGGCACCTGGCTGGGCCTGATCATCGGCATTGGCGGCGCGATCGGTGCTTACGCCGGCGGGCGGATCGCCGATCGCCTGGGCCGCATCGACCGACGCGGATACGCGTACCTGTGCGGCACCGTTTGCCTGCTGGGCGTTCCGGCCGGCGTCGCGTTTCTGCTCGCGGATTCGCGGGAAATGTCGCTGCTGTTCTTCATCCCCTTCTACGTCCTCGGCGCGATGTACGTCGGCCCGATGCTGTCGATGTGCCAGAGCCTGGTGCCGCTGCAGATGCGGGCGACGGCCTCGGCGGTGTTGCTCTTCGTCCTCAATCTGATCGGTCTCGGCCTCGGTCCGACAGTGGTCGGAGTCTGCAACGACCTCTTGGCGCCGACCTACGGCGAAGAGGCGATTCGTTATTCGCTATTGCTCGTTACGCTGGCTGGAGTAGTCTCCGCTGCGCTGTTTGCCGCCGCCGCCCGGACGCTGCGTGCGGACCTGGCCCGCGCCGAAGGCGCGCCGTGACCGCGACGGCGCTACGCAGGTTGGTTGAGGCGCAGGTCGTGGCTCAGCGCTTCGTCGTGACGGACATGCCAGATTCTCTGATCCAGGTAGTAATGGTGCAGCGCGAAGCCCCACAGGAATGCGACGCCGAGGTCGCTTGCGGTCAAACCGGCGGGTAGGGCGACCTCGTGCGCGCCGACGTCGCATCCGGGCCAGGCGCTGAACATGCAGCCGAGGAAAACGCGGTAGCCGATGGTGAAGAGAAATCCGGCGCCGAGGAAGATCCACAAACTACTTGCAAAGCGCGGAACGGCACGCCGTCGGCGTTCTTGCGACTTGCGGCGGTTCTGGTGGAAGAACCAGACGATCGCCAAATATTGGAGGTTGTGGAAAGTAGTGACGATCGGGAAGATGGCGTGGTAGTCGACGCGTGCCACGACCGGCGGTGAAAAGAGTACGGCCGATAGCGAGATCGCTGCCGCCAGGAAGAGCAGTTTGGTTTGGTTGAGCGCTAGTCCGTTGCGCTGGCGAACTACCTGCCGTGCGGCCAATGCCAGTACGGCCGCGGCAAACCCGCACCATGCTGCGGTTTCCCCAGTGCGTGCCCACCCCGGCTGCGAGGTCAGGCCGACCATTGCGAGTACGTAGGGGTGACTGAGCGCGAAGGCGAGGAACGGCGCGAGCAGGCCGACGTAGAGGAAGGCTCCGTCGACGCGAGTGTCGACGGCTGCGTGGTCGCCGGCCTTCTTTTTATAGAGCACCATCACGCCGTAGTGTTGTCGCACCACGTGCCAGTAGGCCCAGAGAAGGCAGAACGTCAGGAAGACGTCGTAGGGGAGCCGCCCGCCGACGAGCGCCGAGAGCGCGACTGAGGCGGGCCCGATTGCGAAGAAGGCCAAGCTCCATCGCAAGAGTGTGGCGCGGGCGGCGCGCTCTTCGCGGTCGAGGTAGGTGCGCGAGAGGGTGGCAAAGACGTGCGGGCCATCGACCGCGAGGATCCAAACGACGTAGATCGTCACTGCCGCGACGCCGAGGAACAGGTGTGCGGCGAGAAGTCCGTAGGCTACCAGGGCGCCGCCGATCAGCCACGTGAGATCGCTCGTGCGCCCGATGATCCACGCCGGGGGAGCCGCGGCGGTTGCACGCGCGTTCGGCAGAGCAATCGCGGGAGCGGCCATGATGGCTCGCTACTGCCAGACGCGGGGCGCAATGACAAGGGCCGATCGGTGTAGGTCCGAACACCGTCGCCAAGAGCCTAGACTCGTGTGTTTGCTGCGACCAACCGAAACGGAGAATCGGCGTCTACTCAGTGGAATTTTGACGTCAATGGTCGGATCGCTCCGGCATATCCGGCTCAGTTGCGTCGAACGCTGCCAGGACCGCGGTGAACCGCTGCTCGAACAGTTCGCGGAAGTCGCCGTGGGTAAAGATGTACGCGGCGTCCCGCTGGATACCCCGCACGACGTGACGGCCGACTTCGAGCGGGTCCATGCCCTCGCGGAGGTCGCCGATTTCCTTCGAACTGGAACCGACGCGTGTCAGGTGCGCCGGGCGCAGGCGGTCGCCGGCGGCGAGGTTCGAGTGTACCTTGCCGGGGCAGAGGATGGATACAGCGACTCCTCGCGGCACGATTTCCATGTATAGAGCCTCACTGAAGCCGACGACGGCGAACTTGCTGGTGCAGTACGTGGCCAGATTGGGAAAGGAGAGAAAGCCGCCGACCGAGGCGGTGTTGACGATGTGGCCGGCGCCGCGCTCGAGCAGGATCGGCGCGAACACCTGTGAGCCGTGCACCACTCCCATCAGGTTGACGGAGAGCACCCACTGCCAGTCGTCCTCGGTGCTCTCCAGCATCGGTCCTCCAGCCAATACACCGGCGTTGTTGCAGACGATGTCGACGCCGCCGAATTCGCTGAGCGTGCGCGTCGCCAATTCCTCGACTGCGCCGCGCTGCGCGACATCAGTTGCAACGCCGATCGACTTGCCGCCGCCTTCGCGGATGGTCCCCGCCAGGCGCTCGGCCGCCTCGACATCGATGTCGCTGACGACGAGGTGGACACCTTCGGCGGCCAATGCGCGACAGATGCCACTGCCGATGCCACTGCCGCCGCCGGTGACGACAGCGACCTTCCCATTCAGTTCCTTCATCGCACTCCCTCTACCAAGCAATGGGCCTCGCCCCCGGCCAATCTGTGCATGCTGACAGCGGATCGCTGAAAGCTGCCGGCGTGCTCCGCCCTCCTTGCAAGGCGTTCCACATTCTAGAATATTAAACGACCGTTTGTGTCCAGCCGGTGGTGGCGCCCCACCGCCGGCATTCTCGTCACGCCAGGATCGCCATGTATCTCGATTTCACACCTGAGCAGCAGGCGCTGCGCCAGGAAATCCGCAATTATTTCACGGAACTACTGACACCCGACCTGCGCGCGGCGCTCGACGCCGAGTGGGACGAGTGCGGCGGACCGGTGTTCCGCAAGGTGGTCGGACGCATGGGAGCCGACGGCTGGTTGGGGGTCGGCTGGCCGGTCGAGTACGGCGGTCAGGGGCGCACGCCGTTGGAGCAGCTGATCTTCTGGGACGAAGTCTACCGCTGCCGCGCGCCGCTGCACATCATTCCGGTAAACACCATCGGCCCAGCGCTGATGCGCTACGGAAACGACGCGCAGAAGCGCGAGTTCCTGCCGAAAATCCTGCAGGGGCAGATGTTCTTCGGCGTCGGCTACACCGAGCCGAGCTCCGGCACCGACCTCGCATCGCTGCAGACCAAGGCGGTGCGCGACGGCGACGAGTACGTCATCGACGGGCAGAAGATCTACACGACGCACGCGCACGACGCCGACTACATCTGGCTGGCGGCGCGCACCGACCCGGAAGCGAAGAAGCACAAGGGGCTGTCGATCTTTCTGGTGCCGACCGATGCGCCGGGCTTTTCGGTGACGCCGATCTACACGCTGGGCGGTGAGCGGACCAACGCGACGTACTATGAGGGCGTGCGGGTGCCGGTCGCCAACCGCGTCGGCGAGGAGAATCAGGGTTGGCAGCTGATCACCGACCAGCTCAACCACGAGCGCATCACGCTGGCGTGTCCGGGATTGGCGGACCGCCTGCTCGACGAGGTGTGGGGGTGGGCGATGCGAACCGACCATCCCGACGGCGGCCGTATGATCGACGTGCCGTGGGTGCAGCACAACCTCGCCCGCGTCTTCGCCAAGATGGAGGCGCTCAAGGTGATGAACTGGCACTCGGCATGGTCGATCAGCGTCGGCGCCGCCGACATGGCGGAAGCGTCGGCGATCAAGGTCATGGGCACCGAGTTCTTCGTCGAGTGTTACCAACTCCTCATGGAGATCACCGGCACCGCCGGCGTCCTGCGCGAGGGAGAAGAAGGCGCGATCTTCGGCGGCGTACTCGAGAAGGCGGCGCGCACAGCGGCGACGTACACCTTCGGCGGCGGCGTCAACGAAGTGCAGCGCGACATCATCGCCATGGCCGGCCTGGGTATGCCGCGCTCACGCCGATGACGGCGCGAAGCGCGCACGGGGGAGAGACCAGAATGACAGAGCAGGAGACGATGCGAGCGCAGCTCGTATCGGCGATCCCATCGGAGCGCGAAGCGCGCACGGGGGAGAGACCAGAATGACAGAGCAGGAGACGATGCGAGCGCAGCTCGTATCGGCGATCCCATCGGAGCGCGAAGCGCGCACGGGGGAGAGACCAGAATGAACAACACGCTAGATGAGATCTTAAAGGGCTATGTCGGGCAGGAGATCGGGCCCGCCTGGGTGGCGAGCGATCCAGTGAATCTGGCGATGGTTCGCCAGTTCTGCGCCGCGGTGGGCGACAGCAACCCGGTCTACCTCGACGAGACCGCGGCAGCGAACTCGGCACACAAGGGCGTTGTCGCACCGCCGACGATGATGGACGCCTGGGTCATGCCGGGCATGGCCGCCGCATGGGTGCACAGCGACGGGGAGCCGCAGGACAAGCAGGTCGAGTTGCACCGGTTGTTGTCCGAACACGGCTACACGGGAGTGGTGGCAACCAACCAGGAGCAGGAATACGACCGCTACCTGCGCCCCGGAGACAAGCTCACCGCGCGCATCGTCTTCGACGCCATCTCCGAGCAGAAGGCGACGCCGCTCGGGCTCGGCTACTTCATCACGACCCAGTACACGTTCCTCGACCAGGACCAGCAGCAGGTCGGGTCGATGACGTTTCGCGTTCTCAAGTACAAACCCCAGCAGCAGGCACAGCCGGCGTCCGACACGACCGCTGCGAGCGCCGCGAAACCGCGCCGCATCCGCCCGCCGATGGGCCACGACAACGGCTGGTGGTGGGAGGCGGTCAAGGCCGGCGAGTTGCGCATTCAGAAATGCGCTTCGTGCGGCACGCTCCGGCATCCGCCGCGCCCGATGTGCGGCGAGTGCCAGTCGATCGAATGGGATAGCGTCGTCGCCAGCGGCAAGGGAAGCTTGCACAGCCACACGGTGCTGCACCATCCCAAGTTTCCCGGCTTCGACTACCCGGTGATCTGCGCCCTGGTCGACCTCGACGAGGGGACGCGCCTGGTGTCCAACGTCGTCGACTGCACGCCCGAGCAGCTGGAGATCGGCATGCCGCTCGAGCTGACGTTCCGACAAGTCGACGACGAGATGATCCTGCCACAGTTCCGCCCGGCGACGTGAGCGGCGAGAATCACTCGGGACAGAGAAAGAACTGAATGGACTTCGCGTTTTCTGAAGAGCAGACGTCGATCCGCGACCTGGCGCGCGGCATCCTCGGTAAAGAGGTCTCGCACGATCGCCTGAAGGCGGTGGAAGCCGGCGGCGAGTGGCGCGACGCGCCGCTGTGGTCGACCCTGGCCGACGCGGGATTGCTCGGCATTGCGATTCCCGAGGACAGCGGTGGCATGGGCTTCGGCTTCGGCGAGCTCTGTATCCTCCTCGAAGAGGTCGGCCGCGCGGTGGCGCCGGTGCCGGTGCTGTCGTCGCTGGTGTTGGCCGGGCTGCCCATCGCCCGCTTTGGTACCGCGGCGCAACAGCAGGCCCTGCTGCCGCCATTGGTGCGCGGCGAA
>JBGTMF010000272.1:0-2236 GCA_041743795.1 Thermodesulfobacteriota bacterium | reverse complement strand
TCCGCCGATCCGACCGCGTCGCCCGCCGACCCGACGCCGCCGTCCGATCCGACGCCGCAGCCGTCCCTCGTGCCGGTCGAGCCGCCGCCGGTTCAAGGTGGTGTGGAGAGGTTGGACGTGGAGTTTCCGGGATGCGAGGCGGTGATGGCAGAAAGTTCGTACTGCCTGACAGTCTCCGGGAGCGAAGTCGCCATCCTCGGTCTCGACAGCGGCGCGATGTGTCCGGTGGTCTCGACCAGCGTCGAGATCGACGGGGTCTTCGAGGCGTCGATAGCCTGGCTGGGTGAGGAGATGTACGTGTGCGATTACTCCAGCGGATTGCTTCGCGTCTCGTTGCGCGACGGTGATGTCACGGAGGCGAACCTCGCCTGCGAGGCGGTGACGGATTATCGAGGCGGCCTGTTGATATCGTCTTTTCCTGTCGCTCCTCCGTTCGCCGCCCCTCTGCAATGGTATGCGAGCTTCGCGGAGGCGGTCGCCGGGGACGTCGGTTTCCAGTCCAGCCTCGGGTCCTGGTCGTCGCGAATGACGACGACCGGCGACGCGCTTTACAGCGCGTGGCATGCGGGCATCAGCGTCGACGTCGGCGATCTCTCGACCGATCGACCCGTTGGCGTCCTGACGCTGGAGGACTTCGACGACTGGATCGGCGGCCTCGCGGTGACGAATGACGACATATTGGTCATCAGCCGAGGCTCGCAGGTGTTGCTGTTCGATGTCCGCACCGGCCTGCAGTTGCGTTCCGTTCAGTTGGACGGCGACGTCGACGGCCTCTCGTGTGTCAGCCCGGCGCATCGCACACCGCCGCCGGTGCCGCCGCCGCCGCCCTCCGTGCCGACTCCCACCCCGGAACTGTGCGATGGGCCGTGGGGTCCTGAACCCTGTGGGACATCGTACTGCGCAGAGATCGAGGCGTCGCTACCGCGCCGACCCCGCGCGGATTTCCCACCGTCGATCCCCATCGCAATGAGCTGCCGCGGTGGCAACGGCTCGTCCAATTACGTGAATCCGGCGGCCGATCCAAACGCGGCAGCTGAGTTGCACGTCGTCGGCGTGTACGAGGGCCTCGGCCACCCTGGTTTCCGTGCCGACGAGCAGGGACGGGTCGATGTGATCGTGCGCCCGCGGTCGGTGCCGGTCGTCTTGTTCCTCAATGCCTACGAATCGATGCTGTGGCGCATTCAGATCGATCCCGGCGCCCAACTCGCGCGAGTGATCACGCAGGGGTACGGGGTTCAGGAGGTATCCGGCGTGCCGGACGGCGTGGTGGTCGAACACCGGCGCCGCGCCGAAACGTGCGGCCTCGCTTACGGCTGGGAGGCCGAACACAGCCGCGAGTATCACTCGATGATCGCGACCGCGCGCGACCTGACCGGGCTCATCGAAACCTCGTTCCAGGGCTGTTACGGCGGCCGCGCGTTCGAGATCCCGTATTGGAGCGGCGACCCGCCGGTCCATACCCCGACACCGATACCGGGCGACGAGACGATGCCGAACGCCCAGGTGAGTTTCTCCGGTTGCGAAGCGGTAATGGCCGAACGGCAGTATTGCCTGACCATGGCCGACGGCGGGATTGGTCTAATCGGCCTCGACAGTGGTCAGGTTTGCCCGCTGGTGAGCACCTCCGCCTCGATCGACACTCCGTTGTCGAACTCGATCGTGTGGCGGGGCGAGATTGCGTACGTATGCGGCGCCCAGGGGCTGTTGCGCGTCTCGCTTCTCGACGGCAGTTGGGAGGCGTCGCAAGTCTTGTGCGCAGGTGTGGCCGAGTACGACGGCGGCATCGCTGTGATGACCCCGTTCATTTTCGGACCCGCGTGGTCGGACTCGCTCGTCGTCTACCCGACGTATGCCGCGCTGCTGGCCGATGATTACAGCCACTCCTTCCCGTATGGCTCATTCGCGTGGAACCTCGCGATCGACGGGGAGACGCTCTACACTTCTTGGCATTCGACCGACACGTTCCAGGCGGTCGACCTGGCCTCAGGCGCGACGCGCGATGTTTTGCTCGATGGATACTCCGGCTGGATCCTTGGCATTGCGGCTACCGACGAGGGGCAATTGATCGTCAGCGGCGACACGTGGGGCGACACCGTCCGTGTGTACGACGCACAGTCTGGCCAACATGTCCGCGACATTACTCCGACGTCGTCGGTGCGCGGTTTGTCTTGCCTGACACGGGCCCCCAGCCCGTGACCCCCCTGGCCGCGGCGCGCGCTTCCCCGGCGCGTCGCGG
>JBGTMF010000271.1:0-5498 GCA_041743795.1 Thermodesulfobacteriota bacterium | reverse complement strand
GGCGGCGATGCCGCGCTCGGCGGCGCCGGCCCAGCTCTCCATCAGTTCGCGCGCGACCGCGGCGCGGTCGATCGGCTCTTCGAAGATCTTGCGGTAGCTGATCACCATATTCGTATAGGAGCGGAGTACCGTGAGCGGGTCGCGGTGTGTCTGCACGATGCACGCATCCGGATAGACGGCGAGCAGCGCCGGCAGTTGTCGCAGGTGCACCGGATACTTCAGCAGCCAACGCTTGTCCGGGTCGCTGGCGCCGATCAGTTTCACCAGCTGTCGGTGCCTCTCGTAGGTCTGACGGTGTTCGTTGTTCTCGTACCAGCGCGCGTACGACGGCAAGGTCGTGCTGACGATGTAGCGATCGTCGGTGAAGCTTTGCGCCAACAAGTGACCGCACTCCTCCGGCAACTCGGC
The DNA here is from genome assembly GCA_041743795.1 of Thermodesulfobacteriota bacterium. Taxonomy (GTDB): domain Bacteria; phylum Desulfobacterota; class Binatia; order HRBIN30; family CADEER01; genus CADEER01. Next base: position 5,090 of record JBGTMF010000271.1, on the reverse strand, counting down.
GCCCATGTAGTGCATCGCCGCCCGCGCCGGATCGTCCGCGTAGAGCGCCGACAACCGCTTGGCGGTGCGCTGGAAGTTCGCGTGCGACTCCCAGTCGGCGCGCGACGGTCGTGGCATCGGGTTCTCGGCCAACCAGTGCGGCAGCGGCTGCAGCCCGGGATCCTGTCCCATCAGATAGTGCAGCGCGGTGCTTCCCGTCCGCACCAGGCCAGTGATGAAGATCGGCCGGTGGATGTCGAAAGCGAGAGCGCCCGCGTGCTGGCGCAGCAGCTGCTCGCTGCGCAAGCGCCGAATCAGAACTCCCTGCAAGTCGTAACGCGCCGCCAGCCGACCGTTCTCACTCAATCGCGCGTCCTCGTCGTAGGCGCGCAGCAGGGCGCGCAGCCCGGTGAGGTACGAGGGATCGCCGAAGTCCTCGTAGCCGACCGCGGCGATCGCCGTCTCGTGCAGCTGCTGCTCGATGTCCGAGAACAGCCAGGAAGAATCCGCTTCCATCGGGCCTTGCCTATCAGCTGCGCGGGTGGCGGGGCCAGCGGCCAGCGTCGCCGTCGCCCAGCCACCGGGCGCGTCGAGTGTGCCCTCGGCCGGCGAGCGGGCTATGGGAAGGGAATGAAGATCCTGCGCACCGCGGAATCGCGCTTCACCGATCTGCCCGACTTTCCGTTCGCCGCCAACTACGCCTCGGTCAGCCCCGCCGGCGGTCCGCAGCTACGCATGCACTACATCGACGAGGGCCCGCGCGACGGCCGCCCGGTGCTGCTACTGCACGGAGAGCCTTCCTGGTCGTATCTCTACCGCACCATGATCCCACCGCTGGTGCGCGCCGGCCGCCGCGTCGTCGCTCCCGACCACATCGGCTTCGGCCGCTCGGACAAGCCAGCCGACGTCGCCGACTATACCTACCCGCGTCACGTCGCATGGTGCGCCTCGCTGCTGCACAATCTCGACCTCGGCGACGTCACCCTCTTCTGCCAGGACTGGGGCGGTCCGATCGGCCTCAGTCTGGTCGCCGCCGAAGCTAGGCGGTTCGCCGCGGTGGTGGCCGCCAATACGATCCTGCCGACGGCAAGGCCGCTGCCGCACGGCGAGGTGGCCGACTGGCCCGGCGCCGTCATCGCCGCCTGGATGGAGATGGCCGTTGCAGCAGCCGAGTTGCCGATCGGCCAGATCATCCGCAGCGTCACCGTTTCCCCGTTGTCCGACGCGGTGGTCGCCGCCTACGACGCCCCCTTCCCCGACGAGTCGTACAAGGCGGGCGCGCGCGCCTTCCCGCGCATCATTCCGATCGACGCCGACAGCGAAGACGCACGCCACAATCGTGCCGTGTGGGCCGCGCTGGGTGAGTTCGAGAAGCCTTTCCTGACGCTGTTCAGCGACAGTGACTCGACCACCGCCGCCTGGGCACAGGTGTTTCGCGACAGGATTCCAGGAGCGCGTGGACTCGACCACGCGACCGTGCGAGGCGGCCACTTCCTGCAGGAGGACTCCGGCCCGGAACTGGCAGCGAGGATTCTCGCCCTCTGACGCCGCCGCTTCAGCCGACGCTGCGCAGACGCGCTCGCTCTTCGAACGGCGGCCGTTCGGCGCGGCGCTCGACGAGAATCGCCTTGCCGACAACCGCGCGCGGCAGCACCAGACGCACGGTCGTCCCGCGACCGAATTCGCTGTCGACTTCCAATCTGCCACCGAGCAGAGACACCAACTCACGCACCAGCGGTAAGCCCACCCCCAGCCCGCCGTAGCGCCGGGTGAACGAGCCATCAATCTGGCGAAAGTCGTCGAAGATCAACGCCAGGTCCGACGAGGCGATGCCGATGCCGGTGTCCGAGACGACGATCTCCACCGTGCTATCGCCGAGTCGGCGCGCCATGACGTTGATGCGCCCCTGCTCGGTGAACTTCGCGGCATTGCTGAGCAGTCCTGCCAGCGCCTGAATCATCTTGCGCCGGTCACTGGTCATCGAATCGGCGTCGGCGTCGACCTGCCACGACACCGTCACCGCCTTATCGCCGATCTGCTCGCGCGTCTGCCTGCCGAGTTCGTCGAAGAGCGCGGTCAGCGACAGGGGCTCGGCGACGATGCGACCGTACCCAGCGCGCAACTCGGCAAAGGTCAACAGTTCTTCGAGCAGGTTCTTCAGGCGGCAGCCATTCACCCGCATGCGGTCGATACCCTCTTCGATCATCGGATCCGCGCTCTTGTCGATCGCACTGTCGAGAATCTCGAGGTAGCCGAGGATCGCGTGCAGCGGTGTACGGAACTCGTGCGAGACGGTGGCGAGGAACTCGTCCTTGGCTCGTGCCGCAGTTTCCGCTTCGGTCGACTGCTCGGCCGAATAAAGTGCGCCGGCCGCCGTGTGGGCGACGATCTGGCAGATCCACACCTCGCGATCGGTGAGCGGGCCGCGCGACGACGTATCGACGAGCAGCGAACCGTACGACTCACCGCGCGATCGCAACGGGAAGGCGAGCAGACCTTGACCAGCTTCGCTCGCCACTTCGGCATCGATCACCCGGCAGCGCACACCATCGCATGCGCCTTCGACAAACCGCCCCATACCGCGGACGAAATCCTCGGTCACTTCGCTCTCGGAGAAGGCGCCTGCCAACTCGAGGAGCAGGCGCACCTGGCGCGTCTCGAACTCCGCGGTGAGACGGCGGCGACGCTCCTCCTTTAATTGCTCGGTCAACGACGCGTAGAAGACGCCGATGAGGAAGAAGAACGGCAGCCGCACCCACATCGCCGGCGTCAGCGCCTGACCGCTGTCGACCCACAGCCAGTATCCGTACATGCCGGCGACCAGCGCGGTGGCGATGGCGACCTGGCCGAGCGTCTCGCCGATGGAAATGAGAAAGACGGTGAAGAAGTATACGAGGATCAAGTCCTGCGAGATTCCCTGCGTCCAGGTCAGACACAGCAAGATCAATACACTGTCGCCGAGCAGGAGGAGCGGACCGAAGCGCGGGTCGTCGAAACGCTCGCGCGGTACCGCGATCAACAAGGCATGCGACAAAGCAAATACGCCGACCGCCAAGAACGAGGCGGTGAGGCCAACCTCGCCCGCCCCCAACGCCAGGTAGGCCGCCGTTGCGACGACGACCGATCGCACGACCAATACCAGTCGTTTGCGATTCATCCACGCGGACGGACTCATGGAAGACCGCCGAGACATGTTGGGTATCATTGGATCCATGTGACCGAGCCAAACTCGATGCAAGCGCAATGCCATAGCGTAAGGCCTGACGAACAGAAGTTGCATTGCCGGCAACGACCAACACCGTACAGGCGAATTCCCGGGAAAGCGCCGCAATGGTAACGATGCGCGCGGCGGCCAGTGGGTGGCCGGGTGCGGGGCTCGCCGCCTATTCGTTGCCGAGAATGATGACGCAGGAGACCGCGCCGGGGCCGCCTACGTTGTGAGCCAGGCCGAGGTGGGGGTTGGCAACCTGGCGTTCGCCACAGCGTCCGAGCAGTTGTTCGACACATTCGTAGATCATGCGCACACCACTGGCGCCGATGGGGTGGCCGAAGGACTTCAGGCCGCCGCTCGGGTTGATCGGCAGATCGCCGTTGAGACTGGTGCGGCCTTCGTCGATCCAATGCGGCGCTTCGCCCTTTGCGCAGAAGCCGAGGTCTTCGATGTTGGAGATCTCGGTCCAGGTGAAGCAGTCGTGCACCTCGGCGAAGTCGATGTCGCCGGCGCTGATGCCGGCCATCGCGTAGGCCTGGTCGGCGGCGTGCGCCGTCGAGCGGAAGCCGAGGTAGTCGAAGGTCGGGTCGAAGTAGGGCCGGCCGGTAGTCACGGCGAGGCCGACGCCCTTGACCCAGATCGGGCGATCGGTGAAGCGCGACGCCAGGTCGGCGCGACAGACGATGGCGGCGGCGGCGCCGTCGGTGGTCGGGCAGCAGTCGAAGAGACCGAACGGCGACGAGATCATCGGCGCGCTCAACACTTTCTCCACGGTCACTTCCATGCGCAGATGCGCTTTCGGGTTGCGCGCGCCATTATAGTGATTCTTTACCGCGACCTTGGCGAGAGTCTCGCGCCCGACGCCGAAGGTGTGCATGTAGCGGTTCGCCGCCAAGGCAAACAAACCCGGCGCCGAGTTGCCCTTGGCCAACAGCGGATGACCGAAGCGCGGCAAACCGCGGCCGCCGCGGTCCTTCAACTTCTCGGCACCGAGCACCAGGACGACGTCGTGGGTCCCCGAGGCGACCGCCATGCACGCGTTGCGAAAGGCGTCGGTGCCCGTCGCACAGTAGTTCTCGACGCGGGTGATCGGCCGGTCGTACAGGCGCAGCGCATCGCCGAGCGAAACCGCCGCCTTGCCGCCCGACGGCCCCGGCATGTATGTGCCGAGATACGCCGCATCGATAGCGGCGGCATCGATACCGGCGTCGTCGTACGCCTGAAACGCCGCATCGCAAATGAGATCTTCGTAGCTCTGCTCGAAGAGATCTCCGAAGCGGGTACAGCCGACACCGATGACTGCGACACGGTCTTTCATGGCTGAGGCGCCGACGGGCGCGATCGCCGCGCCTTCCAATAGTAGTTCCGGTTGCCACCGCCTTCGTGCATGCGGCGGTAGGTCAGCACCACCGGTTGACCGATTTCGATGCTATCGGCGTCGGCCACCTGCAGGTACAAACGCCCGCCGCCATCGACGTCGACGACAGCCATGGGCAGCGGGTGTTCGAGGTTGGCGACGAGGTGATCGACGGTGCAGGTGAAAACCGTTCCGCGTCGGCCGATCGGCGTGTCGTCGAGGCATTCGCGGCCCAGGCAGGCGACGCAAACCCGCGCCACCGGGTACTGCACCTGGCCGCAGGCGCGGCAGCGGCTGCCGTGCAGGCGGACGTTCTGCTGCAGTTCCCTGTGTTCGAGGACGTTGGTGACGACGTCGCTCGGTTCGTCGACCTCCACCAGTCGGCGGTACTTGAGATATTTTTCATACGACGGCAGCGACTGAGCGGCGTCGATGCAGGCGCGCACCGGCGCCGCGGCGCGGCCGCTGGCGATCGCCTCGGTGGCGCGAAAGAGCATAACATCGGCGCCTTCGCCGAAGCCGCCGACGAGGATCAGGTCGCCG
>JBGTMF010000270.1:0-1621 GCA_041743795.1 Thermodesulfobacteriota bacterium | reverse complement strand
TCGGCAAATCGACCGTCGCCGTCAACCTCGCCATCGCGCTGCGCGCGATGGGCTACTCGGTCGGATTGCTCGACGCCGACGTTTACGGCCCCAGCGTTCCGCTCCTGCTCGGCATCGCCGGCGAGTCGGGCGCCGGCAGCGAGGGCGACCGCATTCAACCGATGCGGGCGCACGGCATCGCCGCCATTTCTCTCGGCATGTTCATCAACCGTGGTCAGCCGGTCATCTGGCGTGGGCCGATGATCGGCAAATTGCTCACCCAGTTCTTTCGCGACGTCGATTGGGGTGAACTCGACTACCTGATCCTGGATCTGCCACCGGGCACCGGAGACGCGCAGCTGACCATCGCCCAACAGGCGCCGCTGGCCGGTGGCGTCATCGTCACGACGCCGCAGGATGTTGCGCTGCTCGATGTACAGCGCGGCATCGCCATGTTCCATCAGGTGGGAGCACCGGTCCTCGGCGTCGTCGAGAACATGTCGTTCCACCTCTGCCCCGGCTGCGGCCATCGCTCCGAGATTTTCGGCCACGGCGGCGGGGCGCGCATGGCGGCCGACAGCGAGATCCCCTTTCTCGGTGAAATACCCTTGGCCCGCCAGATCTGCGAGAGCAGCGACGAGGGCACGCCGATCGTCGTCTCGGCGCCGAATGGCGATCACGCCAAGGCGTTCGCCGCCCTGGCGATCCGCGTGCGCGACGAAGTCGAGAAACGCGAACGCACCGAACTGCCACTGGTACACTGACCGAGGTCAGCGGCGGCACGCAGGCAACCTCGGCGTCTCACCCCTCGCTCACGGGATCCGTACGATGATCTGCGCCACCGGGCCGACGTTGCCCCCGCTGTCGCGCACGCGGACGCTGACCAAGGTGTCGCCCGAAGGGAAGGAAAGGTTCTGCGAGACGAGTCCGCAAAACTGCGCCCGCGATGCTTCAACAGCGCAGGAGAACAGGCCGTTGGGTCGCAAGAGGCAAGGATCGCCGCCGGAGCAGTTGCGAGCCAACGTCCGGTTCTGGCCATCGACGAAACGACATGCCAGATCGTTCATCGCACCGACGACGCTCTCGGCCGTCGAAAACATCGGCGGATTGATGGCAGGTACTCCGCCGATCATCGACGGATCGTTGTCGCACACCGTGGCGCTGCCGTTACCCAACGGCCGCGTCACCTGGATCTGCAGGTCGGGACTGCCGAAGGGATTGAAGGTGGAGGCGGCGACCGGCCGGCCGGAAATGCCCGGCGCCGCCTCGACGACGAGCGAGAATCCGGAGCCGAACGGTCGGGTGTAGACGGGAACACCGCCGACGAACTCCCCCGACGGTTCGACGAGGAGGTCACTGGCTGTTGCCAGACCGAAGTGCGTGACCGTCGGCCCCGTCGGCACCGACGACGTCGGACTCGGTATCAGTGTTTGCGTCGGCGTCCGCGTCGTCGTTGCCGTCGGCTGCAAGGGGGTGTTGGTTCGCGTTCGCGTGCTGGTCCGCGTCACAGTCGGCGTACGGGTCGCAGTGCCGGGAACGAGCGTGCGGGTGCGGGTCTGCGTTCGCGTCGCCGTGCGCGTCCGGGTGACCGACTGCGTCGCGGTGAAGGTGCGCGTCGGTGTATGCGACGGCGTGCCGGGTC
>JBGTMF010000269.1:0-1830 GCA_041743795.1 Thermodesulfobacteriota bacterium | reverse complement strand
CGCGACGGCAAGCGCGCCGAGGCGGAGGCGGCGCTGGCACGGGCGAACGCGGTGCTCGAGCGATCAGCCGCCTCTCTCGCGGACGACGATTTGCGCCGTCAACTGATGGCGCAAATCAACCCTGGCGTCGCCGAGCCCGCAGGGCGACCCCGCCGAGCGCGAGCAATCCCAACAGCATGACGATCACCGTCGCGCCCGACGCCGCTGGCGCCTGTGTCGCGACGCCGACGGCCGAAATCAGGCATGCCGTACCGCCCGGCAAAAATTCGCCCTCATCGCACTCGGCGAAGCCATCGAGCAATGCGAACGCGTAGTAGTTCCCCGGTGCCGTCGGCGTGAACGTCGCGGTGATCACCTGGCTGCCGCCAACCGGGAGATCGTCGAGTGCGCACTCGAACCCCGCTCCCGTCGCGTCGGCGAACAGCGGCATGCACACCAGCGGCGCGCCGCCGGAAGTGGTCGCCTGTAGGGTTCCGGACTGCATCTTGTCGACCGGCAGGCCGAGGGCGCGCGCGCGGGCGATGATCGCCTCGCGAATGCTGACGGTGGTCGGTGGGTTCGATACCGCGGTCGTACAGATCTCGGGATTCTCCTGGGCAAAGGTTTCGTTGTCGCAGCAGAAGGACGCGATTCCTTCCGTCCCCTCGATTTCGTCGGGTTCGGCGACGATGAAGTTGCATATCTCGGTCGGATCGTTGAGTAGCCCGCAGAACTGATCGAGATCTTCGAACCCGCCCAACTCGCCGTTGGCGAGTGCGGAAGTGACAAAGATCTCGAGCGTCGGATTGGTCAGCGGGCAGCTCAGAGTATTCTCCACTGTAACAGTGTAGACGACAGGCTGGCCGAGAACTCCCGGATTGGGCGCGCTCTCGATCGTCAGATTGGCGCCGCAGCCGACCAGCGCCAGGGCCGCCGCTGCGACCATCGCGCGAAACAGGTTCCATACGGTCATCTCGATCTCCTCCCGCACCTACGCCGACCGCACTTCTACTCCTTTTCCGATTGACCGGGCAAACGGAAGGCCGTTTGCAAGCCCATTCCGATCGGGGATCTGCGCGACGCGGTGTGTCGGAATCGAGCGGGGACGGGTTCGCTGCGACTCGCTCGCCTAGCAGGATCGGCGCGCGCCTTTCATTGCGCGATGGATCACCTGCTACAATCGATCCTTTTCCAATTGGGTATAATGGAGTAATAGCGGCAGTGATGACGGATGCCGACCGCAGCGTGGCTTCCCAAGCTCGCCTGATTGTTCTCGCAGGCAGTCTCGCGTCCGCGATCGGTGCCTTGGCGCTGCTCGGCTGGTGGCTGCAGGAGCCTCTCTTGCAGGGCTTCGGTGCGGCGTGGATCCCGATGGCGCCGATCAGCGCACTGCTCTTCGTGCTGCACGGGTTGACGGTGGCTCTGCCCGCGGCGCGATCGAGCGGGCGTTGGGGCTCCTTGGCGATGGCCGCGCACGCTGCCCTGGCCCTGCTGGCGCTGGTCCTCATCGTCTCGACCGCACTGGGAATCCATCTGCCGATCGAGGGCCTCGGGTTCCACACCGACGGCACCGTCGCCGGAATCGCAATTGGCCGTATTTCCCCGGTGACGGCGATTGGGTTTCTTCTCTCCAGCTCGTCGTTTCTCGTCGCCCGTGCCTGGCGCGCGACCCACGTCATCTGGTCCGGTCTTCTGGCGTGGTGGCTGGCATGCTTGCTGCTCGGGCTTTTCACGGCATTCTCCCTGGCCTATCTCTTCGGCGCGCCGTTGCTCTACGACAGCGCCCGCGTGCCGCCCGCGCTGAATACCTGCCTCGCCTTTCTCGCCCTCGGCACGGCACTCCTGGCGCTC
>JBGTMF010000268.1:0-3343 GCA_041743795.1 Thermodesulfobacteriota bacterium | reverse complement strand
GCTTGGCATCGGCGTCGGCGCCGGCGGCGATCAAACGGAGGACGACTGCATCCCGACCGGCCGCGGCGGCCAGGTGTAGCGGCGTCGCTCCATCGCCGCGTCGCCGCGGGTTCACCTCGGCGCCGTTGCGCAGGAGAATGTCGACGATCTCCGCGTTGCCCTGCTCGGCGGCGACGTGTAACGCCTTGCCGCCGTCCTCCCAGCTCTTGCGCTCGACGTCGGCTCCGTCGGCGATGAGTTGCCGTACGGCGTCCGCGTCGCCGCTCGCCACCTGGTCGTGCAGCGGCTTGCGCGGGGCCATGACGCAGCCGGTCGCGAGACTGAACGCACAAGCGACGGGGACAGCGATGTAGCGGATCATCATGGGAGCCACCTCGACCCATGCGTTACCACACCGCGGACTCCACACCATCCCCCCACCCGCCGCCTGCGCTCCCCACTCCCCAGTCCTCGCCATACCTGTTACAAGCTTCCGTCGATGAGCGAGTCCGAAATCGAATCGCCACCGGCGGCCAGGGGCGGGCGCGAGTCGAGCGACGTGATCGTCGTTCGCCTCGGCGAGCGCGAGATCCTGCTGGTTGGCACGGCGCACGTTTCGCGCGAGTCGGCCGATCTGGCGCGCGAACTCATCGCCTCCGAAAAACCAGATTGCGTCTGTGTCGAACTCGACGATCGTCGCTACCAGGCGTTGCGCAGCGAGCAGAAGTTCGAATCGCTCGACCTTCGCGAGGTGTTGCGGCGCAAACAACTCAGCACCTTGATCTTCAATCTGGTGCTGGCGTCCTACCAGAAGCAGTTGGGAGGCCACCTGGGAGTCCAACCGGGTGCCGAGTTGCTGGCGGCGACGAGGGAGGCCGACGAGCAGGGAGCGCGCGTCGAACTCTGTGACCGCGACGTGCGTATCACCTTGCGCCGGGCTTGGGGATCGCTCTCCCTGTGGCGAAAGTTCCAGCTCATCGGCGCGATGCTGGCGTCGCTGTTCGACTCGCCCGAGATGAGCGAAGAGGAGCTGCGCGAGCTGCGCCAGCAGGACGTCGTCACCAAATTGATGGATGAACTCGGAACCGAGTTCCCTAGTTTGAAGCGTGTGCTGATCGACGAGCGCGACCTGTATCTGGCCGAGAAGATTCGCAACGCGGGCGGTCTGCGGCTGATCGCCGTCCTCGGCGCCGGCCATTTGCAGGGAGTGCGGCGCACCTTGGAGAACAATGAGTCCGTCGATTTGCCGGCGCTCGACGAACTCCCGCCAGCTTCGTCGCTGGTGAAGTGGATAGGATGGGGCGTGCCGGCAGTCGTTCTCGGCGCGATCGCGGCGATTGGCGTGCGCGAGGGATTGGCGGAGGCGATCGACAATGCTCGCTACTGGATCTTCGCCAACGGCCTGCCTGCGATGCTGGGATCGGCCATCTCGTTCGGTCACCCGGCGACCCTGGCAACCGCGTTTATCGCGGCACCGATCACCAGCCTGACGCCGGTAATCGGCGCCGGGTATGTGGCGGCGTTCGTGCAGACCTATTTGCGGCCGCCGTTGGTGCGCGAGCTTCACAGCGTCATGACCGATATGCGAACACCGCGCATGTGGTGGTCGAATCGGCTGTTGCGCATCTTCCTCGTCTTCTTCCTCACCAATCTCGGCAGCACCATCGGTACCTTCGTCGGCGGTGCCGAGATCCTCTCGAATCTTCGCCGCTGACTGCGCAAATGCTGCGGCAGCCTGACAGGCCGCCGCCGCGCCGCTGCCCAAGTTGTGATCGCTTGCCTAGAAATCAGGCGATTGCCGGGCGCATTCGCGCGTTGCGGCGCGTGATGTGGCGGGCCTGGTTGTCATCTCGCCCTTGGCATCGCCGTTGCACTTCGCCTCTGACGAGGAGTGATGATGATGGCGACGGCGGCGAACTACGAGAGGCTGACGGCATTGGACGAGACGTTCCTCGCCTTCGAAACGCCGAACACGTACATGCACGTCGCCCTGGTGACGGTGTTCGAGCCGGGTAGTTTGCTCACCGATGGGGGGTTGAACATCGACCGCATCCGCCGCTACTTCGCCTCGCGGCTGCACCTGGTCCCGCGCTACCGCCAGAAGTTGCGGATGATTCCCCTCACCGGCGACGCGGTGTGGATCGACGATTCGCATTTCGAGTTGGAGTACCACGTGCGCCACGCCAGCCTGCCACGCCCAGGTGGCATGAAGCAGCTGCAACGGCGTTGCGCGGAGATCCTCGAGCGGCCGCTCGATCGAGAGCGGCCGATGTGGGAGAGCTGGTTCATCGAGGGGCTCGCGGGCGGGCGTTTCGCCATGATCACCAAGGTGCACCATTGCATGGTGGACGGTGTCGCCGGTGTCGACATTCTCGCCGCGCTGCTCGGGCTGGAGCCGACGAAAGCGATCGATGCGCCGATTCGCTGGAAGCCGCGTCCGGCGCCGGGGGACCGCGAGTTGCTGGGCGACGAGTTGGTGCGCCGCGTCCGCGCCTCGGGTCGACTTCTGCGCGGATTGGGTTCGCTCGCTTCGGACCCCACGCGCACCGGTAGTGAGGTGCCGAAGCGAGTGGGTGCGCTCGTAAATCTGCTGCGCGCCGGCGCAGCCATTCCGCCGCCGGCGCCGTTCAACAAACCAGTCGGGCCGCACCGCCGATTGGCCTGGACGGAGACGCCGATCGAGGACGTCAGCCGCATCAAAGCGGCTCTCGGCGGCAGCCTGAACGACGTCGTGCTGGCGACGACGGCGGGTGCCGTGCGCGGCTTCCTGCAGGCTCGCGGCGAATCCGTGGCCGATCCGTTTCGCGTAGTCGTTCCGGTCAGCGTGCGCAGTAAGGACCAGCGCGGGCAGACAGGCAACCGCGTTTCCGCTTGGATCGTCGACCTACCGATCAACGAAGTTGTTCCGGCGCGGCGCCACGCGCGCATCGTCGAAATGACACGCGCGCACAAGAGCGACGAGAGCGCGCTCGGCGGCCAGATGCTGACTGAGGCGGCGGAACTGACGACGGGCAATATTTTGAGTCTGGGCGCCCGCTTCGTAAACCAGTCGCATCTCTACAACTTGATAGTCACCAACGTGCCCGGTCCGCACGTTCCTCTGTACCTGCTCGACTCGCGCATGGCGGAGTCCTTCCCGCACGTGCCGCTGTTCGCCGACCAGGGTCTCGGTTTCGCGCTGTTCAGCTATGACATGAAGTTGTATTGGGGCATCGCCGCCGATTGGGATCTGGTGCCCGACGTCGCCGATCTTGGCGGTTTCGTCGACGACGCGTTCGACGAGTTGCGTGCCGCCGCACGGCCCCCGCGCGCGCGGACGAGAAGTGCTGCGGCGCGCAGCAAAACGGGTCGTCGCCGGGGCGGC